>JBCCQK010000256.1:0-11170 GCA_039024375.1 Bacteroidota bacterium
GGCGGCAGTTGGCGTCCGTTGGTGTCGTTCCTAAAATAGCGTAAACGTAATAAGTCCCCGGAGCAGTTGGATAATGGACATTCGTCAATGTGGCAGTCGTACCGCTGCCTCCCAAGTTGGCATTCGTGACCGTACCCAACGTGCCAGCGGGTGTTCCGTACATGGCGTTCCCCGTTTGAGCACTGTTGAAATAAACAAATTTCACGTCATTTCCACCCATGTTCGCTAGTCCGCTCGCTACCAAAGAAGTAACGGTATCTCCACTACACAAAGGAGAAGTACCAGCTAGAGTACCAATAGTCGGACAACTTCCTGGGCAATTACAGTTAATTTGTACGGGAGTGCCAAAAAGACAATCGTCGTAACTCGTAATTGAAGGAAAGGGAATAGCGGGAACAGCCGCATAATTTGCCGTAATGGTCAAAGAAGCACTTAACGTCACGTTATTATTACTAGAATTGGCGACATCATCCCACAAAAGGACACACATAGAATTGGAAGTAGGGTCAAATCCACCAATATCGGCAACGGTGTAGCAAAACTGGTCGCCAGCAGTAACACCCGTTTTACTATCATATTTAACAAAATTACTATTACTACAAACGTCCTGTCTGAAGTTAAAGGCAAGATTGCCCGACCCATTCGTGTAGGTAGTAATATCTATGCATATTTGCCAAGTAGGTGTGCCTTGGTCAGTTGGACATCCTTGTCCAGCAAGGTCAACCAAACCCGTTCTTGCTCCCGCACGGAGGTCGCCTCCACCAAAGTTTACATTAATCGGACTGCTATTTTCCGAGTTGCTACAACTGGAGGCTGGCTGCCCCGATTTTGAAGTAGCTAATACGGGCGTAGCATAATAAGTTTTACTATCGTCAAGGGGGCTACAATCAAAAGGAAGCATATATTCTTTTTTCGGCATACCACTAGTCGATTCGTATAGGTTATTTACGGTATTGGACAGAGCACCACCGATAGTCACATTATTCAACGCAGTGGCCAAACTCGCATTGTCCGTGACGGTCGTAGTAATAGGATTGGTCTCCGTTACCCACCAACCGACGACACCATCTTCTGCCAATTCGGAGGTATTCGTAGTTAGGTTGATGTTTTGCGTATTACTACAATCGCTAATGTTAACCGTTGACACTCCATTTCCCGTTCCCGTCGCTTCGGAGTCAACGGTCAATGTATGAGTACCTAATAACAGGTAGCTATCATCTCCCGTCCCGTCGGTTTGGTCCGCTCCAAAACAACGCAGGTAAGCATAAGTTGTTTGCGTCTCCGTGAGATTGCTGCCGCCACTATGCACCCCGTTGGCCGTGTTTCCATTGGGAGCCGTTACTGCCCCTTGGACCAACACCGTCGAATACTCTACTACATTATTAGTATTAGCACTAGCGATAGCCGCTAAGTTGACGGAGCCATTATTAACATTGGTTTGCCAATTACTAATTTCAGACCCTAAACTGCCCGAACAGACTAAATCGTTTACGTCAACGGCACTGACCGCTGGACAGGTGGGCGTGGACCTAAAATCAGCCACTTGGCAAATAGCCCGATTTAGTAAGTAGGCAGCATCCGCTTCGGCACCCAAAGTTGTGGAACCCATGGGGTCTCCTGTATTCGTGACGTTAGGGTTCGACCAATATCCTATTCGACTACAATTAAAGCCATTAGCCGAACAATTACTGTTGTAAGCCATAACGGTTCGCCACCTTTTAGAAACATCACTACTTCCAAAGGCCGCTTGGTTGACGTAGCCGTGCGCATGGACACAAGGTGAATTATTAATATCCACGAATCGGTCGTGTCGCAGCCCCATATTATGTCCTACTTCGTGAGCAAAAGTTCTATTGCCGGACGCACAGCTCCAAGCAGTTACCGAAAAAGCAGCATTTGAGCTGTAATTAGTTGAACTGATGTTTAAATTGCCTAATCCACAGTATTGATTAGTGGGCGTATTAGTAATTAACCCTACAATATCCGCACCGTGCGCTGCTCGTAGCGCCGACACGGTTTCGTCTGCTTCTAACCAATCTAAATCAGTATATGGACTAGTCGTTTCTACGTAATTGGTCTCATGCGTCGCTATCAAATTGAAGGTGTGATTGACGGCGCTGTTGGTATTAATCGTATTCATATCCGAGATGATATTAGCAAAAGTAGCTAAAACGGCGTTCGTTCCACCTTGATTGGCGATAACGGCGGCGGTATAAACGATTAATATATCGACAGTTTTACTGGCGCAGGTACTGCCAATATCACAAATACTCATGGCGCTTCTGGAAGTGGCTTTTTCGTCCCGCAATTTAGCTTCGGGTCGAATAACCGCATCGTTTCCTTCGTTGATTACTTTGTCGCCCAATTCAACCAGCGCGTAGGCATCGGCTTGGTCAGTGGCAACTAATAAATAGCGATTACCGCTATTGTCTTGAATACGTCCTGCCCAAGTTCCTTCGTATTCGGAAAAAACGACGGAACTGTACGGTTGTTTTTCAATCTTACCCACCCAAGAAGTGGTATTATTAGTAAAAACGTCCGTTCGTAGATACGCTACTCGGTGCTTAGTCGTACCAAATAAGTTGACTTCTAGTTCCAAGTCTGCCAAGTTACTTTGCGGAAGTCCAGCAAACTTCACAAACCGAATGTCAAGTGCGTCGTAGGTTTTTCGTAGTTCTTCTTCTTGTGCAGAAAAAGTGAAGTTCGTAACTTCTTCTTGGAAGAGGCTAACTTGACTAAAAGTTGTAGTTGAGCAGAAAGGGAACACCAAAACCAAAAGGAAAGGTATCCTAATTTTTTTTTGGAAAAGGTTTTTCATCTTGTTTGACTATAAGTCGCTTTGAAATAGGTATAAAACAGTGAATTGAGTGAGGTAACTCGGAACTTCATTTCTGAAGCAATGGCCTTAATGAACTCAATCTTTTGTAAAGATAGCTATTTTTCAGTCAAAACCTCTTTCAAACGCCCATTGAATTGTGTTGGATTTTCAACGTTTAGGACCTTTAAGCTCGACTCTAAGTATCACACCTAACCACTAAAAGTCTCTATCAAGACAATTTAACTACAGACAGAACCAGCTCTAGTGGGCTTTCAAATTATCCAAACCTTATGTTAAAAAAGTGGTTATTACCAACTGTCTAAATATTGTTATAACAGGTGCTGTATCTAACTTTTAATTGCAGTTATCGAAATACTTTTAACGCTTGAAGCAATATCTTTCGCTTCTTCACTATCCAAATTAAAATCCATAGTGGCCGCAATCTTGGCAATCTGCGGGTCGGCCAGCATTAACTCTAGCGGAAACTCAGATTTTGATTCGACCCGAATATCAACAAAACCCGCACCTTTTACGTACTGCAAATAATCGCCTATCTTCTCCGCCCCCGACACACACGCAACGTGTCCCGCCAAAGAATTTTTCACAAAATCGGGTAACTCTTTTTCTAATACAACATCACTTACGGCTAACTTTCCACCCTTTTTGAGCACTCGAAAGGCTTCTCGATACACTTTATCCTTGTGCAAGGATAGATTTATCACGCAATTGGAAATAACGTGGTCGGCAATTCCATCGGCTAACGGTAAGTCTTCAATGTCTCCTTTCACGAACTCAACCTGTTGATAATCGCCTTTTTGCGCATTTTTTCGGGCCAACCGAAGCATATCCTCCGACAGGTCCACGCCGATTACTTTTCCCGTTTTCGAAACGAGAGACGCTACGATAAAAGCGTCAAATCCTGCTCCCGACCCTAAATCAATCACGGTTTCTCCCGTTTTGATGTTCACCAATGCGGATGGATTGCCACAACCTACGCCCAAATTGGCTTGGTCGGGGACGGCGGCTAAAGCCTCTTCGGAATACCCTATGGCCTTCCCCACGTTATTGGCGTTTTTCGTGGGGTCGCAGCAGGCGAAAAGTTTGGAGAACAAGCCTTTCTTAGTAGATTTTGCTAACTTCCCATAGGTGGCGACGACGGACTGTTTGACAGAATTTGTGTGCATTTTTTAAAGATTTAGTTAGATGAATAACACAAATATCCACTAAACTTCGACGGCGTCCATTGACCTAGGTCAAGTCTGCAAATTTTTTTTTCGAATGCGGCTGAGCGTTTCGGGAGCTACTTGTAGGTAGGTGGCTAAATAATTGAGTGGAACTCTTTGCAATAAGTCGGGGTCATTTCGTAGGACTTGTTGATACCGTTGCGTCGCCGTTAGGTCACTCAAAAATCGGTTATGGCATTCCATGGTGATAATTTCGCGCTCCAATGCTAGGCGGCCCACCTGTTGCCAAAATAGATTTTTTTCGTACAATTTTTGCAAAACATGGTAGGAAAAAACAATGAGTTGAGTAGGTTCAATCGCTTGAATAGATAGGTCGCTTTCCCGTTGGGTAATTAGGCTAGTTTGAGAGGTAGTAATGGTATTTTCCTTGCAAAAACAGTTGGTTACTTCCTTTCCGTCATTTAAATAATACAGCCTAAGCAATCCTTTTTCGACGAAGCTGATTTCTTGGCAAATTTGTCCATTTTTTAGAAAATAATCCCCTGCCTTAATATTTTTCTTGTACAAAAAGGGAAGAAGGTCTTCCCATGCTTGGGGCGTGTAATGAGGAAATTGTTGTAAGTATTTCTTGCAGGCTTCCATTTCTTTATTCGTTTTCGGCCAATTTTTCAATCTCTCCCTTTAAATCAATCAATTTCCCTCGTATAGCCTTCCAAACTATCGCCGTATTTATTTTGTAATAATCGTGGACCAATATATGCCTAAAGGCAATAATTTTTCTCCACTCAATGACCTGCCCATTAGCTATTCTGTATTCTTTGGGAAGATAATAAGCAGCCTCTCCAATGATTTCAAAGTTTTTGATAACGGCAAATTGAGCCATTTCATTATTCACAAAATCTTCGTATTCCATCTCTTCGACGAACTTCAAAATTCTATCTATCGCTTCGAGAATATGGTGAAGTCGGTCAATTTTTGATGGCTTTTCGCTCATAAATTAGTTTTTTATCCGCATGAATAAAAGGTTTAATTTTTTCACTTTCGTGACCTTCTTCTACCAAGTCAACTTGTCTTCCCGTAAGGTCTTCTAAATCTTGTCGAATACCGATGTAGTCAAAAAGGTCAATTTTATTCGGCTTACTGAACCTTACTAAAACATCAATATCACTATCAAGACTTTCTTGGTTTCTAGCAAAAGAACCAAACAACCATGCTTTTTCAACTGGCTTATTTTCAAAATAGGCATTGATTTTACGAATAAATTGCTTTTTCTCTAGTTCGTACGTTGTTCCTTTTCCTTGCGTTTCGAGTTGTTTAATCGTAAGTTCAAAGGATTCAACGCTGAAATCTACATCTTTGAATTCTCGATATAGCTTATCGCTTAAATATTTGATTTGCAACTTTTTATAACCAATATTTAAGCATTTGGCGAGTGGTTTGATAACTCTCTGTGGGGCAATTATCTTATTCCGTTCGATTTTACTCAGTAGGGATTGGTCCAATTCGATAGCCCCAGCTACTTCCCGTAACGGCAGTTTTTGCGCAACTCGCCGTTTTTTTATTAATTCACCAAAGGTAATGGTATTCATTTTTGATAAATATTTCTTGAATTATTTTTCCAAAAATAAAGAAAAAAATTTAATAGCTCTTTGACAATTTTTACAAGACTAGAAATCACGCACAGGTGTGTCCATATGGAAAGTGGTTAAACTTGAGTAACTCCACATGCAATGATACCACCATACGCTTTTACCGCCATTTTCACCATTTGTCCTATTCATTTAATCATTTGATGACAAAAATTGGTCTTTTTTTAAGAAATTGCAAAAGAACAAAACATAAAGAATGGTTAATCAAGTAAAGAAATTCGGTAGTAGTTGGATGAGTTGGTCAATCGTACTATTCCTTTTAGGCCATAGCCACTTCTCTTTTGCCCAGCAGCAACAGTTGTATTTCAACAAACTAACTTCAAAAGAAGGCTTATCAGAAAATGTCGTCAACGTTGTTTATCAAGACAGCAAAGGATTTATGTGGTTTGGTACCAACGACGGACTCAATAAGTTCGACGGCTACGAGTTTACGATTTACCAGCCCGATGATGAGCGAGCGGCCAGTATCAACAGTAACTTAGTTTTTGCCCTTACGGAAGACCACTATGAGCGCTTATGGGTTGGTACAACGGGGAAGGGACTCAATTACTTCTCGCTTTCCAACGAATCTTTTCGAACCCTTAGGCATCAACCTAACGACGAAAACAGTCTCTCCAACGATTTTATTTTAAGACTATTGACAGACCGAATGGGGCGGATTTGGGTAGCGACCGTCAAAGGACTAGATGTCATTACTTTTGATAAAAACCGAGAACCCCGCATCAAGCGAATCGCTTTTTCTACTAAAGAACCGAGTGTAACCACAATTTTTGAAGACAAAAAAGGAAATATCCTAGTTGGGACTAGACAAGGAATGTTCAAAATTAATCTGCCAAATGACCTTGATAAGATTAGAGCGCAACCCATCTCCATTACCGATTATTCATCAAATTACAATGTCTATGCTATTGAAGAAGACCACCGAGGAAGACTAATCTTAGCTACCAACAGTGGTCTTTTTATGCAAAGACAACCCTACAACGATGCAACCTACGAAAAATTAGACGACCTAAATACCGTGTATAGCATTGTGGAAGACGAAACCAATCAGATTTGGATAGGTTCCTACAGTGGTCTATTCCATTTTGACAATCGAACCGCCAACAGCTTACCTACCCTCGTTAATCAGTACACTGTTTCTAGTGATGAACCTGATGGGATTGGCAATAACATTATTCGGAATCTATTCATTGATAACAATGGTTTAATTTGGTTAGGTACGAATGGTGGAGGTATCAACTTTTTTAACCCCAAACGGAAACCGTTTTTACACTACGGTCGAAAATTGATGTACGAAGATCAGAACTACTCCAAAATTCGTTCCGTACTATTAGACAGTAACGGCTTTCTTTGGATGGGGACAGAAGGGGGAGGCCTATTTCACAATCAAGGAGAAAACTACGAGTCCTTCGTTAACTTTCCAAGTTCTACTCGACCATTTGCACTAGAAGAAGTAACATTACAAAATAAACGCTCGATTTGGGTAGGGTCGGAAGACGCTCCCTTTCTACGCCAAATTGATATTTCTTCTGGTCGCCCTACGACCGTAACGACCAATACGGAATTTAAAGGTTCTACTTTCGCCATCCTGCAAGATAAGGACGGAATCATTTGGATTGGAACCTACCGAGGCGGTATCCACAAATGGGTGCCCAAAGCTGACGGTAGTTTTAAAAAGACCGTATTCAAATTTGATAAAACCAATAAAAATGGACTTTCTAATAGTATTATTCGAAAGATTTTTGAGGACAATCTAGGCAATATTTGGATTGGGACGGGAAATGGTCTAAACAAGATTGCGTACGCCGATAAAAACTTAGCCCAACCGACTTTTCAAGTCTATACCCACGAAGTAAATAATCCACAGAGTCTTTGTCATAATTATATCTTAGATATATACGAAAGTGTAGATGGTCATATTTGGATTGCTACGCTAGGAGGTGGCCTCAGCAGCTTTAATCCCAGCACACAACGCTTTACTAATTACGGCCTAGAAAATGGTCTTCCCAACAAGTCCATCAAAAGTATTCTAGACGATAATCAAGGACATATCTGGATAGCCTCTAACAAGGGATTGAGTCAACTCAATCCGCAAACGGGGATTATCAAAAACTATTACAATGAAAGTGGTTTACAAGGCTACGAGTTTCTGGAAGCAGTGGCGTTGAAACAGTACAATAGTACGCTACTATTTGGAGGGTCGAATGGATTCAATGTATTCAATCCAGAAGATATTCGAGACAATACTACTCCCCCCAAAGTGGTCTTTACAGAAATGGAAGTACTCAACCAACCCATTAACATCGGCGAAAAACTCAACGAACGTATCTTATTGAGCAAAACATTGTCGGAAACTGAAGGCATAGAGTTATATTCCGAAGAAAACAACTTTTCGATAGGTTTTTCAAGTTTGGACTACGCCGACGTAGAAAGCATGCAGTACGAATACAAACTGGAAGGATTTGATAAAGATTGGGTAAAGGCGGACGTCGATAGTCGAAAGGCCATCTACACCAACTTGCGGCCGGGCGATTATACGCTGCAGGTCAGAGCAGCGAACCAAGATGGCTATTGGTCAGCCGAACCTGCTACTTTAGACATAAAAGTGATACCGCCTTGGTATCTCACTTGGCCCGCTTTTTTATGCTATTTGCTAGCTTTTTTAGGAGCATTATATTTATTCCGACACTACGAACTCATCAACATTGAGGAGAAGCACGAATTAAAACTAGAACGCCTCAACAAAGAAAAACGGGAAGAACTCAATCAGTTAAAACTACAATTCTTCACCAACGTTTCTCACGAACTCCGGACGCCGTTGACCTTAATCATTGCGCCGTTGGAACAGTTGATGCAAAAAAGTAGGAACTTTTCGGCCGAGGACATCCAGCAACAATACCATTTCATGTATAAAAATTCGAAGTATTTACTGCGCATGGTGAATCAACTGCTCGATTTTCGCAAACTCGACCAAGGGAAAATGGCGCTAACGGCAAGGCAGGGCGACATCATTTCGTTTGTAAAAGAGATTATCGAACCGTTTCAATTTTTGGCGAATAAACAAAAAATTAATTTCCAATTCGCCAGCGAAGAAGTAGGTATGTTTATGTGGTTTGACCCCGCTTTTGTAGAAAAAATCGTTTACAATTTATTATCCAACGCCTTTAAATTCACGCCAGTAGAAGGAAAGATTCAAATCAAACTGGAAGAGGTAGCACCACCTACCACCCTAAAAACCAAATCGAAACATTTCCTCAAAATCAGTGTCAGCGATTCGGGGCCGGGCATGTCCAAAAAGGTGGCAAAGAAGGTATTCCAGCGATTTTTTAAGGAAGGCGGCAAAGAAGAAAATAAAGACGGCGCAGGCATTGGATTGGCCTATACCAAAAACTTGGTCGAACGACATTACGGTACTATTCAATTAGACACCAAGGAAGGGCAAGGAGCCACCTTTTCGGTCACTCTGCCAATGGATAGAGAAGCCTTTGGGAAAGAAGAAATCAACCGTAAGCCAATTGAGCAGTTCGACAAAAACGCAGACCCATTCGAATATTTCATGCCCGAACCCATTCACGGTTTATCTACAGCGGAAAACTCCGACTTGGCAGATACCTTACCTGCCGATGAGTTGCCGCTCTTACTATTTGTGGATGACAATGCGGACATTCGACGGTTTATTCAAGATGGTTTACAAAATAATTTTCGGGTAATTGTAGCCGAAAATGGTAAATTGGGCTACGAAATGGCCACCGCTTCTCTGCCCGACATCATTATCAGCGATATTATGATGCCCGAAATGGACGGTATAGAATTTTGCCAACTACTGAAAAAAGACACGAATACTAGTCATATTCCCGTCGTTTTACTGACGGCCAAAACGGCTACGGAGAACGAGTTGGAAGGCTTGCAAACGGGCGCCGATGCTTACGTCAAAAAGCCCTTTAAGCTGGAAATTCTAAAAATGCAACTGCTGAATATTCACCGTCAGCGGGCTAAACTGAAAGAACGATTTAGAAAAGAAATCATTCTCCAACCTTCGGAAGTAACGGTCACGTCCGCCGACGAGCAATTCCTCAAACGGGCCGTAGATTTGGTGGAAGACCACATGGACGACAGCGAATTTAACGTAGAAGCACTCGTCAAAGAAATGTTCATCAGCCGTAGCAAACTCTACTTAAAAATCAAAGCCTTGACGGGTCAATCTACCAGTGAATTTATCCGAACGGTTCGCTTGAAAAGAGCCGTCCAGCTCCTCGAAGGTAGCGACTATACCATTAAAGAAATCATGTTTATGACGGGTTTTAATACGGCATCGTATTTCTCCAAATGCTTTAAGCAGCAGTTTGGAATGGTGCCCAGTGAATACGTTCGGAAGAAAGGGAAGAAGGAATCGTCGGTCAGTTAAAAAGCTACCATAGCTTTAATTACGCCCGTTTCTGGCTTCAACCAACTATCAAAATGCGCCGTCATCTCGCTAAAATGTACCCGATGCGTAATAAACGAATCCGTCGGAAAAGCACCGCTTTCCAGAGCCGTTTTGACTTTTCTAAAATCTTCGAACGTCGCATTTCGACTGCACATGATAGTTGTTTCCTTGCTATGAATAGCGGGGTGCGTGAACGTCAATGGTCCTTTGGACAGGCCGACCAATACGTAGCGACCGCCGTGCGCCATGTAATCCACGCCCGATTCTAAAGCCCGTTGGTTGCCCGTTGCGTCAAAAACGGCCGTTGCCATGTCTCCGTTGGTAAGGGCGCTGACTTTCTCGACGGGACTTTTTAAGACGTTAACTACCGCATCCACACCGATTTTTTCTTTGGCGTAGCGCAGTCTATCTTCGTTGACGTCGAGGGCAATGACCCTAGCACCGTCCATTTGCGCCAATTTCATCAGTCCAATGCCAATTGGGCCACAACCTACTACAACGATATTTTCTCCTCGCTGCACGTTGGCCCGCCGAATGGCGTGAGCGCCAATTGCTAGCGGTTCGACTAAAGCAATTTCAGAAAGCGACAAATTACCTGCAGGAATTAAAATGTTCGTCGGAACCGAGAAATACTCTTGCATTCCACCGTCGGAGTGGACACCTAGAACCCTAATATTGGTGCAACAATTCGGCTTTCCATTTCGGCAAGCGATACATTTCCCGCAACTAATGTAAGGCATAATGATGACCTTATCGCCGACGCTCAATCCTTGCTCATTATCGCCAATTTCAGCAATCTCGGCGGCCAGTTCGTGACCTAAGATTCTTGGATAAGTAAAGAAAGCTTGGTTACCTCCGTAGGCGTGTAAGTCTGTTCCGCAGATGCCAACTTGTTTAATTTTTAAGATAGCCTCACCCGCTTTTCGTCGGGGCATTTCTTTTTCCTTTAGAATAAATTGGCCAGGTTTTTCGCAAACGATATATTTCATGATTCGTCTTGATTTAGAAGTAGTTGTATTTATTCTGAAATTTTTCGCAAGAAAAGTGGGGGGACCCAAAAAAGGGGGGGAGCCAAAGAAATTTAACGAAAAAA
>JBCCQK010000257.1:0-11123 GCA_039024375.1 Bacteroidota bacterium
GATTTTGATTATCAATATTTTAAATCCTGTTCATCCTGCAATCCTGTCAAAAAATAACTTTAGATAACCTTGTCTTAATACTTATGACAAAAAATATTCAGCAAAACAAAAAAAATAAATTCCTTTCACCACCAAAATCCTCATAAAAATGATAACTACCATCGGTTGGACACTCCTTCACTCCTTGTGGCAAATTACCTTCCTCGTTGCCCTGTATTGGTTAGCCAAAAATGTTGGGAAGGGGAAACGAGCGCTATCCCAATACTACTTAGGACTTATCACTTTAGTGGCCACTTGGTTGGCACCGATACTAACGTTTGCTTACCTGTACGAAGCAAATACTACGATGGTAACGGATAACTTTTCTACCACGCCCACTGGTGATATTACCCCGCTTATCTTCATCGAAACACCCACACTGCTTGCCAACGAAGCGAGTACTTCGTGGCTTTATCTGTTGACGAATCTCTTGCCTTATTTGGTATCGTTTTGGGGATTGGGCGTGATGTACTTTTTAGGCCGATTTTTGTGGGGGATGAACAAAGTAAATTCTTTACGAAAAACGGAAAATGAATTGATTGGCAGTGAATGGTTCCAAAAAATAGCGCAATTCAAGCAGCAGCTAGGTATTCAAAAAGACGTTCGGGTGTATCTATCCAATTACTGCAAAGAACCGATTACTTTTGGTCACTTCAAGCCCGTTGTGTTATTGCCCATCAGTTTGGTGACGGGTTTTGATGCGAAAGCGATAGAGACGATTTTACTACACGAATTAGCGCATATCAAACGGCACGATTACCTAGTGAATCTATTCCAATCGGTCGTAGAAATTATTTTGTTCTATCACCCGTTGGTGTGGTGGCTGTCGAACGATATTCGCAAGCATCGAGAACATTGCTGTGACGATTTGGTGCTGTCAATGGGGAATAATCGAACGACTTACGTAGAAACTTTAACGGCTTTGCAATGGCGAAAAATAGGTGCGCCCAAATACCAATTGTCGCTTTCCGCTATGGGACAAGAGCGTCAGTTTTCCACCCGTATCAAACGGATGTTCGGCGTGGAAGAGCGACCGATTTCATTTCGACAACTAATGGGGGCTTTTGTCCTCTTATTGATTCCCGCGGCGAGCGTTGTCGCTTATCAATATTACGATTTAGACCGCTTTTTTAATAAAAAAGAAGGAACAGAATTGTCAAGTGATATTACTAAAAAAGTCATTCTGTTAGACGAAAATTTTAGTCGCCAGACCGCTCAGCGAAAAAACGAGGAGTTAATTCCGTTAGATATTTTTGAGTTCGTAATGTACGGCGAAGGCGATAATTACGACGCCATTTGGGGGACTTACCGAGCGGAAAAAGGCCAATTAATCGATTTTCGGGTCGATGATTTGATAGCAACACCGCTAATGATAACCTATGCGGGAGGTTTAGTCTATGATTTTCGAGTACTGTTCAATTCCTTGAATGCTAGTCAGATGGATAAAGAATCTTACACGCTGACCATTCACGACCGCATGGATAAGCAAGTTTTTTGGAAAAGAATGAAAGAATTTCAGGGGCGAGCTAGGGTGAAGGTTATCTTCTACGAACTGGGAAATATGGGAATACCAAGTGAAACGTACCTAACAGGCAAAATCCGTGGAAACATCCGACCAAGCGACCGTAGTGGCATCTACCGTGACTTCGAAATTCACGATTTGTCCAAATACAACTTGACGCTTCGAGCCAACGAAAACGTCATTTTTAAACCCCAATACACCGAAGCTACTTCTAATAAAACAGTTAGCGGTAGTTCCAAACAACCATTTGATATTGCCGAATTTTGGATTAGTCACAAGACGAGTAAAGCGGACTTGGCCAGCTGGGCGCAAAAAGCGACCGAATACGGTGCGCTCTTCAACTACGAATCGTCCATTTTTAAAGCAAACGGCGAACTAGATGTTTTAATTGGTAAATGGAACGCCCGCTCTGGTTTCACCGAAGAATTTTACATCACTAATATGGACCAAATGCGGGTACAGATGCGCGTGAAAGCCGACCACGTTTTTCCCCCTACGATTATTCCGAATGATGGGGTGGATTCAGAGGATTTGCGAAATGCTATGAAGAAAAAAATATTAAATGGTCAAAATGTCTACCAAGGAGTGTCTGCTGAAACGGCAATTCGATTAGATGCGATTGACAGAATGCGTATCGTCAAAACGCCCGATAAGATGAACCGAATTTCGTTTGATAAGAAACTAAGTTTGGAAGAGCAACGGGCTAAAATGATTGCGGAGAACGAAGAGTTGCGGGAACATTTGGCAAAAATGGAGTTAGAATTGAAAATGAAATTAGCAGAAGCGAATGCTAGAATTGGCTTAGAACGAGAGCAATACCTCAAACAACTCAATGATATAAAGCTATTTCGAGAAGCAGCGCCCGAAACCTTCTCTTCAGGAGATAAGGCGCACATGATTCCACCGTATGATAATAATGTGAGTAGTTACGGGGCAACGGCGGTTTTGCCTGATAAGGAGTAGGTGCTTTAAAGTGAATTTTGAAAATGCTCGTCGGGAGACGAGCCGATATCCATTTCAAGTCAGAGACTTAAAATATCGGGCTGCATGAAGTTTATAAATTAGGACTTGATGCAACACAGATTTAACGGGTATTGATTACCAATAACTCTACTAGATAGTAAAAAGATACATAGTACCGATAATATTTGTATCTTCTATTGCTGAAATCGGTTAACAAAGGTGCATCGCACCGACTACATTAATGCCCATTTTAACAAATGTGGTCGGTGCCATGCACCTTACGAGTTAGTTGAGTAACTTTTAATACAAATTAAGTCGGAGTTACACTCCTTTTTTACCCCAAAAAGATATGGGTAATCAGTAGGATTTGACAGATTATCACTGATTTTCTTAGCTGTTTGTGTTAAATATCAGTGAAAATCAGTTGAATCTTGTCCAATCAGTGTTGCATCAAGCCCACTGAGGAATATTCGAAAAAACTCCATCCACGCCTAGTTTGCTATTGAGAATTGCTTGAAAACATAAAAGACCTTCCAGCCCATACGGGCTGAAAGGTCTAACTTTTTCTAAAAATATATCCTTGTCGCTATTAGCCGTCAACATCTAAACGAATAACAAATAACAAATAACCAATAACGAATAACAACCTACTTCTTCTTCCACCCATCTCGCAACGTCACCGTCCGATTAAACACTTTGTTCTCCGCAGTAGAATCGGGGTCGCAGCAGAAATAACCAATGCGCATAAACTGAAATTGGTCACCCGCTTTCGCCTTCAGTAACGCAGGTTCGGCGTAGCCCTTGACGACCTGTAAGGAATCGTGGTTGAAAAATTCCATAAAGTCTTTGCCTTCGTGGCCAACGGGCGTTTCGTCGGTGAAGAGGCGGTCGTATTGACGCACTTCGATTTCCTTGGCGTGGGGGACAGACACCCAATGGAGTACGCCTTTGGCCTTGATGCCCGAATTATCCGAACCACTTTTGCTGTCGGGGTAATACGTGGCGTGAATCTCAGTAATGTTGCCGTTGTCGTCCTTCACGCAGCTTTCGCCACGAATAATGTAAGCGCCTTTTAACCGAACATTGCGTTCGGGGCCGAGTCGGTAAAACTTCTTGGGCGAAGGCGGATTTTCCATGAAATCTGCCCGTTCGATGTAAATTTCTTTGTAAAAAGGGACCACTCGGCTGCCTGCGCTGTCGTCTTCGGGATTGTTAATCAAAATCAAGTCTTCCGATTTATCGTCGAGATAGTTCGTGATGACCACTTTGACGGGGTCTAAAACGGCCATCATCCGATTGGCGGTCTTGTTCAGTTCTTGGCGAACGCAAAATTCCAACAACCCAATATCAATCAAATTTTCCCGTTTGGCAACGCCCGCTTTGTCACAAAACGTCCGTAAGGCCATCGGTGGATAACCCCGTCGTCGCATTCCCGAAAGCGTGGGCATCCGTGGGTCATCCCATCCCGAAACGAATCCCTCTTGCACCAATTTCAATAACCGCCGCTTACTCGTAATCATGTACGTGACGTTCATTCGAGCGAATTCGGTTTGTTCGGAAGGATAAATGCCCAATTTTTCGATGAACCAATTGTACAGCGGTCGGTGGTGGATAAACTCCAATGAACACAGCGAATGCGTCACTTTTTCAATCGAATCGGATTGCCCGTGGGTGAAGTCGTACATGGGATAAATGACCCATTCGTCGCCCGTTCGGTGGTGTTTTTCGTGCTTAATACGGTACATAATTGGGTCTCGCATCAACATATTGGGCGACGCCATGTCAATTTTAGCCCGTAAGACCATCGACCCGTCGCGAAATTCGCCTTTTTTCATGCGTTCGAAAAGGTCTAAGTTTTCTTCCACACTTCGGTCTCGATTAGGACTATTTTTTCCCGGTTGGGTAGGCGTTCCTTTTTGCTCGGCCATTTCTTCGGGCGACAAATCGTCCACGTAAGCCAAGCCTTTCTTAATCAAATCGTTGGCAAATTGGTAGAGTTGTGGGAAATAGTCCGAAGCATATCTAGCCTCTCCTTCCCATTCGAAGCCCAACCATCGAATGTCATTTTTGATGGCTTCTACGTACTCCGTTTCCTCCGTTGTTGGATTGGTATCGTCAAACCGCAAATTGGTTTTACCACCGTATTTCTGCGCCGTTTCGAAGCTAATACATATCGCTTTGGTGTGCCCAATGTGTAAATAACCGTTTGGTTCGGGTGGAAAACGCGTCAGCACTCGTCCGCCGTGTTTGCCATTGGCAATATCTTCCTCAATCATTTGCTCAATAAAATTGAGCGATTCTTTGGTCTCTGAACTCATTGAATTGGTATCACTTTTCTAAAAAAATCGGAATATCCGGCAAAAGTAAAACATAAAAATTAACCTGTTCCAGTTTAAAATGTAAACTGCTGGTTTTCACCACTTTTAGATTTTAAATTTTGCATTTTAAACCAGCCCGCACAGCAGTCTGGCGGGTTTTAGATTTCACTAAGGCTGCAAATTATCGCCTTTTGCCTACTTATTCAACCCAGAAAAAGAGAGAAAAGTGCCATTACCGAGTAGTTAATGAGCGAACAGTGTTCCTCACGAACCTCATTAGCCAAATAAACCTGATAAACTTTATTAGCCCGATAAGCCCCATAAACCCTACTTACTTCCTCACTTCAAACCCAACTTCCTCTAACGCCTCCACGTGTTCTTCGTTCACCAATACTTCAACCACATTCCCACTTTTGCAACTACAAGCCTCACATTGTTCCGCTACAGATGCTTCGAATTTGTAAGTGATTTCGACTTCGGTAATGGATAAATCGTTGGCTAAATATTGTTCGACGGCATCGACGACCAAAGTGGGTTTGCCAAAATCAACGTAAGCATCCCAAGGGGCAGGGCCACATTTGGATTCCAAATACCACAGCGATACCGTTTGGTTGTCTTTTTCACAATTGGTCAATAATAGAGGGAGCAAAATAATGAGCGCAATACTACTTTTTTGTAAGAACTTCATGTCTAGTTTTTGGTTGATTTAGTAATTAGTGACTAGTTAATTAGTGACTAGTTGAACAAAGTGCTGTTTTATCAAAAAAGGTGGCACATTTATTAACGGAAGCAATTAATCAATTATATTTTTATTCCAAAAGACACTTACTTTGCATCAAATGGTTGGGTTCTAGGTTCCCTACTTTGATACTATTCGCATCCGTCACCGTCCAAAAAATGTATGACAGAAACGTTAATTGATTTACCAAAAACATTGTCTATTTCCGAAGCTCGACGTCGAATGAATGAGTTGGGGCGTTTGGGTCAAGCCTTCTTTTTTCTTTTCGATTTTGAATTGGAAAAATTGGTCGTATTGGCAAAAAAAGAGTGGGGGAGCACTTCTTTGTGGTGGGAAATGAATGGGCGGCGAAATTTTAAATATCCCAATCGACGGCCGCTCAATACCCCAATTTCAATACAGCCCCAACCAATTGCTTCCAATACCTATCGAACGGCCTTTGAAATCGTTCAACGGGAAATCAATTGGGGAAATTCTTATCTACTTAACCTAACCTTTCCAACGAAAATTGCTATCAATACCTCGCTTTCTTCCATTTTTTTAAGCAGTCGAGCAAAATATAAATTGTTCCTGCCCAATCAATTAGTGGTATTTTCGCCCGAAACATTTGTGAAAATCGTTGAAGGACAAATCCAGTCTTTTCCCATGAAAGGAACGATTGATGCGGCGCTTCCAAATGCTAAAAAAATAATTTTAGGAGATAAAAAAGAACAGGCCGAACACGCCACGATTGTCGATTTGATTCGCAACGATTTGAATTTGGTCGCCAGTAACGTTACGGTAGAACGCTTCCGCTACGTAGAAAAAATTCGCAGTATGCAGAAGAATCTGCTGCAAGTCAGTTCTAAAATAACGGGACAATTGCCCGTTGATTATCAAAAAAAAATCGGTGATATTTTACTGAAATTACTGCCCGCAGGTTCGATTAGTGGAGCGCCCAAGCAAAAAACAGTAGAAATTATTCGAGCCGCCGAAGGACAATCGAGAGGCTACTACACGGGCATTATGGGATATTTTGATGGTCAAAATTTGGACAGCGGCGTCCTTATTCGGTATATCGAACAACGAGGTCAGCAGTATTTCTACCGAAGTGGCGGCGGCATTACGACCTTCAGCCAATGGGAAAAAGAATACCAAGAACTTTTAGATAAGATTTATGTCCCGATTTATTGAAACCATCCAACTAAAAGATGGTCAATTCTATCACTTATCGTTGCACCAAGCAAGAGTCAACCGAAGTTGGCAAGCCCATTTTACAGGGGCATTAACCATCGATCTACGGGCCATTCTTCCATTAGCGAATGAATATCCCCAAGGACTATTCAAATGTCGGGTCACCTACGACCAAACCTTAGAAAACGTTGAAGTCTTTCCGTACGCTATCCGCCCAATTCACAGTTTGCAACTCGTTGAAAGTCAATTAGATTACACGTTTAAATATAAAGATAGAAAAACGCTACAAACATTATTTAGTCAAAGAGGTACGTGCGATGACGTCCTAATCGTCAAAAATGGTCAAATAACGGACGCTTCTTATACCAATGTTGCCTTCTTTGACGGTAAAAATTGGTGGACGCCAAACACACCGTTACTAAGAGGTGTTCAACGGGAAGCACTTTTACAACGGGGCATTATCCTGGAAAAGTCCATTCCTGTTACCAGTATTTATGACTATTCCAAAATAAAGTTATTCAACGCCATGATGGATTGGAAGATGGGGCCAACGTTGCCCACTTCGGCCATCATGAAAAATTGGTAGTTCTGAAATAGGTTGATTGATTGATTTTTTTATTGATGATCTTAAGCTGACAATAGAATAAAAACTGGTTACAATGA
This sequence comes from Bacteroidota bacterium, assembly GCA_039024375.1. Classification (GTDB taxonomy): domain Bacteria; phylum Bacteroidota; class Bacteroidia; order Chitinophagales; family Saprospiraceae; genus JAFMDF01. Next base: position 7,418 of record JBCCQK010000257.1, read on the forward strand.
GTAGTAATATGACAAAACCAACCATCCAACGCTTCCTTATCCACACTATCAGCCGCTACAGCAATTGGTCCGCAGAAAGCATTAACCAATTTTTCCACACGCAAAGGATATATGCGGACCAGCGCAGTTGGCGGGACTTCATTCGGCTATTGTTAGTTGGCGGAGGGGTAGCGTTTTTAGTATCGGGTATTATCTTCTTTTTTGCCTACAATTGGGCGGCTATGCACAAATTTATCAAGTTAGGTTTGGTACAGGGCGTATTGATTTTGCTCGTATTGGCAAGTATCTTTTTAAAAATAGATACGCGAATCAAGAACATGGTATTGACGGGTGCGGCGATGCTGGTTGGTGCGGTCTTCGCCGTATTTGGGCAGATTTACCAAACGGGTGCAGACGCGTATGATTTGTTTTTGGGATGGACGCTGTTTATCGCTTTATGGGCGGTCATTGCTAATTTTCCGCCACTGTGGTTTATCTTTTTGGGGTTAATCAACTTAACCATTGGTCTATATGCAGCGCAAGTAGCGGCTGATTGGTCGTATCATTTAGTAGCGAATACGTTGTTTGTGGTGAATATGGTCAGTTTAGGTTTGCTAAAATGGCAAGAAGGAAAGCCCTTCGTGAACACGGTTCCGAAATGGCTAGAACGGATAATCGTAATTTTTGCAGTTGGGTATATCACCATGAGTTTCTGTCAAGGAATTTTTGAGAAAGGAGATAGAACTGTCTGGTATTTTTCCATTCTTTTGAGTGTATTGACTTACGTAGGAGGAATTGTGTACGGAAAAAAAGTGAAGGATAGCTTTTATGTGGCGGTGGTGGGATTAAGTATGATAATCGTTACGACGTGTATGCTGATTCGACTGACGAGAGAGACTTTTGATATTGGACTATTCTTAATTGTTAGTGTATTTTTAGTGGCCAGTATTTCGTGGCTAGTCGTACAAATTTTAGCACTAAACAAGAAATGGTATGGATAAGCAAGCATTAAATGATTTATTGACTACCTTGGAAGCAGAAGGCGTTGTGCTTGACCGAGGAAAAATTGAGGTGGAAGCTAATAGTGATTCGGCTAGGTATTCCAACCTAGCGGTGAAAATCCTTTCCATTTTTGGAGGACTGGTAGGGTCGTTTTTTTTCGTATTGTTTATGCTACTATTAGGGGTTCCCAATTCTTCACTTGCCCTACTTATCTTGGGGGTACTCTTCTTAGTAAGTGGCATAATTATGAGTAGGGTAGATAAGTCAATCTTTCTGGATACTATCAATATTTGCACGTGGTTGACGGGGATTGGAATGATAGGATTCGGCTTGGCAGATAGGATTGGAGATGATTTCGTGTCCCTTACTATGATATTGTTAGGAACCCTTACTTTTTTTCTTGCGGAAAAGTTTTTGCTACAGTTTCTATCCGCTTTACTTATCTGCGCAAGTATGGTCGTTTTCCTCATGGAAAATGATTGGTCCGATTGGATTCACCTTCTCATTATTGGGACAGCTATAAAACTGACGTATCTACATCTGAACGAAGCCAAATTAATTTCAAAGAACCTCTTTTTTAACGCTATTTATGCACCTCTTCGATTGGCCTTAATTTTTTCATTAATTGGATTGTTGTTCTTAGTGGGAAAGGGCGGAAGGATGAATGGATTAGCGTTTAATTACCTGTGGCTTTCTTCCACTGTGATTATAGGAACCACTTTATTTTCTATTTACACCATTATGCAAGAGATGGCTATTGAGAAAAGGAACCAAGTGGTAGTGATGACCTTAGCAACGGTGATGTTCCTTCCTTCGGTTTTTTCCCCCTTTATTGCTGGAGCCATTTTGATTTTAATTTTAAATTACCATATTGGCTACCGGACGGGTATTGCTATTGGCGTCATCGCTTTGGTTTATTCGGTGAGTCAGTATTATTACGATTTGAACCTAACGCTATTGCAAAAGTCTGGCGTCTTAATCTTATCGGGATTGTTGTTTTTACTCGCTTATTTTGTTTTTCAAAAAAGATACAGTTAGCTATGAATCGAACTAAAACAATAATCATTTTACTGAATCTGATTATCTTCCTTCTTTACATCAATTGGTCGATTGCGCAGAAAGAAAAGACGCTAGAGACGGGCGTATTGGCCCTCTTCGAATTGGCCCCCGTTGACCCAAGGTCATTGATGCAAGGGGACTTTATGAACCTAAATTATCGAATGTTTAGAGATACTTCGGTAAAGCAGAAACGAGGCTATTGTGTATTTTTTTTGGATGACAATAAAGTTGCCCAAAAATTGAGATTACAAACAGATACAGAACCTTTGGCAGACAGGGAATATATGGTCAAATACTTTATGAACGGCGCTCGGATGCGTTTTGGAGCGGAATCCTATTTTTTTGAAGAAGGAACGGGAAAACGGTACGAGGATGCGAGGTACGGCGGATTGCGGATTGATGCGGATGGGAGTAGTGTTTTGGTGGGGCTGTATGATGAAAAGTACGGATTGATTCACTGAGGAAATAGATGTGATTCAACCATAAACTACAAATAGGAAAACTGTCCGATAAAACTGGACACAAATTCTTGAATATGCTTCTTACCCGAATCGGCCTTTCTGATGGCTAAGTAATGCGTTCGCTTCAAACCATTTAGGCCAATCGACTTTAGTACCAATTGCTCTGGTAGGTTAAAAGGTTGTAACGCCCATTGGGGCAAACAGACCATGCCCATATTGGCATTGACCATTTCCAAGGCAACTTCTGTGAGTGGAATAGCGGTTATTTTTTGTGGTGTAATCTGATTGGGTCGTAAAAAATGTTGATGGATGGAAACGGATTCCAAAGGAAACGAATGGATAAAAAGATGAACTTGGGCAAAGTGACTAGGCTCTAAAAAGTCCAGCTGGCTCAACGGATTCTCTTCGTGCAGTACTGCTAAAATTTCATCCTTCCTCACTTCTACATACGCCAATTTAGGATGCTCCATTTTCTCCGTTACGATGGCAATGTCAATTTCGTTGGACAATAGTTTTGAAATGGGTTGGTGGGTAGCTTCTAGTACCAAATCTACGTGTACATTAGGATATAATAAGCCCATTTTTTGAATGAGATTGGGAAGGCCTTGGTAAAAAGAATAACATTCGGTACCGAGCTTAATATTGCCCGAAGCACCCAATCGGAGTAAATCAATTTTGTTGAAACCTCTTTCCAAATCTGCCAAAATCTTAGCGCCAATGTTGTACAGTTCTTGTCCCTCTTCCGTTAGTTTCCATTGTTGTCGAGCCCGATGAAATATAGGAAAACCGAGCTGATGTTCTAATTCCTTTAACTGGTGACTAATAGCGGATTGCGTCAAAAATAATTTATTGGAAGATTTGGCGATGTTGCCTTCTTCTACAATGGTTTTGATGAGTCTAAAATGTTTGATTTCCATAGTGCAAAGTTAAGGGACTATTGTATTCGGTAAATTGAAAAAAATTCAATTAGGCTCAAATTTTATTCAAATCGTAAAATAGGGATTGATGAGTAGTCGAAATACCTTTGGGCATTATTTCAGTCAAAAAATTCTCTACCGTACACTTTTTAAAAACGCCGCCTGGGGGGTCTAAAACATGGGTTTTGGTTTAAAAAATTTTAAAATTTTCATCTAAAATTTAAATTTTTTTCACACAAAAATCCCCTCTTGTCGCACGTAGCGTAGCGATGTGCGTGACTCAGTGAA
>JBCCQK010000258.1:0-11113 GCA_039024375.1 Bacteroidota bacterium
GCCACACTGCCGTTATCCCTTTTGGTGGAGAGGTGATAACGAAAGACATCAAGGAAGGTTGTACGGTGATGAAGCACCAAGCAGAGAAATTAAAGGTGAAGTTTGGTTCTGCTTTGGCGGATGAAGTTTTTGACAATCGAGTGATTGCTATTCCCGGTTTGAAAGGGCGAGAACCCAAAGAAATTTCTGAAAAAAACTTGGCTTTAATCATTCAAGCGAGAGTAGAAGAGATATTGGATTACGTCGTTTGGCAAATTCGACGCTCTGGATTCGAAAAGAAATTGATTGGCGGCATTGTGTTAACGGGTGGTGGGGCTTTATTAAAAGATATTGATAAACTAACGGAGTTCCATACGGGAATGACGGCTAGGGTCGGGATTCCCGCAGAGCATTTAGCACACGGTAATTCCGAGAGAGTTTACAGTCCCATTTATTCTACGGGTATTGGTCTATTATTACAAGGTATCAAAGCGGTTGAAACGGGCAAAGTTTCTTACACGCACAAAGAACCCGAAGTGGTGGAAGAACCTACTCCCGAAGAAGTATTCGAACCTCAAAATATTGCGGCCACCACAGTCGAGGAAGACGGCAAATGGTACTCGCAATTGTTCAGAAAGACAAAGGAATGGTTCGAAGCGGAGCCCGATACGGAGTATTAATTAGTCGGTTGATGGTACACCGTCAAAACAAAAATCTTTAACTGAGAAAACTATAAATCATGATATTCGATATGCCCAAAGGAGAAGGTTCAATCATCAAAGTAATTGGCGTCGGCGGCGGCGGAAGCAATGCCGTGACTCACATGTTTAATCAAGGAATCGTCGGGGTCGATTTTGCTATTTCCAATACGGATATACAAGCAATTGAGACTAGTCCCGTTCCTGTAAAAATCCAGTTAGGCCCCGCTTTGACGGACGGTCGAGGAGCAGGTTCGCAGCCACAAATCGGTCGGCAAGCCTGCATTGAATCCATTGAGGACGTCAAAGAATTTTTGGAAGATGGTACCAAAATGTTGTTCGTTACCGCTGGAATGGGCGGTGGAACGGGAACGGGTGCTGCGCCAATTATCGCGAAAACGGCTCGCGAAATGGGCATTTTGACGGTCGGTATCGTGACGCTTCCCTTTACTTTTGAAGGTCGAAAAAGAACGAGCCAAGGGGGCGAAGGATTGGATGAATTGAAGAAAAATGTCGATACCTTAATCGTCATTTCCAACGATAAATTGCGGCAAATTCACGGGAATTTGTCCCTATCACAAGCCTTCTCCGAGGCGGATAATATTCTGGCAACTGCCGCCAAGGGTATTGCGGAAATCATCACCGTTCCCGGTTACGTGAACGTCGATTTTGAAGATGTGAATACCGTTATGCGGGATAGCGGCATTGCCATTATGGGAACGGCATCGGCCGAAGGAGAAGACCGTGCCAAGCGAGCAGTGGACGATGCGTTAAATTCTCCACTCTTAGAAGATAGCAACATCAAAGGAGCGCAGCATATTTTATTGAATATTACTTCTGGTATGAAGGAAGTGACGATGGACGAAATTTTCGAAATCACAGAATTTGTCCAAGAAGAAGCGGGCTTTGGTACCAACTTAATTTGGGGTAACTGCTTCAACGAAGAGTTAGGGGACAAAATTAGTGTGACGGTCATTGCAACGGGCTTTGAAAGTAAGCGTCCTGAAAAGACGACGAGAGAAGACAATAAAGTAGTGGTGTCGCTAGATGACGATGAACCCGTAGCAAAAGTGGAAAAAAAAAATTCACCGAATCTAAGCACCGTCGTTGCGGAGAATTCTACTACTTTTGAATTTGAAGATATTCAAGCCGAACGCTACCGAAAATCTCGTTATTCGTACGACGAACCTTATATCAAGGACGAAGAAAGAGAGCGAGAAGAAAGCGAACGCAGAAAGCGCCAAGAGCGGGAAGAACGTCGGAGAGCAAAGCTTCGGTCTAATGTTTCAAAGTTGAACAATCCACAGGTAGTCAATGAGTTAGAAAATAAACCAGCTTACCTTCGACGCAATGTAAGGCTGCACGATGTCCCCCATTCTTCCGACGAGTCAACGCTATCTAACTGGTCAGTTTCGGACGAAGACGAGCCAGAAATTAGAACGAATAATACGTATCTGCACGATAATGTAGATTAGAGACGACAAAAAAATAAGTTAGTGGATTTTTAAATGAGTTCTTTTTAAATGGGTTGAAAACCTATTGAAAAAGGAGTCAATTAAAAATCTAAAAGACTAAGTTATTTTTTAGTCATTTATAAAGAAATAGGGCTTTTTAGCCCACAGGCTAATCGAATCTTTCCTTCTTGAGAGGTCGTTTGAGGTAACTCAGATGGCCTCTTTTTTGGTTCTAAATGAAAATTTTGCCTTAATACTCATTCATAACTAACTCCCACCAAGTAAATCCATTGCGATTCATCTTGGAGTTCTGAATCGTTGTGACCATACCAAAATTACCGTTGGACAAAGGAATAATGGGGTAGTATTCACCGCCCGTGGTTCGTTGGTAGTCTCCAGTGGCGAAGCGCGACCAGATGTCTAATTTTTGGGGGTCGATAAGTCGGGTAATTACTGTTTCATTATCCACTTGTAATAAGGCGGCGTGGTGTCTAATATCCTTTTAAAACCCCGATACCCAAGTGCAAAGGAGTCCTTTTTTACTGTATTCTAAGTAGGGATAATACAGGGTATCTTTACTTTGGACCACCGTTTGCGTTTGCCATGATTGACCATTATCCGCCGTAATGCCCAATTTTAACTGCTTGCCTTCGCTCCAAAGTAGATGTAAATTATTAGCCTTATCCCAAACGAGGGGTTCAACCCACCGAGGAACACCTGAAAAGTCTTGAGTCCACGTCCTTTGCCCAGGAATATCGACTTGGTGCCACGATTTTCCATTGTTTAGGCTGAGTTGAATATGGTCAACTTCCTTATCAAATTGAAAGCCAGACGCCGACAAAGGGGCGACTCGAACGGCCAACTGACCATTTGGGCCACTGGCCAAAAAGCTAGAACCGCCTTTGGTTGAAATGTCGGTATTTTTGCGCCAAGTTGTTCCTTGGTCTTTGCTCGATGCGTGGTGTACGCCCTTGCCGTCGTTCCAAACAATGTGTAAAGTTCCATCTGTGGAGGCCGTTATCCATGGTCGGTCGTCGTAAGCGTTTTCGGAGATGGTATGCCAATTCCAAGTAATTCCTTCGTCTTGACTAACTCCAACGGTAATGCGTTCTCCTTTCATAGTAGAAAAATCAAAACCTTCTAAGTTTTCGGGCACTTTGGTGTAAGTCATGCTTAATAAATAAATGATTCCTCGTTGGTCGATGAATAAATCGACGTCGGAGTTGCCAATAGCGCCGTCTTCGGTGGTTCCAACCTTAACGAATGCCCACGATTTTCCCTCATTCTCACTTTTCCAAAGTTGTGGCACGTCTCCATCATTTCGGTAGCCCGTCACGAATAAAGTGCCATTGGGATGTTGAGCGACCATTGGTTCTCTAGCTTTGGTAGAAATGTGGTCAATTTTATTTTTGATAATAAATTCCACTGAATTTTGAGCATAAAAGAAATGGCTTAGCATCAAGCAAATAGTAAGGATAGATAGACGCATTTTTGGCACTTTATATTTTTTAAGGAAAAAGGTAGGTAAAAATAAGTAAACTGAAGATGCTTGAATAATATTTGACTATTTTTTCATTTCTGAGTTAATAGGGTTATCTATCTGTTGGTATGAAACCCTACCGATTCGTCTGTATTTACTCGTTTTCATCAGCAGAAGTAATGATGATAGGGGGCCTGTAAATAAAACTTCGAAGGTTTTACTTGCGTAAGTGATAAAAAGTAAAAAAAAAGGAGTACATAATGCTCTTTGAAGACTTAGATAAATAGAGTTTACTTTGAAATTTTCCTAAGAAAAGTGAGTCCAGTACTCAAAGTGTTGGAACCACTGAACCTGCTTAGAATAAAGTTCATTTGTTATGAAACAACCAACTTTAAAAAAGCCAACGATTTTGAGACTAAACTTACTTGTTGCCCTGTTATGCACAATAGGTACCTGCCTCTTTGCCCAATCCAATTCCACTCAACCCAATATCTTACTAATCATAGCCGACGACCTTGGCATTGACTACGCTACGGGGTACCAGAACAATGCGGTGAAACCTAACACGCCAACTTTGGATAGTTTGAGTAGGGTAGGGCTGACCTTTGATAATGTGTGGTCTTATCCCACTTGTACGCCCACTCGGGCGGCTATGATGAGTGGTAAATACGGCGTAAAAACGGGTGTTTTAAGTCCACCGGGCAACTTGGATTTAGAGCATACTTCCATTTTTAAAGCCATTGAAGCACAAACCAATAATGCTTACGCCGATGCCGTTATTGGGAAATGGCATATTTCTTCTGGCCCCATCGACATCACGCATCCGCTACAGCACGGAGCCGATTATTTTGATGGAGTTATGCGAGGAGAACTAGATGACTATTATAGTTGGGAAAGAGTGAAAGATGGAGCGACCACCACCGAAACTACTTACGCTACTACTGCTTTGACCAATAGTGCCGTTGATTGGGTCAATGCTCAAACCCAACCTTGGTTGTTGTGGTTAGCGCATCCAGCTCCCCACGTTCCTTTTCACGTGCCCCCGACAGGCCTATTTACTACCACATCTACCAACAGCAATCAACAACAATACGTGGCGGCGATTGAGGCGATGGATAGTGAAATTGGTCGCTTACTAAGCAGTATGTCCCCCGAAGTGCTGGCAAATACGGTGGTGATTTACGTCGGAGACAATGGAACGCCGGGTCGAGTGATTCAAAGTTATTCAGACGACCGAGGGAAAGGGACGCTTTATCAGGGAGGGGTTCACGTTCCTTTGATAGTGGCGGGCAAAGGAGTGGAACGCAAAAATGAACGGGAAGAAGCGCTAGTTGGGATTGTCGATATTTATGCAACTATCTTAGAATTGGCGGGAGCTACTTTGGGAGGCGGCATCTACAACAGTTTTAGTTTTCAGCATTTATTGACTAATGTAGCGGGGGCAAAGCGCTCCTATAATTATACTGAAGGACAAAACGCTAGTTCGGAGGGCTGGACTATTAGAAATGACCAGTACAAATTGATTCAATACGATAACGGAACGCAGGAATTTTACGATTTGCTTGCTGACCCGTTAGAAACGAATGACCTCAACGATAATTTGACAAGCGCCCAATTAGCCGTTAAAGAGGACTTACTAACCGAGGCAACCACTATCAGAACGGGCTGGTCGTGTCGAGATTTAATCTTAAACGGTGACGAAATGACGGTGGACGACTGTGGGACTAATGTAGTGGACGCTTGCGACAACGATAATTCGACCAGTACAACCAATATCGGCTGTTGTGATACGCCCGATTTTCCGAGTGCCTATTACGAAACAGTAGAAAATGAGACGAGAACGATTTACACCAATAATTACCCCAACCACGACTATTGTTACAACCCCAATAATATTCCAGCACCAAGGTATTATCGTTTTGAAATACCGACAACACCCCAAATTGCGCCTGTGCCTACGTCCGTATTGCGAGAGAATAATCGTCCCGCAAGGTATTTTGGAGTCAGTCTCAACGGGGTTTTACTAGCCCCTGCACCCGCTACGCCTTTCATCTTTGAAAATCCCCAAACGGGTGAATATAATTGGGATTGGGTCTTTGAACCAACCAACAATCAGGGGGATGGAAGAAATTTGGTCGCTTTGGATTGCGCAAGTGGACATACGGGACCGCAGGGCTATCATTATCACGGCAATATGTTTGAATACATCGAAACTATTCAGGCGGGTTTATCTACAACGGCGGAAGTGCCAACTGCCCCTGTTCAAATTGGTTGGGCTTCGGATGGTTTCCCAATTTTATACCGATTTGGTCCCAATGCCGAGGGAAATTTAGTGGAACTACAACCGAGTTATCAAATAAAATCGGGCGAACGAGCTGGAGATGGGATTACTGCCCCTTGCGGCGAATACAACGGAAAATATACCAACGATTACGAGTACATTGCTGGTTTAGGTGACTTAGACGAATGTAATGGCATCAATCAAAGCATTACTTTGACAAGCGCTAATGGGACTGAAACTTTCGATTATTTCTACGTCATTACGAGTACGTTTCCACAAATCTCCAGATGCTTGGTTGGTACACCCAGTGCTTCGTTTGATAGTGGTAATTCGGGCTTGACGAACGTCATCGACCAAGACCAAGATGGCTACGTATCTTCCATTGACTGCGACGATACGAATGCGGCCATTAACCTCGGACAAACCGAGATTTTAGGAAATGATATAGACGAAAATTGTGACGGAAATTTGCTCACTTCTATCGAAGAATTTGCTTCATTTGACTACGAAATTTACCCCAATCCTGTTCATGATTATTTTGTGATTAATCTAAAACGGCCGCAAGATTTTGAAGTTAACTTATATAGTAAGGAAGGAAAATTAGTAACTACCATTTTACAACATCCCTACGTAGAAGTATCGGATTTGTCCAGAGGTACTTACTTTCTGGAAATAAAACATCTGGCTACGGGACAACGGGTAACGGAAAAATTGATAGTGATTGAATAGTGGCCAATTTTTGTTGTAAAAATAGACAAAAACAATGGACTTAAGCAATAGCACTTACCAAGACCTAGTATAAATCAGTTCGGAGTTATTTTTTCGTTAGTCCTCGTGATTTTCATTCGGTGCATTATTTCAGTTGACCATTAATTTATGGGTTCAAAAATTCCAAAATATAGTTCAAACATTCTTGCGGTTGTTCCTCGTGCGGTAATAAACAGCTTTGTTCGACTGCCTTCAGTATAGCATCCTGAAATTGATGCATGGCACGTTTTATTTCAGACAGTGGAAAAGTTCGGTCGTGCTTCCCCCATAATAATAGCACCCGAGCAGCAATATTTTGGTGGTCTTTTTCAAATTGGTCGATAGTGCCCCAATTGATGCCTCGCAAAAACTGCAATGCCCCAGCAATTCGATGTTTAGATTGTTTTAAAGGGGTTAGATAGTAGTCTAAATAGCCTGCTTTATCTAATAGCTTTTTATCAAAATATAATTCTCGAAAGCCCCAAGACTGATGGGTGAACAACTTAAAAGTAATCGCCTTTTGTAAAAACTTTCCCGCTAAAGGGAAGGTCGAAATTTTTTGATAAAATGGAATCCAAGGAGGTCGATGGTGTGGTATTTCTGTATTGATTAAAATAAGGTTTTTGAGTTCTTTTTGCATCCGCAAAGCCACCAATCGGGCAATGGCCCCACCAGAATTATGCCCTATGATAGTGTTACTAGAGCTGCTAAAACTTTTGATAAATAGGTGCAGTCGTTCGGCTTGTGCGCTAATGTCTAAATCAGCCTTTACTGTAAATTTACTTTTGCCTAAACCAGGTAGGTCAATGACTACTGTCGTGTAATTTTTTGCCAACTCGGGGGCGATAAATCGCCAAGTATGACCATTGGTTGGAAAACCGTGAATGAGGAAAAGGTAGGGACCTGCTCCTTGTAAATTATAGGCAATCGAACAATCTTTAAAATTAAAATATTCCATGCAAGCATTAGTGTTTCGAGGTCAAAGTTTGATAAATAATTTTGGCCACAACGGAAAAGATTAAACTTGATTAGTCCCGAGTAAAAATTCGGAGTAAGTTCGTTTTGTTTTAAAAATACGAAACTAATCTTGTCTATTTAGGCTCAAAAAATACAATTCGCCACCCTTCGGGGTCTTCGTAAGTTTTGCTTTTATCCTTCCAATAAGGATTGCTAGGAGAAACTTCCTTTGCACCGTACTTTTCTATTCTACTGATGGCTTTTTTAAAAGCCAAAAGACTATCAAAATAAAACACCAATAAGTTCTCTGTGGATGGTGCTTGGGTTTCTTCTTGAGTAAATTTAGGATGAAAAATAAATTCTAAATGATAGCTTTCGTCTGGTAATCCCAACATCACTCCATCGTAACCGTCATGGTCTTGGAATTGGTGAATTATCGTCAAATTGAGTGCTTTGGTGTAAAAATCAATCGTTTTTTCAAGATTACTAGTTGGTCTGGCTATTCGATAGCGAGCCACTTGTGCGGTACACCAGTTACAAAAGCATAGTAAAATTAAAAAGATTGCTACTTTGACAATTCTATTCATTTTGAAAATAATTTTTCCGTTGGTATAAGGCAGGACAATGATAGTCGCCACCAGCAAATGGAGATTTTGGAATAAATGTGTTATTTGAAATTTCATTCATCTTTCTTTTTCTACCAAACCATTCACATAAATAGCGGGAGGCGGTCGCCGATTTAATTTCCAACCCGAAAAACTTCGTTCCGTGTGCACTACATCGTAGGTATTACGTTTAGCGTGGGAGAAAAAAAGTAGGTTTTTCCCCTCATCGGCGTACCAAATTCTCACCCATTCAAAAGTGACAGCAATGTCTTCTTCAATCATTAAATTGCGGTCTAGCAAATCGAGACTTATCCATTTTTCATTTGGCCGAGCCGTTACAAAAGCAGGGGTGCGTAACTTACTTTTAACAGGTAAATTATGGTCTACTTGATGTACATTTACTCGAAATAAAACGCTATCAACGGTATTCCATCTCAAGTGGAATTGAATGTCCTTAAGCTGGTAAGGTTTGGTATGCTTGGGAATAATAATACCCCATTCACCTCCCCACCCAAATTCGTCGTCCCCCGACTTACCCATAGTCGTGCTAGAATTTTTGTAGTTGCCTAATTTGATATTTCTGTAAGCCTTTTTTTTGTCCGTCACTACTACTTCGGATAAAGTGAAGGGCAATGGTTTTAATTGAACGACCAACGGGAACTTTCCTATGTGCTTGATAATCAATTCGTAGTCCTCGTAGCCCAAAAAAGAAAAATGCAGGGTGTTTTGGTCATCAAGGCCAGTCAAGTCAATCGAAAAGCTACCATCATCTTCAGCTATAGTACCTTTTGAAGTGTTTTTTACACCGATGTGGACATAAGGCAATGGCTTTTTCGTCTCAAAATCGGTGATGCTGCCCGTAATGATCTGACCCTTTACGGAAATTTGTCCCAGCAAAAGTAAAACTAGCAACAAGAGGTTATTTAAATTTTTCGGCATATCCGCTATTTTTTAAAAATTGACTGAAATCGGTGATGTTTAATATTTCCGCTACGGCCGCTTGAGTATCGTTCTTTTTCAGAAAATACGCCTTCACAATTTGGTAGCCCAGCCAGTAGCCCATGTGTTCGGGACTTCCTTTCATTACTTGTCCGCCATATAGCCAATTACCAAAACTTTTGTTATCCATATCCTTTTTAAATTGCCGCCAAAGTGCTTGCTCGTTGGGTAGTCCAAAAGCATCGTTATGGTGGTTAAATTGTCCGTTATTACCAATGGCCAATTCGGAAACAAAATCGGCCGCTCCTTCGATAATACATTGGCTTAGCAAATTACTTTCGGTAATTGGATGGTTCTGGAGGGTATGAATGGTTTCGTGTACTATCAGCGGTAAAATACTTGCTTGTCCAATAACGGAAGAAAGTTCGTAGCCAATAATGACTCTATTTTCTTGGGCTATTCCTCCAGCATTCATTCTACCCATCACAAAATAGACATCGGGGAAGATAGTTTTGGGATATAGTTCCTTCAGGTTTTTAAAGGCTTTTTCGATACCCGCTTTTTCCTTTGCTTCAATCTGTAGAGAGGCCTGCCGTATATTTTCGTATTGTTGTCTATTTTTTTTGACCGCTTTGGCCAAAGGTGCTTTTGGTTCTCTAGCTGACCATTGCTTATGAATTTCAACTATAACTGCCAATTGATTACTATCATTTCTATTAAGTGGCCGTTCTTTGCTCAATATATCTGCCGTTATCTGTTGGGAAACTTTGCGTAATGCTTCATTATTGCTGAAGATTGCGGATAAGGAGTCTGCCTTGTGTTGGTACTCGTTGGCAAGCTGATAATCTCTGAAATGAGCCTGGAAATTTTGCTGATACAGACTGTCAATTTCAACCGAATCATTTTCTTGTTGGGCACACAGGACAGCAGCAACTAGGCTGAAAATAGTCACCCAACCTGTAGCAAGGATTATATGTCGTTTCAGCAATCTCATTATTTTGCAGGGATTTAGGGATTGTTTGCCCAAAGATAAACAATATAATTCACTTTTGTAAATAAAATATTTCCATCAATGTCCTGCAACAGTACGCCATGCTTATTTTTAAGTACGATTTGCGGAATTTTGGTGGGAAGAAGTGAATTTAATTGAAAAAGTGAGTACAAAGCGAACTTCAGAGACTTAGATGAGTGTAGTAGCATCCATCTTTGAGAACTCTTGACCTCTATAAAAGAAATTTACTGGTGAGGATTTTTTAATCCGTAACCATTATTTGCTCGCCTCTGGCGAGATTAAGGGGAAAATGTATTAAGAAACGCTTGCCAAGCTCGTCCCGATTCATCGGGGAGGTAAGTAAATAGAGGTTTCAGACAAAATGTTCTCACCAGCAGTTGCAATTTTTACAAAAATAACTATTAAACAAGTGCCAAAGCATTGAAAAACGATTTCGAAATCATACAAGCTATTGCCGATAGGAAGGAGCGAGCTTTAGCTGCCCTTTATGATTTATACGCCGAGAAAGTTTACAATACTGCTTTGAGCTACACTAAAAAAGTAGCGGATGCCGAAGAAATCACCCAAGATGTTTTTGTGAAAATCTACCAAAATGCGACCTCTTTCCAAGGTAAATCATCCGTGAGCACTTGGATTTACCGAATTGCCGTCAATATTTCCCTTAACTATTTGAAAAAAAAGAATAGGTTTACTTTTTTTAAGCAAAACCTGAATGATGCTCCAACTACCAATTTTGTCCACCCTGGCGTTTTACTAGAAAATAAAGAAAATGCGGCAACCCTTTATCAAGTTATGGATGGCCTACCTGATAATCAAAAAACGGCCTTCATTTTGAGTTATATTGAAGAACTGCCTCGTCAAGAAGTCGCCGATATTATGGAGACTTCTCTAAAGGCGGTGGAATCCTTGTTGCAACGGGCCAAAAAAAATATGCGGATAGCTTTAGAAAAAATATATCCCC
>JBCCQK010000259.1:0-11068 GCA_039024375.1 Bacteroidota bacterium
CGTATTCAAAAAAACAATAACGTTGTATTTGGCCAGTGTTTGTTCTTCGAATACACTCGAATCTTCGGTCGTGTCGATAGAAAAGCCTTTTGCTTGACTCATTTTTAACAGAGCCTTTTTGCCATCTGCAATGGATTCGTGACGGAAGCCCTCCGTTTTGGAGAAAACTAGAACGTTGATGTCTTTTTGCTCCGTGTTGAAAAACTGATAGGCAAAGTAACCGAGTGCAACGGTTGCTATAAGAATTAAACCTTTTTTCATAAAAAAATATTTACGGTAATCTGATGACTTCGTTTTGTTAAACAGAATATAATATGCCAAGACTAAAGGTAGGCAAGATTTGACAATAATTGCTAGTATAATTGCAATATTTCTATCAAAAGTGTTCTTTGAGGACGCTCCATACGAGTGAAGATTCAAAGCCTTTGCCAATAGCATATTTAGCGAGCCGGCCTTTCAGCTTAAATTCGTTGGTTTCTTTTTCGGTTCCCCGTTTCTTTTCCAATAGCTGAATTAATCCCTCTTCGTAGCCTTCTTCGTCAATTTCCTGCATCGCTTTTTTGATACAATAGGCCGAAATGCGTCGTTGTTTTAGTTCTCTAGTAATCTTTACTTTTCCCCATTTTTTGAAACGAAATTTTCCCCGAGCGTAGGATTTCGCAAAACGTTCTTCGTTTAGAAAATTCTCACTGATTAATTCCGCCATTATTTCCTCCAAATCGTCGCCGTAAATTTTTAAAGATAGCAATTTTGACCGTACTTCTTGGTGACAGCGGTCTTGATAAGCACAGTAGTGCATTAGTTTTTTAAGTGCTCTATCCTTCTCGGTAATTATTTTTTTCGCCAAGCTAGATTAATTTTTTATTAATTCTACTAGAAAAAATTTTGGTAATGTACTGACTTTCAATAGCTTTAGCCGATTTTTAAGAAAAGTTTAAGAAAAATGTGTCTTTCTGAATAAAATTTACGTCAGTATAGCAGGTTAGATTTTGTGTTGATACGACCTATTTTTCCAACAAAGATACTATTTCTCCGAGGGTTTCATTCTAGTCCGAAAAAGCTAATTTTTATTCACCTAATTTTATAACTAAATTCTATTAACATGAATGGTTTATTTGACATGGAGCGGTTTTCCACCTTACTTACGGAGTATGCACCTAAAGTTGTTGGTGCCGTACTTACCTTGATTATTGGATTTTGGATTGCGGGAGCGGTCACACGAGCAGTGAGGAGATTGATGGAAAAAAATGGAATCGACAAGACCGTTACGCCATTCTTATCTTCTTTGGTCAACGTAGGTATCAAAGTGATGGTACTGATTGCGGCTGCGGGTATTTTCGGCGTCGAAACCACTTCTTTTGTCGCTATTTTCGGTGCCTTAGCCTTTTCCGTAGGTTTAGCCCTACAAGGTAGTTTAGGACATTTTGCGAGCGGCGTTTTATTGTTGACTTTTAAACCCTACCGAGTTGGCGACCTAGTAGATATTGGTGGCGGAAACGTGGGTACCGTCAAAGAAATCCAGATTTTCAACACTGTTCTAGCCACTTTAGACAATAAAAGAATTATCGTTCCCAACGGGGTGGTGACCAGTAATGTGATGACCAATATTTCGGGACAGGGTGAAATCGGCGTCGAATTAACCTTCGGCATCGGATACGACGACGACATTGACAAAGCAAGAGAGATTATTCTTCGGGTCGGAAAAGAATGCCCTTACATTTTAGATGAACCCAAGCAGGGCGTTGTAGTTGCCGAACTGGCGGATAGTTCCGTCAATTTAGCGACTCGACCATTTGCGAAAAGCGAAAATTACTGGAATGCCTTTTTCTACATGCAAGAAAATGTAAAGAAAGCGTTCGATAAGGAAGGTATTAGTATTCCTTACCCACAAATGGATATTCATACGCCCAAGGCGTAGTAACTCTTGACTAGTTAATTAGTGACTAGTCAATGAATCAGAAATGAGAAAGTTAGAGGTTAGTATCGCAAAATATATCGACCTCTAACTTTCTATTTTACGTTAAGCCTAGCTTAATTCTACATAAAATGACCCAAGAAACTTGCAGGTAGAGGAATTAAACCCTATGTTTGCAATAAACAAGTCGTTTCGCAATGGTATCTACCTTCTTTTTTTACTTTAGCTTTTACTTTTTTGGATAACTCCAAAGAGCTAATGTATTTATTCGATACACACATCAAACGATAAATTAGCTCCGAATGGGGCTTTTTTTGTTTTAACACGGTGATTAGTGACTAGTTACAAAAAGTGCTAGTTTCCAACTACTTTTTATCTAAAAGTAGTCACGCTTACAGCACGAATCCCTAACCAATTTGCAATGACTAAGTTCTGCCAAACCAGATTTTACTTTTTTTACTTTTTTAGCGTTCCTCAATGAGGACTCTGACGGTTTGGTATATCAATCTATACAACTACAAAGAGTTCTCGCTTACTAGTGATGAACTCTTTTTTCATATTAGGTTTATCTTTTGCCAAAGTAATTCACAATCCAATATAAAATGCCATCGACGAATATTTTAAACAAGGTCTTGACCACCACGAACGAGCAGCGAAGGCCCAAAAGAATTGTTATTCAAGGCTACCAAGGTGCTTTCCACGAAATGGCAGCACGGCATTACTACGAAGGAATGGACGTAGATATTATTCCAGCGGATTCTTTTAGTGAGTTGGTCAAATTGGTAGAAGACCCCGAAATGGCAGATGTCGGCATGATGGCGATTGAGAATACTTTAGCGGGGGGAATTTTACCTAATCACAAACTGATTAACAATTCGGGATTACACATCACGGGAGAGATTTATTTGCGGGTAATGCAAAATCTGATGGTGTTCCCAGGGCAAAAAATTGAAGACTTGACCGAAGTTCACTCTCATTACATGGCCATCGCTCAGTGTCGAAAGTTTTTTAAGCAGTACCCACATATTCAGTTAGTAGAGTCTTTGGACACCGCACTGAGCGCCAAAGAAATTCGGGAACAAGGACTGAAAAATAGAGGAGCCATTGCCAGTTCTCTGGCCGCCGAAATGTATGACCTAGACATTGTAGGAAAAAGTATTGAAACCAATAAACAGAATTACACTCGCTTCTTGGTTTTGCAACATCAGTACTTTTCTACCAACGATGCAAACAAAGTAGATAAGGCGTCTATCTCCTTTTTTACCAACCACAAAGCAGGTAGTCTCAATAAGGTACTGTCCGTTTTAGCCGCCTATGATATTAGTTTATCTAAAATACAGTCCGTCCCCATCGAAGGACGGCATTGGGAATATATGTTCTTCGTCGATTTGACGGCTGAGAGTTCCTTGCGATTGGACCAAGCCTTGAATGCGGTGCGGCCGATTTGTAATAATTTGAAGGTTTTGGGGCTTTACCAAAGGGGACGGCACGTGTAGGAAAATGTAAAATTTAAAATTACAAATGTAAAAATCTAAAAGTTTTAACAATCCGAACCTTAAAATTTTAGCATTGAGCATTTACTTTTATTACTTTCCTAGCAGAGAATTTTAGGAAAGAACCGTTTTTGTTTTCGTACTTTTGCGAAATTCAAGATGACAGGATTTTATAGGCCGTACTTTTTATACATTGCTTTAGTAGGTCATGTTCAGAGTGCAGCAAAGGAAAAGTTCTTTTATGTGGTCGAGGTTTTCCACTCCTAACTAGTCACTAATAAACGAGTCACCAATTACTAATTAAACAAAAATGTCACTATCGCTCACCATAGGAGAAACCGCCGAATTCGAAATGACCGCTACCAATGCGGACATGGCAAGTGCGTTGGCGGATAATACGGAAGACCGTTTTCCCGAAGTATTCGCTACTTCCCGAATGGTGGCCATCATGGAATTGGCCGCTGCGAGAATTATGAAGAAGTTACTGACTCCCGAGCAATTATCCGTAGGGGTTGGCGTGAATATCCTTCATTTGGCAGCAACCCCTAACCACACAAAAGTACGGGCGAAAGCGACTTTTTTGGGTATGGAAGGAAAGCTCTATAAGTTCAAAATTGAGGCGTTCGATACGGGTGGATTAATCGGAAAAGGGGAACACACGAGGGCCATTATTGAGTTTGATAGATTAGTGGCGAGTGCGCAAAAACGAGTTCAACAATCCAAGTAAGCGAGGGTAAAATTGTTTTATTGTTAAATTGCTTTAATGCTACCCTGTTTGACGTTGACTGTTTACGATACAGTCCCAATTGATAAGAAAAAATTATGGAAGACATTATATATCACGTTGTCAAACCAGTGTATTGGGCGCAATTTTCCGATAAGGATAATTATGTTCCCGAGCGTTACGAGGAAGAAGGTTTCATTCACTGTTGTACGGAAGCGCAGATTGACCACGTGTTGACGAACTACTATAAAGGCGTGCCAAAAATATTTTTACTTCAAATAGAAGTGGAACGCCTAACCTCAGAATTAAAATGGGAACCCGCTATTGGGCAATTGTTTCCACATATTTACGGCCCCATGAATAAAGAGGCTGTTGTCGATATGCGTACTATTAAGCAAGTAGTCTAGTCTCCTAGCAGGAGCATAAATAATCAAATCATACGATAACGAACTCGTCAAAAGACATTCCAGAGGAGTTCATCAAACATTTTTAATGAAATCATTTTTTTTTAAATTTTTCTTATTCGGATGCTTCGCTATTTTAGTAGCTTGTGGCGACAGCCCTACCGAAGCTGTCGAAGAGTTATTCGAAGATTACAAATCGGCCATCCAACAAGGGCAGTACGGTCGGGCTGCGGGGATGATTGACCAAAAATCGGTAGAATACTACAACCAAGTCATCAAGGTTGCTTTGGAAACGGAGCGCAAAAAATTGGGCGAACTAAATTTCAATAGTAAGCTCATTGCTTTAGCACTTCGACAGATGTATTCTAAAAAAGAAATTAAAGATTTAACGGGCGAACAAGTCTTTGCTTTCGCCGCCGAAAATCATTTGAATCCGATGGACTCCATTGAGCAATATACCATTGCCAAAACGGTGATGGAAAGTGGATTAAATAAAGCGGTTTCCCGAATGTATAAAAAGGGGGAATTGACCGAAACGTACTTGAAATTCATTAAAGTGGACGATGGCGTTTGGAAAATGAATTTTGCCACCGTGATGAACGACGATAATGACGCCAATACGAGTATTGTCCTGTCGGGCATTGGCGACGAAAATAAACGAGCGCTCAAAATTATCGAAGGTATTTCCGACAAACGGATAAAGCGAAATATTTGGGTGCCAGCGAATCGGTGGTAGGTAGAAAGTTTCTCGAATAATTCATAAAACAAGACGCATTTATAATATGAAGCGACATTTAAACATCTTAAAAGCCACACGGAAAAATATCTTAAAGCACCTAGAAGATATTTCTTTAGACCATTTGAACGTTATTCCCGATGGCTATAATAATAACTTGATTTGGAACGCCGCCCATGTGGTCGTCACGCAACAACTATTATGTTACGCTATGTCGGGCTTAGACGTAAAATTGCCCAAAGAAATTATTTCGGCTTACCGCAAAGGGTCGAAGCCCGAAAAAGCGATTTCGCAAGCCGAAGTCAATCAAATCAAATCGTGGTTGACGGAATCTATCGAATGGTTAGCGGCGGATATCGAAGCGGGTAAATTCCAAAATTTCAAAGAATACGCAACGAGTTTTGGTTATACGTTGACCTCTTTCGAAGATGCCGTGACTTTCAATAATGTCCACGAAGGCATGCACTTGGGGTACATTATCGCTTTGAAAAAACACTTAGAACTGTAAACTATGAATGATGGATGATGAATGATAGGTGATTGCTTCGTTGCCATACATCATTCATCAACTATCATTCATCATTCATAAAAAGATGTATCAACCTATTATAGAGACGGCCGCTCGATTGGGGGAAGTAAAGGAATATTACTTCTCGACGAAGTTGAAGGAGATTGCCCGCATGAACGCCGACGGCAAGCAAGTCCTCAATTTGGGGATTGGCAGCCCCGACATGGCACCGCCGTCGGAAGTTATTCAGACATTGCACGCCGAAAGTCAAAAGCAGGGCGTGCACGGCTACCAAAGTTACGTTGGCATTCCCGAGTTGCGAGCAGCTTTTGCCGATTGGTACGCTACGCATTTTGACGTTGAACTGAACGCCAAAACGGAGGTATTACCTCTAATCGGGTCGAAGGAAGGCATCATGCACATTTCGATGACCTTTTTGGAAGCGGGCGACGAGGTATTAATCCCAAATCCTGGCTATCCAGCGTACCGAGCGGTGGCGAATCTGACGGGCGCAACGATTCGGGAATATAAGTTGTCGGAAGAAAAAGGTTGGTTACCCGATTTAGCGGCCTTGGCGCAACAAGATTTGGGCAAGGTGAAGATTATGTGGGTCAACTATCCACACATGCCAACGGGAACGCAAGCCAACAAGGCGTTTTACCAAGAACTGATTGCCTTTGCCAAAGCGCAGCAGATTTTGATTTGTAATGACAATCCATACAGTTTTATTTTAAACGATAATCCTTTTAGTATCCTGTCAGTGGAGGGAGCTAAAGAGGTCGCTTTAGAATTGAACTCTTTGAGTAAAGCGCATAATATGGCGGGTTGGCGAATTGGGATGCTGGGCGGCGGTAGTCAATACATCCAAAATATTTTGCGCTTCAAATCTAATATGGATTCGGGGATGTTTCGGCCCGTTCAGTTAGCGGCGGTAAAAGCGTTGAGTTTGGATAAAACGTGGTATCAGCAATTGAATATCGCCTACCGAAAGCGACAACAGAAGGCCTTTGAGTTGATGGATTTATTGAATTGTACGTACGACCCAAAGCAAACGGGGCTATTTGTCTGGGCCAAAATTCCCTCAAAATACAAAAATGCTTTTGAGGTATCGGATGAGATTCTGTACGGTGCGAATGTGTTCATTACACCAGGCGGTATCTTCGGCTCGCAGGGCAATCAATACGTAAGAGCGTCGTTGTGCAGTACGGTTGAAGTTTTCGAAAAAGCTATCGCAAGAATTAAGGCTATTTTATAGCTGGGTAAGAAGTCAAATATATATACTCGTCGGGAGACGAGCGGATAACTATTTTAAGTCTGGAGACTTAAAATATCGGTGCCTCATGATGATGCAACCAATAACTAATAACCAATAACTAATAACTAATAACCAATTACTAACTTGGTCATAACAATCATAGGCATAGGATTAATCGGTGGGTCGATGGCCATTAGCTTGCAGGAGAATGGTTTTGCAACGAAGGTAATCGGCGTAGATACCAACACGGAGAACGAAAAGAAGGCGATGCGGCGCTTTTTGGTAGAAGAAGTTCTACCTTTGAAAGAAGCCGTTGCCCAATCGGACATTATTATTATTTCGACGCCCGTTAGCGCCATGCTCACGGTGATTCCTGCGGTCTTAGACTTAGTGAACGACGAGCAAGTGGTACTAGAAGTCGGCTCGACCAAAGCGGAATTATTGGCGAGTCTAAAAAATCATCCGAATCGGAAGCGATTGGTTTCTACGCACCCCATGGCAGGAACAGAATATTCGGGGCCCGAAGCGGCCATTCCGAATTTGTACGATGGGAAATATACCGTATTGGTCGATGCGGCAGATAGTGCAGCGGATGCTGTAGAGCAAGCAAAAGCGTTATACGAGTCGATGGAGATGAAAATTGCCTATTTAAACGCCGACGACCACGACGTTCATACGGCC
Source organism: Bacteroidota bacterium (assembly GCA_039024375.1). Classification (GTDB taxonomy): domain Bacteria; phylum Bacteroidota; class Bacteroidia; order Chitinophagales; family Saprospiraceae; genus JAFMDF01. The sequence continues at coordinate 7,717 of JBCCQK010000259.1, forward strand.
TACGTATCGCATATTTCGCACATTAGTTCGTTTGCTTTAGCCTTGACAGTTTTAGAGAAGGAAAAAAATGAGTCTCGGATTTTCGAACTAGCGAGTAGCGGTTTTGGCTCTACCGTTCGTTTGGCCAAGAGTTCGCCCCAAATGTGGGTCCCGATTTTTCGGCAGAATCGAGACAATGTAATGGCCATTTTGGACGAATACATCGAAACGCTGTCGAAATTTCGCAGCTTATTGATAAAAAAGGATTTTGACCAATTTCATCAACTGATTGAAGAAGCGAATCGAATAAAGAAGATAATTGATTAGTTTTTTTAGAAGTCAGACCACTTCGTTGTCAGACCATCCCAAAGTAAATTCGGGATTGTCAGAAGTCAGATGGAGGTGAGAAATCTGACTTCTGACAGTCCGATAGGACGGTCTGACTTCTGACCTCTCTTTACATTAAACATTAGAAAAAATACTTTAAACAAAAATTAAAAAAGTAGTTATGGATATGAATTTCAACCCCGTATTTAACAAGCCTGCTGGACAACCCGTCGTGATTGCTGGCCCTTGTAGTGCGGAATCAGAAGAACAAGTATTAAAAACCGCTCGTGCGTTGGCCAAGCAGAACATTGATTGCTTTCGCTCGGGTATTTGGAAACCTCGAACAAGACCCGGCTCTTTCGAAGGAGTTGGAGTGATTGGTCTAAAATGGTTACAGAAGGTGAAGCAGGAAACGGGCTTACCCGTAACGACGGAAGTAGCGAATCGCGAACACGTCTTCGAAGCCTTGAAGCACGGCATTGACATATTGTGGTTAGGCGCTAGAACTACGGTAAATCCATTCTCCGTTCAGGAAGTGGCGGATGCGTTAAAGGGCGTCGATATTCCCGTTTTGATTAAAAACCCGATTAATCCCGATGTAAAGTTGTGGATGGGAGCAATTGAAAGAATTGCGAAAGCGGGCATTACGAAAATCGGCGTCATTCACCGAGGATTTTCTTCTTTTGGCAGTTCGAATTACCGCAACGAACCCATGTGGCAATTGGCCATCGAATTGAAGCGTCAATTACCCGAATTACAGATTATCTGTGACAATAGTCATATTTGCGGGCGTCGAGACACCTTAGCCGCCGTTGCGCAACAAGCGATGGATTTGCAAATGGACGGGCTAATGACCGAAGTACACCCCAATCCCGACGAGGCTTGGAGTGATGCCGCCCAGCAGATTACACCGACTGTTTTTGGTAAATTGGTGAAAAACTTAAAAATCCGTTCGGAGTCAACCGACGATGTAGAATTTTTGGAACACATCGACGACCTGCGTAGTAAAATTGACAACTTGGACAACGATTTATTGGAGTTGTACGGCAAGCGTATGAAACTGGCCGAAGCAATTGGTAAATACAAAAAGAAAAACAATATTGCTATTTTACAATCTAACCGCTGGAACGAGATTTTGGAACAATCGGTGGCAAAAGGCCGAGAAAGAGGCTTGAGCGACGGATTTGTTACGCAGGTTTTGACGGCGATTCACCAAGAGTCTATCAATCACCAAACGAAGGTGATGAACTCGAAGATAGCGGAGAAAGAAGCTAAGAAAGCGAAGGCTTGATTGGTGTATGGTGCTATCTAAAATCGTAAACGTGTCTTGTATCTTTTGAGGTATTAAAGGAACTATTTGTCGGATGGTTATATTGCTTTATTGTTATATGGCTACGGTGTTCTACAATCATTCTACTCTGCTTGAAGTAGGTATCTTCTAGTAATTTACAGGGCATTCTAATCGTAAAGGAAGACCTTCAACGCTTTTGTGGCGTTTGGAGGTCTTTTTTATACCTCTACCGATTTAAACAATACCTCCATCGTTAAAGCTTGGTCAACGAATCCGAGACTATGCTGGTTTTCAATTAAAGGAAAGGTTGTGAGCATCGTTAGAAAAAGTTGCTTTTTTGTTTTTGTTTTGGCTTTGAAAAGCGCCATTCTTTGACGAAGCTTAGCAGCATAAGCCTTGGTCATCAAAAAATCCTCTTTGTAGAATTTAATCTCTATTATGTTAATAACTTGGTCATTTCTATCAATCAGTAAATCTATTTGAAAATCGGGAATGGTATCATCTCCTTTAAAACGATAAGTAGAGGCTTCACTGTAAATACCTCCAATTCTTAAGGATTCTTTAATTTGAAAAACGTGCTTGAAGCAAATATTTTCGAAAGCAAATCCACTCCAACTTTTCCAAGTCTGCGTTTGACTTAATTTAGTCCAAGTTCCTCGCCCTTCATTCCGCTTATTCTCAATAAACTTTAAGTAGAAAAGAGAGTACTCATCTGTTAAAATGTAGCGTCTATCTTTTTTCTTATTACCAAAAGCAAAAACGAGCGTACAAAAACCAGAACTAACTAATTCTTCCAAGGTTTTAGAAATGTTACCACCATCGGAGGCTTTCCCTAATTTAATAATTTCTTGTCTAGTCAGCCCCAACCTATTTTCAGCTAGTAAACGAATAATCTTAATATGTTCCGCTGCATTATCGAACAGTGCCTCGTACAAGGAAGAAAACTCATCTTGAAGCAGCCCTGTTTCGGAGAAGCAAATATCATCAATATTTTGAATAGCACTTTTCCCCGATTCTAACTCTTTCAAGTAATGAGGGATTCCTCCCATAGTCATGTAAATCTGCAAAATTTGGTAATGATTCATCTTAATCCCATTGCTTTGCAGAAACAATTCTGTATCCGATAAATTAAAGGGCGCTAGATGGATTCGACGGGTAATTCGATTGTGCAATCCGCCCTTATTTCTAACTACTTTTTGAATCATCCACGAGGCAGCAGAGCCACAAATAACGATAACTACATTTTTTTGCGACGCCCAACTATTCCAGAAAAAACTGAAGGCACGAAGAAAACCTGACTTTCTCGTAGCTAACCAAGGTAATTCATCTAAAAAGACAACGATTTTTTCCTTCCCTAACTTAGCTTCTAGATAATCAATCAACATTTGGAAAGCAGTTGGCCAATCAGCGGGTGGCTTCACGGGTATAATAGGTTGAGCAAAATAATTTAACTGGTTCGTAAAATTGGCCAACTGTTCGGCTTTTGGCGCATTTTGCGACCCCGTTACTTCAAATATGATTTGATGTTTATAGGTCTTTCGAACCAAAAAAGTTTTTCCAACTCTCCTTCGACCAACTACCGCCACCATCTCTGGTGCATTGGAAGTAAGAGCTTTGTTTAGTACTTTTTGTTCGGCTTCTCTTCCTACTAAAACTTGTTCCATTGCTAACTCTTTTTTATAAAATTAGCATTTTTTAGCGACTTATTTTAAAATTAGCTGGCTGAAACTATACTTTTATCCCTGTTTCAGCGAC
>JBCCQK010000260.1:0-11045 GCA_039024375.1 Bacteroidota bacterium
AAGCGGTTTTAGCAAATAATGGAGCTAAGGTTACTTTTAGTACTTGTTCTTTTGTCAATAATATTTCTAACCGAGATGGTGGCGCCATGGAAATCATTGGTTCAGCCACGACGGTCATCGGTACCAATTGTACTTTTGCAGGCAACTCCAATAGAGGTCGTTCTACTAATCGACATGGAGGTGCTATTATGTTGAATAGTTCTGGGGGTAGCCTGAGCCTTTACAATTGTACCATCGTCAATAATGAGACGGGGAGTGGCGGCGGCGGTGGAATAAATGTAGAAACGGGCACTTTAAATATGACCAATACCCTTATTGCTAATAATGTAGAAGGTAGTATCGGCAATGATTTAGAATTTAGAAATAACGCCAATGCCATTAGAGGTAATATGCAAACTAATTTGGTAGAAAACTGTGAAGATAATGGACAAGGGCAATGTAATCCAAATTTTGCTCATCATGAAGATCCCCAATTGATGGTTGCGGCTACTTGTGGTAGTATTCCACAAACCTATTTTGAGCCTCAAGCATCTAGTCCTGTTATTAGAAATGGAACACCACCTGGAGGAAATATTCCAAGTGTAGATATTTGTGGCAATGCCAGAACTGGCTCTACTCCGATTGGTTCTTTCCACCTTTCCCCTTTGCCTATCATCACATTAAGTGTTAATCCTGCTAGTATAAATGAAAATGACGGAACCAACCTTATCTATCAATTTAACCGAATTGAAGGGGATATTGGTAATGACCTAACGGTTAATTTTAATGTTAACGGTACGGCCACGACCGATGATTTTACGATTATTACGGGCGGTACAGGTAATGTAACCTACGATTCAGGAACGAAGACTGGCTCCATTACTTTCCCCGCAAATGTGATGACAATAGACTTAGTGGTTTCTCCTACAGGAGATTTAATCGTGGAAGAAGATGATACAGTACAAGTAAATATTGCAGCACAAATACTCTATGAATTGGGAGCCCCTAATTTTGCAAAAGGGGGGATACTGGATGATGATTGTCTTGAAAATCATATAACGGGCAAAAATATTAGTATTTGCCTTGGGCAAAGTATTGATTTGGATACTATGGTCAACGGGAGTTTTAATGATACGGTTAATTATTCTACCATTTTTGGCAATTGGACGAATCAAAATATTGTGACGCCTAGTACAACTACTACTTATTTTATTAGAGATAGCGTTCGCACGGTTGATTGTGTGGATACTGCTAAAGTAATAATAACGGTTCTGACTCCACCGAATAGCAACAACCACCCCAGTCCTGATACTACTTGTATAGGGAAAGATGCTAGCTTTATGGCTACTGGAACTAATGGGGAATCAGGTATATTGACCTATCAATGGCAAGAGTCTATGAATAATGGTACTTCTTTTAATGATATAATCGACGGAGGTATTTTTTCTAATAGTACCACTACCACTTTAAACCTAGCGGACGTCCAAACTACTCATGATGCCCATCAATATCGCCTCATTGTCACTGAAACTACAGGAACCGTTGAGTGTATTGACACTTCTAATGCCGCTACGCTTCAAGTATTTTCTAAACCTGTAATCAATACCCAGCCTAGTTCTATTATTATTTGTGAAAATGAAAATACCTTTTTTGAAGTAGTAGCAACCGAAAACGATGGGGGTGTTTTATCTTATCAATGGCAAGAATCAACAGATGGAACCAATTTTTCAAACATTAGTGATACCGCTCCATTTAATGGAACGAGTACGGATACTTTAAATTTGACAAATGTAGCCACTAGCAAAAATACCTTCCTTTATCGGGTCATTATTATCGAAACAGTAGGAACCATTGCTTGTACTGATACTTCCGATGTTGTTATGCTAACCGTCAATCCCATTGATACCAGTGAACGAGCACAGGCCATTTGCCAAAATGAACCCTTCACTTTTAATGAGCAAGAACTGGATGTGGCTGGGGTTTATCTGGATACACTAATGGCTAATTCCACTGGTTGTGATTCTATTATTCGTTTGACTTTGACTGTCAACCCCATTGATACCTCTGAACTAGTGGATACTATTTGTATTAATCAAACCTATTCATTTAACAATCAAGACTTGAATACAAATGGGATTTACCTAGATACTTTAATGGCTGCTTCCACCGGTTGTGATTCCATTATTCGACTCACCCTGACAGTAAATCCCCTCAGTGTTGGTGGTACTATTGATGGCTCAGCTATTGTTTGTCAGCAATACAATTCCAATATCTTGACCCTGAGTGGGGAAGTAGGGGGCATTCTAGGTTGGCAATCTGCTACCGATGAAACTTTCTCCAATCCCGTCAATATTGAAAACACAAATAATATCCTTACGATGGTGACTGTGAATGAAACCAGTTTCTTTAGAGCCATTGTACAAAGTGGAACATGTGCGGTTGTCTTTTCTGATACCGCTTCCATAATGATTGATGATTCAGATATTGATGGAGATAATATCCCCGATTGTGTCGGTTTATGTAATGATACTTCTGAGATAATGAATATATTCGGAGCACCCATTGAGTCTGGTACTTACCAAGCTGCTTTTGTCATCAAGTCAGATGGGGATGTCCCTTCGGATGGAGATATCACTTTTAAAGCAGGTGAGTCTATTCTGCTGCAGCCAGGTTTTCATGCTAGTTTAGGGAGTTCGTTCTTGGCGACCATTGAAGCTTGTGTGATTCCTCAGAATATCATTGAAGAAAATGAGCTAGTAGGGCAATCCTTCATCGCCATTCCCCAGCCGATAGAAACGGAGGCGTTGACTTTAAAAGTCCAACCCAATCCCTTTACCCAAGTAGCGCAGGTATATTTCCGATTGCCCAAAGAGGATGTAGTATCCATTGCTGTATTTGACCAATCAGGTCGTTTGGTGAAAGAAGTATTAAAACAAGAAAATTACCCGGAAGGGGATTACTATGTGAAATTAGAGGCAAATCAACTTTACGGGGGAATGCATTACGTAATTTTGCAAAGTTCTCGAGAAAGATTAGTTCAAAAAGTAATTGTGGTTAATGATGGAAGGTATATTTCCCATCATGATGATTAAATAAGAGGGTTTGAACTTGATTTTAAAACATATCTAAATCCTTTAGAAAGCATCTAATCAATAAACCGAAATAATCATTTCAAAGTATTTTACGAAAGGCTATCCATATTTGTTTTGGGTAGCCTTCTTTGATTTAAGGAATATCCTTCGCTGTCCAGCCTCGCCTCAAAAGCCATGCGTTTTTTATTGATGGTACAGACCTCCTTCCTACAGACGTAATACCCAAATATTTCTACTTAGTGGTATAGATAATTGGATAATTGTTGGGCAGTAATCGCCTTCGAAAAATCTTTATCTTTCAGTAAACCGATGAGGGGGAGCAACTGGTCTGAGCAATCCTCTAGGATTATCAACACGCTTAACAGCGTCTTTTTTCTAGATGACAATAAAGGCTTCGCCGTGGGAGCCGACGGCAAGATTTTGAGCAGGCGGCAACCGTCATTGCGTCTTTTGTTTGACACACCCACCAGCGAGACAAAAAGCTGCCAAGAAAGTCAATTGATAAGGAAGTGAAGAAGAGCGAGGAATAAGTCCTTTATCGATTGAAAGGAGTTGGTGGTCTATTGAAATCAACAATTTCGAACTAACCAGAAACCGTTTCCAAAATTGTTTGTTAAAGCTATTAGCTTTCATTAAATTGACAAATATGCGCACCCAGTTTTTAAAACACGCTTGGCTACAATTTAGGCGGTCTCCGACGCTTACCCAAAACGTCATTCAAACAGTTGTATTGGGACTGTTCGGTTTGTATTTCTTAGTTATCATGCTTATGCTGCCCTTTATTCTTCGCAAAGTAGTAGAAGACGAAATGCCGCAAGAAGACTTCTTCATGGCCGTTTGTGGGTTTCTAGGTTTTTACTTTTTGTCGGATTTAATCAGTCGATTCTTTCTACAAAAATTTCCCGTTCTGGCCATTAAACCTTACATGGCTTTACCGATTAAACGAAGTCAAATCGTTCAATATTTATTGAATCGGTCGATGTTGAATTTTTTTAACTTTCTACCCCTATTCTTTTTTATTCCCTTCATTTTTATTGAAATATTTCCAAATTATCCCGAAAAAGCGGTCGGTTTTATCCTTTTTTCTCTTGGGATGATTTTACTCAATAATTTTCTAGCTTTTGGGATTACTAAAAACATGTCCTTGAAAGGCGGCTGGTCGGGGGCCATTATCGTCTCTATATTCGTCGTCTTTTTTCTGGACTATCAAGGATACTTCTCTCTTTTTGACATTTTAAAAAATAGCATCAGTGCCGTAATAGCGCAGCCGCTTTTGAGTGCTATTCCACTCGCTTTAGCAGCTTTACTGTACGGCATCCTATTTCAATTTTTCAAAAAACAACTTTATTTAGAAAATACCAAAAGTGAAAAGCAATTGCTAGGAGCCAATTTATCTTTTGGCTGGTTCGACCGTTTTGGCGAAGCAGGTAAATTGATGGATTTGGAACTAAAACTTATGATGCGCTCGAAGCGAGCGAGAGCCTACGTCCTTGCGAGTTTTGTTTTAGTGATTTATCCACTCTTTTTTTTAGACTATCAAAAAGATTATTCGGATAGCCCCTATGTCATGCTATTAGTAGGCCTTGCGCTAACGGGCATGATTGCCTTCAATCACGGTCAGTTGATGCTTTCTTGGAATAGTTTGCACTTCGACCTATTAATGTCCAGAGGAAATACGGTAAAAGATTTGTTCAAAGCCAAATATTATATACTGGCCTTGAGTTGCGTTTTTTCTTACGTTTTGACTTTACCCTATTTTTTCCTATTCCCACTGGTCCCGCTGTACGCTCTGGCGATGTTGCTTTTCAATGCAACGATATCCGTTTTTGGTTACATGTATTTAGCGAGTTACAACTCTTTGCGCATTGACCCGAATGCTGGTGGGGCTTTTAGTATGGACGGTTTTGGCGCCGCTCATTTTTTGATTGGGATTCCCCTAATCGCCGTTCCTTGTGTGATTTTTTTCCTAGGGTACGAAGCTGGAGGGAAGGTAGGTGGGCTAGTCGCCGTTGGAGGTACGGGCTTACTTGGACTCCTTTTTAATCGACAGATTTTGGACGCCATCGTTGATAATTTTAAAGAAAATCGGTACAAGTTGGCCGCTGCTTTTCGGAAAACGCAGTAGTTTTTCATCCTCCGCATTTCATCTCGATTAAAATACGGGATAGGTTACGGAGTTATTCAAGTTTAACCACTTCGTGGTTTTATTAATAAGTCATAACAACCTCAATCATAAATAATGCTTGAAATCAATAATATCCGAAAGTTCTACAACAAAATAGAAGTCCTAAATATTCCAGAATTGTCTATCCAAAAAGGAGAAATCATCGGTCTAGTAGGGAATAATGGAGCGGGTAAAACGACGCTGTTTAGTTTAATTTTAGACTTAATTGAAGCAACCAAAGGAACGGTCACGTCGAAGGGAGAAGACGTTAGTAAGAGCGAACATTGGAAAAAATACACCGCCGCTTTCCTTGACGAAGGCTTTTTGATTGGCTTTCTAACGGCGGACGAATATTTTGAATATATCGGAAAATTGCACAACCTGTCACCCGTTGCTACCAAGGACTTCGTCAGTCGATTTGAAGAGGTCTTTAACGGCGAAATCACGGGTAAGAAAAAGTATATTCGAGACTTGTCCAAAGGTAATCAGAAGAAAGTGGGCTTAGTTTCTGCCCTAATTGGTGACCCCGAATTGGTGATTTGGGACGAACCTTTTTCCAACTTAGACCCTTCTACACAATTACGAGTAAGAGGACTAATTAATCAGTACAGTGACAATCGTACTTTTTTGATTAGTAGCCACGATTTGAACCACATCGCCGAGGTTTGTACACGGATTATTATTCTTGACCACGGGCAGGTGGTCAAGGATATTCAGCGGTCAGAAACGACTAAGGAGGCGCTCTTAGAGTTCTTTACGCCCGTGTAGAAATTTAGGAATTGTTCGAGTAAAGTAGGGTGGTTGAATAACGAGGCTAAAATCATGATAGTGGCACTTATTACCCCGTAACTTCCCGCTACGGGGTAATTTTAAGGCTACCCTATTTTAGTCGTACACTACTGAAATTTACAAGTCAAATTTAATGCCTTGCGCCAGTGGAACGGTCGTGCTGTAATTAATTGTATTCGTCTGCCGTCGCATGTAGGCTTTCCAGGCATCCGAGCCGCTTTCTCGACCGCCACCCGTTTCTTTTTCTCCGCCAAAAGCACCACCAATTTCGGCGCCCGACGTACCAATATTCACATTAGCAATGCCACAATCGGACCCCGCAACGGACAGGAATTGCTCCGCTTCTCGCAAGTCATTGGTCATAATGGCCGACGATAAACCTTGGGGCACGTCATTTTGAATTACAATCGCTTCGTCTAAGTCTCTGTATTTCAATAAATAAAGAATCGGGGCAAAAGTTTCGGTTTTGACGATAGGCGCATTGGCCGCAATTTCAGCGATGCAGGGTTTGACGTAGCAACCACTCGTATATTCCTTTCCTTCCAAAACCCCTCCGTCAACGACCATCGAACCGCCCTGTTCCCAAACGGCGGCAATCGCATTCGTATATTTTTGAACGGCCTCTTGGTCAATCAATGGTCCAACGTGGTTGGCCTCATCCAATGGATTACCGATACGGATTTGTTGGTAGGCTTTGGCCAATTTTTGTTTAACTTCTTCGAAAATAGATTCGTGGATGATTAGGCGACGAGTAGAAGTGCAGCGTTGACCGCAAGTGCCAACCGCTCCAAAAACGGCACCGACCAAAACGACGTCCAAGTCGGCGTTCGGGGTGATGATAATAGCGTTATTGCCGCCCAATTCCAGTAAGGATTTCCCCATTCTACTAGCAACGGTTGCGCCTACAATTTTCCCCATACGGGTGCTACCTGTGGCAGAAATCAATGGTACTCGTTCGTCTTTTGTCAAGTATTCTCCCACTTTATAGTCGCCGTTAATCAAGCAGCTAACTCCTTCGGGTAAATCGTTGTCTTTTAAGACTTTTTGAAAAATATTTTGACAAGCAACGGCACAAAGCGGTGCTTTTTCCGAGGGTTTCCATACGCAAACGTCTCCACAAACCAGAGCAATCATCGAGTTCCAAGACCATACGGCAACGGGAAAGTTAAACGCAGAAATAATACCGACGATTCCTAAAGGATGCCACTGTTCGTACATTCGGTGCCCGGGCCGTTCTGAGTGCATCGTTAGCCCGTATAATTGCCGAGATAAACCGACGGCAAAGTCGCAGATATCAATCATTTCTTGCACTTCGCCCCACCCTTCTTGTAGGCTTTTGCCCATTTCGTAGGACACCAATTGGCCCAAGGCTTCTTTGTTCGTCCGTAGTGCTTCGCCATATTGTCGAACGATTTCTCCTCGTTTGGGTGCGGGCATTACCCGCCAAGTTTTATAGGCTGCTTGGGCGGTTTCAATCACTTGGTTATATTCGGCTTGGGTCGTAATACTAACGGCGCCGATTAGTTCACCGTCCACGGGGGAAAAGGATTTGATAAATTTATTAGATTTGGAGGATTTTACACCCGTTGAAGTACCTGCGTTGTATTTTTTTAAGCCGAGCTTTTTTAGGAAAGTGGTGGTCATATTCGTAGGAAAATTTGTGGGTAAATAAGGTTTAGGAGGTGGATAAGGTTTATAGGGTTAATAAGGCTTATAGGATGAATAGGGTTTATTAGGAGTAAATCGGACACAAAGATAGTTAAAAGCGTTCATTTTTTAATTCGACAAAAATTGCCTACATTTTCTTCAAAATTAAAACATGGAAGAATTACTAGAAACAACACCAACGCCACCAATCCCTCAAAAACAACCACGATGGATTGCTGCGTTTATCATCGTGGCTAAGATAATTGGATGTGGCTTAGCGTGGGCTATTATGACGAGTCTTTTTGGCTTTGGTATGACGCTTTTATCAGATAGTGTAAGCTCTGAAGACTTAATGGTGAGCGATGTGAGTAATTGGCAAGCAACTAGTTGGATTTATTCGGGGGTATTGGCAGGTACTTTTCTGGTCATTTATTTTTTTAGAGTCGTCTTGGACAGGCGTCCCTTTAGCACAGTCGGTTTTACTAGCAACAAAATTGTACAGCGACTGGTCAAAGGCGCCTTATATGCCATTGTTCTTTTGAGTATTTCTTTTCTACTATTATGGTTATTAGGCGGCGTCAAGATAACTGATGTTGCGTTTCAACCATTAGATTTATTGGGCTTTTTACTGCTCTTTTTTCTGGCTGCTTTAGTTGAAGAACTGTTGTTTCGGGGTTATATGATTCCACTCATTGCTTGGGAATTTCACTTTTTGGTAGCGCTAATCGTTTCCTCGTTAGCCTTTGCGGCCTTGCACATTGGCAATGCGCATTTTACGTGGATTAGCTTTGCGAATATTTTTCTGGGCGGGTATTTGATGGGCTTATTATTTTTTAAAAATCAAGAAATTTATACGCCCTTTGGCCTTCATTGGATATGGAATTATTTTCAAGGAAATGTACTTGGCTTCGGCGTCTGTGGCTACCAAGTAGCTAGTATTTTGCGCATCGAACAAACGGGAAGCGACTGGCTGACGGGCGGCGACTTTGGCTTGGAAGGGTCGATGATTACAGTTATTTTACTGCTAGGATTATCAATTTATTTGACCCAGCTTTGGTATAGCGAGCTATCTGCTATTGGTAAAGGCGAGAGGCAACCAGTAGCCTAAGAGTATGTTTAAAAATAATTTTGTTCAGTTTGTAAGATTCATAATTATCTACAGAAATCAGTTAGATTGTCTAATGGTTTGATTGTCTGATGGTCAACGTTACGTGAAAGCCATCAAGCCATCTGACAATCAGACCATCAATAATTTCATAGTAGTTACAAATCATTGATTTAAATTAAAGACAGTTGAAAATTTAAACCTACTCTAAGCTACAACTACGGAAGAAATAGCTTGATTTTTTTGCCATCGGCTACGTAAACGGTGGGCGTTCGACCAATTTTTCCCACCTCACCGAAAGCACAAATTTCTTGGTTCGTATAAGTCGCAATGGGATTATTTTCGAAATGGATTAAGTCATCTTTTTTAATAAAAACGTTAAAAATTTCGTTGGGATAAGCTTTGTCCAAGTTGAACATTACGTTGCCTTTTCTAGTAGTGCGAGACCGAACGACTTTTCCACAAATGTGTACGCCTTTCTTTTTACCGATTTGCCGGCTTCCCATCACAGTATTGAAATGTTTGGCGGGCATCAAACTATAATCTAACGGTGGGACATCTCCTTTGGCAACTTCGATTATCCAATCGCTCGCTATTTTCTGGCTTTCCAACGATTTTTCTAATTCATCTTCCAACGAAGCGTAAAAATCAATGCCCGTCAACTGTTCAATTTCGTCGATAGACTTGACGCAATATTCGGTTGGATAGTCCGCTTTGGCATTGGGCAGCAAGAAGGCAATTCCCTTTTTGTTTTGTAAGTCAACGGCTACTTTCCAAAAGTAATTTGGGATGGAAACTTTATTAATGCTTCTTTCAATAACGGACAAATCTTCGGTCAATAAGCCTCCCGTAACAACGTATAGTGGCACTTCCTGTGCATAGACGTAGGCGCGCAATAGATTCTCCACTTTTGCCCAGCTATCCCGATTGAAGGCTGGAACTTGGGGCGACATGTTGGAGTAAAAATAAGATTCGGACAGGGCAATTTTTGACCAACGAAAATCGGCCGATGGCGCTAAGTGACCTCGGTCCCAACCGAAGCCGTCGTACTCCGTTTGACCGTCCTTTTCGATTCGTATAAAATAATCTTCTTCCACTGCCGTCTCGGTTGCTACGAGTGGGTCTATTCGAAAATCGTTGGTTCTAGTGACACTTCCGTTGACTATTTTGGGAGAAATGACGTGCGCTACCCATTTGGCTTGTTCGTGCGCTTCGCTGTAAACCAGCGAAAATGCTTGGTGGTGAATAACCGTCTCGTCCGAGTGGACTTTCGGTAAGCCATTAGCAACCAAATCTTGATGCAATAAGGCCAATTGAGCCAGTTCGATTTCGTGGAGTAGTTCCGCTTTTTCTTTTTCAATAGTCGTTAACTGCTGTTCTAAATCGCTTAGTTTCGAAGGAGGGGCTTGCGCCAAAAGTAGGTTGGCGAATATTAATAGGCAACAATAAATGATACATCTCATTGGGTGAATCGGTAATTGGTGATGGGGTATGAGTTGCGTATTTAACAGCTAAAAAAGTGGAAATATTGGAGGAAGGAAAATGAATTTGGCGTTTTGATAATTTTAGACAGTTTGTTGAAGGTAAGTACATAGTGACACGCCACTGTAAGACATCTCATGAATATTCATGTTTTGGATTGACAAATTATTTTTCGGTCAGTAAGTAGTCTTGGATATGATACCATCTACAATGTTTTACGATGAAATGCTTATATTTGTATGGATAAAACTATGAGAAAATACATCTTGAACTAAATGGCAAAAGATAAAATACATTACGCAGTAAGAAATGCTTTAAAGAACGATGGTTGGAAAATTACGAAAGACCCTTTAACACTAAAGTCAAGAGGGGTAAGGTTAATGGTGGATTTAGAAGCATCAAAGTTCCTATTAGCTGAAAAAGAAAACGAAACGATTGCCATTGAAATCAAGAGTTTTCGAAACCTCTACGTTTTAGATGATTTTTATTCAGCGCTTGGTCAGTACTTGTGTTATCGCTTATTTCTCGACAAACTTGGCAGATTTACTAAGTTATACCTTGCCATTACTAATGTTACTCATAATCGCTTAATAAAATCCCCATTGATAGTAGATGCTATTCAAGAACTTGACATCAAGTTTATTACTATTAAGGGATGACGAAATAAATAACCTACACATCTGACGGCTTCTTTTTCCAATTAGCGTCGTTAAAATTTTCCAACGTAGCTGGGCTATGCTGAATAATTTTGCCTAGCTAATTGAAAAAATAACCTCGTCATTTTGCG
>JBCCQK010000261.1:0-11009 GCA_039024375.1 Bacteroidota bacterium
AATTTGTTCTAATAATTCAGGGTTATCAAATGGTGCCGCTTTTTTTAAATAGAAATAAAGCGCTACAATCTGTTCGTTGGTATTATGGTACGGTGACTGAATAAAACGGCCGAATCGTTTCCATTCGAGCGACGAAAACGAACTCAATAGCTTAATTAATTTAGTTTTTTCAATAGTTTTTTTATGATTTTTCAATACTCCTATCTATTTGGTAATCAATTTTTTACAGTTAGAATTAGCTAGTCTATACTATCAAAATATAGCGAGAAAATAATCAAAAATTCCAAAAAATCTAAAGAATTAAACCTTATTATTGTTTTGTTGATATTTCACACGCCTTATAATGCGCTAAATGCAACCTGTATAGCACCTAAATCCAACTATTTCATCCAATTGATTTCCCCTCAAACATCTTGATGTAGTCCACTAGAGAAAACAAAATGAGTTAGTCAAAAAAGCAAGGCCCCATGCAAAAGGAATTTATTGCCGTCACCACCAACACAGGGTTGACGTTCATCAAACGTTCTGCCATTATGTACTGCTTGTCCGACGGTGCCTATACCAATATCTATTTGGAAGGTGGCGGTAAGTTAACCGTTTCGAAAAATCTAAAAGAAGTAAAAAATACATTAGACGACCACCGCTTTGTACGTATTCATCATTCTCACCTAATTAATCTTGACCACACTCGGCACTTCATCAACAATGGCTACAACTGTGTACGTATGAGTAACGGCGAAGAACTGGCCGTTTCTCGTAATCGGAAAAAAGAATTTTTAGAAGGATTTGTTCGGTTGTGAACGAACCTTAGTGAAGTCTAAAATTTAAACTGGCATAGATTAACTTATAAGTTTCACTTATCAGCTAATCGCTCTTGAATTTTTTTGATTAACGGCTCCAAATCGTAATTATCGTCGGCAAACAGTATCACTGATTTATCTCGCTTTTCTACCGCAAGAATATTATCTTCCCGAATCGTTACTTGTGAATTGATGAAAGACCGCTCTTTATCGTTAAAAATACCTGCTCTTTTGATGTCCTTATAGAGAGTCTTGCCGTGGAAACTTTCCATGTATGTTTCATACAGCCTCACTGGTTGAATAGTGTAGGCATTCCATACCGAAAATAGGGTAGTTACCAAAGCAATTAGTCCTAAGAGTCCACCCAATAATTGCCCAATTTGCCGATAGGCTCCTTTAATATTTTTGAGTTTATCCGTACTCAGAAGAAAAACAAAGACCAATAGGGCTACCGTTAAGAGCAGCGATAGCATAATGGTGGTGTATTCTCTGGTGGGAGTAGCCGTGTAGAGCAATGATTCCATAATTATGAATAGTTGTAAAAAGACAAAAGTAAAAATTTTTTTGACCTTCGATTTCGTCCATAAATGAACAAAGGCGTCCAAAATCGGACAACTATTTTTGTTAATAATTTTAAGAAATGCTTGTAAGTAATTGATAGTGAGTTATTTGTAAAATTGGCACGCCGATTGGAATAGTATAAGCAATCAGACAAACGGCTTTTTTTTAGTAATCTGATAAAATTAAAATGTTATGAAAAGTTATGAATGGAACGATTTGATTTTTGATTTGATGAATAGATAAGTTTTCATCTTTTATCCAAAAAAGATTTAAAAGATGCAACCTACGGCAAAATCAACGGTCTTTAAAAATAAAGGCGACGATTCAATTTAATGCCGTTTGTTTGTCGAAAATACTAAAGTCGCTTTTAAAATTTATCCTATTTAATTACTCGAATGTAAACAGAAACAACCAAACACTTTCGTCGGATTTATTACTGCTATTGAGCATAGATTGTCCCCAATCTAAGTGGAACTTCTATGGGTTTCAATCAGAATATTCCGAGGAGGACAGCTTTAAACGAGTCATTTTTCACCTAGAACCGCTTAAAAATTAACTAAAATGAACCAGACCCTTTTAAATATCTTGTGTTTTTGTTGCTTGTTTTTCTTTGGTGGCAAGTCCTCTGTTTTAGCTAACAATCTTACTACAAAGAGCAGCGTTCCTCAGAAGGCGAATACTATCTTTCAAACGTTATCCGCCGACGAATTAATTACCATCAACTTAAAGGTTAACTTAGATTCGGTTCTTTTTCATAAGAAAACGAATAAGTATTTGCCAGCACAACTTACTTACCTTTCTGTCACAGGACAGAATATTCAGACCAATATAAAGGTAAAGGCTAGGGGACGCTCTAGAAGAAAATATTGCGACTTTCCTCCTTTGAAAATAAAATTTGACAAGGAAGAACTAGCGGCTTACGGTATCAGTGGCAGCCACAAATCGTTAAAATTGGTCACACACTGTACGGAAGGTACGTCTGCTCTACAAAACGTTTTGGAAGAGTTTTTGGCCTACAAGATGTACAACGAATTGACTAACAGTAGTTTGAAAGTACAGTTGGTACGTATCAATTATCAAGATTCCGAGAGTGCTACCGTTTTGGAAAAATACGCTTTTTTAATCGAAGATATTGACGAATTAGCCGAGCGATTAGGAGGAAAAGAAGTCGAAGGTTTCGGTAAAGAAATGGAACAATTTGACACCGAAACGATGAATATTTTTGCCACTTTCCAATTTATGATTGGCAACGAAGATTGGCGCTTGCCCTTTATGCGGAACGTTAAGTTTGTCGCATTGAATAGTGGAGAACTACTTCCCATTCCTTACGATTTTGACGCTTCGGGTTTAGTCTTTGCGAAATATGCTGCTCCCGACCGGGACCTCCAATTGGAAAGCGTACGCCAGCGAGCCTTCATGGGGCGCTTTGAAAGCAAAGAAGAACGAGCCGAAATGGTTCAATTATTTAACGACCGAAAAAAGCAAATCTACAGAACAGTGGAGAACTTTGATTTTATGAATCGAGTAGCGAAACAAAACGTTATCGCTTATTTGGATAGCTTCTACGAAATTATCAATACCAATAGAATGTTGAAAATGGCGATGCCTCTGAAAGGAAGAGAACCCATGCCGACGGATACTGACGGTGATTATATCACTAGTCGTTAATATCGAATCACCCAACCTAGCCCATCTTTTTCCAAACCTCCCGTTCGTAGTTTTTGGAAAAAGATGGGGCTTTTTGGGAAGGGAACTTCGTGAGTTATATGTGCATCAAACAATGGATTTTTGAGTAGTTTCCACACGACTTTTTTGCGGCGTCCATAGTCCCACCGAGCCGATTTATTACTAGGAATTTGCCCAACTTGCGAACTGATGATTTGTTTACGTTGCTGGTGAAAACTACCGCCTAATTGTAGAGAAACTTCTCTAGTTCCGTACCAACTCAATTCTACAATTTTTCCTTCCATCCCCACTGCTTCGATAGCTGCTTGTAGCCCTTCGGCGGAACTGGTCGTATGGAAACTCACGTCACAGTTTTGCGGTGCTTCCGTTGCTACGGAAAAGCCCATTTCTTTTGCTAGAGCCGCCCGAAAAGGGTTTTGTTCGCATACAAATACTTCTACGGCGGGTAAAAGCGATAATACCCTCGCCACTAGACCGCCAATCATGCCAAATCCAACCACAACTACTCGGTCGCCCACGCTAACTTGGCTATCCCAAACGGCATTTAAAGCGGTTTCCACATTACTCGCCAAACTTGCTCTTTTGGGCGGGACTTCTTTTGGTACTACACTTAAAATAGTAGGCGAAACGCTCAAATAATCTTGATGCGGGTGCATTAAATGGACACGTTGGCCTTGCAAATTTCCTTCGCTCAAGACTTCGCCAACCACCGAATAACCGTATTTAACGGGAAAAGAGAAGTCGCCTTCCATCGCTTGGACCTGCATCGTCTCGTGCAATTCTTTGGGTACTTTTCCCGTTGCTACTAAGCGTTCTGTTCCCGTGCTGATGAGCGAATAAAGGCTTTTGACGGTGACGGTATCCTTTTCGTTGGTGTGAAAAGGCGCTTTTTTGAGGACGGATGTTTGGTCAGATTGGTGCCAAAGAGCAGTGGTGAAATTTATTTGGGTCATTTTATATTCAGTTTTACAAATCAAAACGCATAGCAACATTCTCAGGAATCTCCCGCTCGT
Source organism: Bacteroidota bacterium (assembly GCA_039024375.1). Lineage (GTDB taxonomy): Bacteria > Bacteroidota > Bacteroidia > Chitinophagales > Saprospiraceae > JAFMDF01. The sequence goes on from JBCCQK010000261.1 coordinate 4,061, forward strand.
AATGCGTAATAAAAACCAGCGTATGCTGGTCACTTAAAATTGTTTCTAATAAAAGTTTAGCCGATTCGATGGTCGCTAAGTCGAAGCCTTGAAACGGTTCGTCCAACAGAATCAACGGTGGATTTTTGATGAGCGCCCGAATGAGCAGTACGATTCTTTGTTCGCCCGTTGATAATTGCTGAAAATAGCGACTTTTTAAATGCGTTAGATTAAAGTAAGCGAGCAGCAAATCGACCAATTGTTGTTCGGCCGCCGTCGGTTTTCTTTTCAAATAAACGTGGTCGAACAACCCCGTGATAATTGCTTCTTCGGCAGTCAATTTGGCATTAAAAAAATAGTGTAATTCTGAAGAAGTGAACCCCGTGCGCTTTTTAATGTCCCAAATATTCTGGCCGACGCCCCGTTTTTGGTCGAACAGGTAAATTTCGTTAGCATAGGCCTGCGGGTGGTCGCCGAAGAGTAGGGATAATAAAGTAGATTTACCCGAACCATTCTTGCCAAAAAGTACCCATTTTTCCCCTGGTTGAACCGTCCAATTGATGTTGTCCAACACTTTCTTTCCAAAGTAAGCAACGCTCGTATTTTTTAAAGAAAAGATGTGCGTCCAATGACCCGAATGGCTGGGTTTTTCAAAATAAGATTTGATTTCTTTTAGCAATACTGTTTGTTCTTTTTTTAAAAAAGCAGCTTTCTCGTTGGCCAGTTCCTCTGGAGATAAAAGTGTTAAGTGCTTGCCGTAAGTGGGTTGTTTGGGTTGATGGATGGTTGCTGAAGGTTGTTCTCGCAGTGGCCCTTCGTACATTTTTTGAAAATTATCTAAGGCCAATTCGTGCGAAATACAATTGGGTAAAACGTCGTATTGCCCCGCCAAAATTAGTTGAATACCTTCTTCTTGAACGAGTTGGTCCAATAATTCATTGAAAACCACCCGACTCGCTCCGTCTAGCCCCATATACGGATTATCAATAATGAGTAGCCTAGGTTTTTGGAGTATAGCTTTGGTAATCAGTAGTTTGCGGGATTGTCCGCTGGACAATTTGATGCGCTCTCTATCCAAGAGTTCGAAAACGCCCGTTCGCTTGATGAGGTCCACGTGTTCTTTTTCGTACTCCGAAAAACCGCTTTCCATTAAATATTCCCAAACCGTTACCGTCCCGTCGGCCGCAAAGGAGTTAAAACGCTGTGAATAAAAAAACGAGTGGGGGTCAAACACTCTAGAGTCATCTTTAAAAGAGACGACCTTGATGGCCCGTTTTCGTTCTTCAAAAGTCAACCGATTGGGAGCGGACTCGGCTTCCAACTGAGGGTAGGATAAGGTTCCTTTCTTTAGAAAATATTTTCCCGAAAGGGCCTGCACGAGACTGGTCTTTCCGCTACCAATTGGGCCTGTGATAATCCAGTTCTGACCCGTTTGGAGCGTCCAACTAAATTGCTGAAAAAAGGTTTTTTGGGCGTGGGCGAAGGTCGCATTTTCCAGTTTTAGGAACGAATTCATACTGTTTTAGATTAAAAAAAAGCTATATGTATAAAATTTAGCAGTTTTTGAGAATCAATCAAGCCCGAAAGGTACACATTGTCTCCTATCTTCACAATTCGAAAATGCTATTTAGGTGTGAGGTAGATGCTTAATTTACCTTATTCCTCAACCATCAACCGAACTTTACTTATGGAAAGACACACTACCACCTACCTACTTTTCCTATTCCTTCATTTAGGAATATTTACCCAACAAGCCACCGCCGCAACCTCTATCGACACCTTAACTCCCGACCACCAAATCCACGAAATCCACCAAAATAGCTTTGCCTCCGAATTGCATTTTGACCAATTGACGATTGGGCAAAGCTATTTGGTACAGTTTCTAGTGGAAGACCCCAACGATTGCTTGCCCTCCGTTACGATGGACATTCCGTTTACCAAATCGAGAGAGATTCCCCAACAATTTATGCTCGATTTTGTGGCGACAAAGACCACCGAAACGGTACAACTAAACATTCCGTGTCCGAATCAAAGCAGTAGCCAGTTTTTAACGGCCATTCAGTGCATCACCTGCCCCAACGAACGAAAAGCTGTACCTCGAAGCGCCGACGTCATTCAAGCTCAAGGTGGCATCGACGAAGAATTTTTGATTAAAGATGTGTTTGTGGCGGGTGGTTGCTACGACGTGGACAATATTACTTACACGGGGGCTACGCAGGCAAAAGGGACTTTTTCGCAAGGAGAAGTAATCAATGTAGAAGAAGGAATCATCCTAGCGACGGGAAATGTTGCCAATTGTAGTGGGCCCAACAAAGAAACCAATACAACGACTAGTTTTCCCAATTCGAAAGGAGACCAAGACTTGAACACACTCTTACGGATTATCGGGTCCACTATCACCAATACCCAAGATGCGGCCGTATTGGAGTTTGACTTTACCCCAACTTCCGATAAAGTAAGTTTCGAATACGTCTGGGCCTCCGAGGAATATTGTGATTATTCCAATTCTAATTTCAACGACGTTTTTGGTTTTTTCATTAGTGGTCCCGGAATTGATGGCCCTTTTTCCAACGATGGAATTAACATTGCAAGATTACCTAATTCTGAAACGTACGTGTCTATCAATAATATCAATTGGCAAAACAATCGACAATATTACAATAATAATACGCCCGGTTTACGAGCTTTTGGTAGTTGTTCGTTAGGGGAAGTATTTGCCCCCGCCGTAGCGAGAAGAGAGTTAGAATACGACGGATTTACGGATGTGCTAACCGCCTCGGTGGACGTTATTCCTTGCGAAACTTACCACATCAAATTGGCGTTGGCCGATGTAAACGATAAAAAATTCGATTCGGCGGTATTTTTAAAAGCGAATAGTTTTAAATTAGGAGACCCCGCCGAGTTGACAACGGATATTCCCAACGCTACTTTTCCCGATAGCAGCTTAGTGTATGAATCCTGTCAAGAATCCTATTTTGTCTTCAAAAGAACTAAAGATAGTGACCGCACTAGGCCGCAAAGAGTTCCCTTTAATATATCGGACGAAAGCACGGCTACGCCAAATGTAGATTATTCCACTATTCCCTCGCCCGTAACGATTCCTGTGGGTCAAGATAGCGTTCGGGTTCCCGTAACTATTTTCGCCGACGGTGAAAAAGAAGGTCCCGAATCCATTATTTTTGAATTGGAATCGGCCTGTACTTGCGAAGGAATCGCTACGCAATTAACTATTATTGAACCCGAAGAACCCGATATTATTTTTGACGATTTATCGACTTGCCCTGGGGGGGAGGTGAACATAACTCCTCAAATTGAAGGTGGGGTAGGCGGGTACACCTTTCTTTGGGACAACGACGCAACATCGGCAACGATAACGCCAACGATTGAAGAAACAACTACTTTCACGGTGTCGGTTACCGACGAATGTGGAACGATGACCACTGCTAGTGTTACCGTCGAAACGGAACCCCAAACCGCTACGTTGAGTGGCGGTGTATTGGTCTGTAATGGCGACCCAACGGGGCAGATAGAAGTCAATTTTACGGGTAGTGGCCCTTATTCTTTGGAGTACGAATACAATGGCGAAACGAGAAATATTGCCAATATCACCGATAAAAATTACATCCTGCCCGAACAAGCGGCGGGTACTTACGAGGCGATTAAAATGACTTCTTTGGGCTGCGAAGGCGAAGGGGCGGGAACGGCAGAAATTATTGCGTCAAACATTAATCCAACCTATCGTTTCGAAAGCCCTAAATGTCACGATACGAGTGATGGTTTTATCGAAATGACTTTGGATGACGACGAAGAGACGTTTACCTACAATTGGAACACGGGGGGAGACGACAAACGAATCGAAGGGCTCGAATCGGGGGATTATCAAGTAGCCATTCGGAACGAGTTGGGCTGTTTGGTCACTCAAGATTTTACACTGACCCAGCCCGAAGCCATTGAATCATCCATCGACGTCGAAGGGATGGTTAATTGTTACAATCCCAACGGGGGGAATTTGTCGCTGAATGTAAGTGGTGGAACGCCGAACTATTTCTACGAATGGAATAATGATTTGGGAGCCATGAAGAATCCACAAAATGTGGCAGGAGGCACCTATCGAGTGACCATCACGGATGTAAAAGGCTGTGAATCCATCGCCGAAGCAACTGTTCTAGCGGACTTAGCCGAACCAACCGCCGTCGCCTCGGTGGAGGGTATCTTGAGTTGTACGAATGCCGAATTGACTCTTTCGGGGGACGGAAGTAGTGAAGGGGACCAATTTGGGTACCAGTGGACAACGGTAGTGGGTACTATTGACCGCCTCCAGTCCAGTTTGGCGCCCGTGGTTACCGAAGCGGGGGAGTACCAATTAGAAGTAACCGATGTTTCGAACGGATGTACGGCTACTCAAAAAGTATCGGTAGTGGCCGACCGAGCGCAGCCCAAGATTTCCGTTGATGAATTAGGTGTGCTTAATTGTGCAACCGCTCAACAGACGATTAATGTAGAGTTAGTAGAAACATTAGCTAATTACACAGTAGAATGGACAACGGAAGACGGTAACCTGCTCTCCCAAACGGATGTTTTGTCTCCCGAATTGGATGCAGCGGGTGAGTACACCCTTCTCATTACCAATAACGAAAACGGTTGTAGTTTAGCTGAGACATTTACGGTCATCGAAGATACGGAAATGCCCGAAGTAACCTTAAACGAAGTGTTGCCGCTCACTTGTACTCGAAAAGGGGTGTCCATTTCTACTGATATTGGAAATGAGAACATGGATTACGTTCTAGTTTGGGAGACGCAGGACGGTAACTTTTTGGAAAATAGAAACACTTTAAATCCGTCAGTTGACCAAGCAGGCGAGTACATTCTTACGGTAGAAAATGTGGATAACTTCTGTAAGACGACCGTTTCGACTTTTGTGACCATTGACACTTTACAACCCATAGTTGATGCGGGGGACTTACAAATTTTTACTTGCGATAAAACGGAGATTAATCTTACAGGAACCGTTGCGGCAGAAGGAAATTACTTATACGATTGGCGTACCGAAGATGGGGCCATTGTCAACGGCGAAAATACCTTGACGCCGACCATCGACGAAGCGGGAACCTACCTGCTGAAAGTTACGAATACGGTCAATAACTGCGAATCGTTCGACGAAGTACGGATAATGGATGATGCTAATCGGCCACAAGTCAATATTGCAAGTCCCGAAAACATCACTTGCGCAAACGACCAAGTGACGCTAGATGCAACTAGTTCTACCCAAAGCAATAGTATGAATTACCGCTGGGAAACGTCGAGTGGCGAGATACTGGACCCTAGCGACCCCATGCGGCCCGTTGTTGGCGCGGCGGGGACGTATCAATTTTTTATTGTGGACGAATCGAATGGCTGTGTCGGTAAAGAGACGGTTCGAGTCGCACTAGATACGGTAGCGCCTATCGCTCAAATTTCAGCGCCCGATGTGTTTAATTGTTCTTCCGAACAAATCAATTTGGATGGTAGCCAATCCAGTACGGGCAATGCTTTTTTATTCGATTGGACAACGGAAGATGGGGAGTTGGTGTCCAAACCAGATGTGGTTTCGCCCACTATTTCTTCGGCGGGTACGTATCAATTAGAAGTCTTAGATACGCGTAATGGCTGTTCGGCAAAGACTACTTTTTTAATCACCGAAGAACGACCCACAGATTTGGAAATGGCCATCGAACAACCCCGATGCTACGGAGATAAAGGTCGGGCCATCATCTACGAAGTGGAAGGGGGAGAAGGCCCTTATACCTATTCTTTGGACGGAGGAAACAGTTTTACTACGGAAAGTGGCTTTGCCTACTTGACGGCTGGGGCTTACAGCTTGGTGGTCAAAGATGCCAACGATTGTGAATTGGAAAGAACGGTAACCATCGTTGAACCCGAAGAACTAACGGTAGAACTAATGGCGGAAGAACAGATTGACCTTGGTGACTCCATGACGATAGAAACAGTCTTAAATATTCCCGATAATCAAATAGCGGAAGTGATGTGGTCCAATGCGGAAGGATTAAGTTGCAAAGACTGTTTGAATCCCATCGCCAAACCGATGACTTCCACCAATTACGAATTAGCCATCATCGACCAAAACGGTTGCGAAGCGCAGACCTCTTTTCAATTATTCGTGGACGCAACGCCCAAAATTTTCGTTCCCAACGTCTTTAAACCTTTTGGTAATCAAGCGGATAATCAGCGATTTACCGTTTTTGCCAAAGGAGATATTGTGCAAAATGTCCTTTCGTTAGAAGTGTATAATCGCTGGGGAGAAACGGTTTTTAGACGAAAAAATTTCCAACCCAACGACCCAAGTCAAGGTTGGGATGGCTTTTTTGACCGACAAAAAATGAAGCCCGCCGTTTTCTTGTATCGAGTGGAAGTACAGATGATTGATGGGCGGCAGGTGCAATTGACGGGCGATTTTGCCTTGGTGGAGTAAAAAAGGGATAAAAAGTAACTACTTAGCACTATTTTTTACCATAAAGCCCATATAGTTCATAAAGTCCACAAAGTTTTTCGAGCAGTAGTATTGACAATTTTGCCCTTTTTAGGTGTTTCTAATGTGGAGTGGTAAATAGTTACGATAAAAATAAATAGCATTTTTTCAGTGAAGAGGGAGTTGCCTACCGAGGTAGCTTCCTTTTTTGTTGGCACTATGGTGAAAAGTGCGAGTTGTGCAATATCGAATAAGTGACATAACTCTCTGAGTTGTGCAATCTTTACCATAGTCTTTTTTTGTTAGAAAAAGGATAGAAACTTGAGAGGATTCTGTGATAGTTAAATGGTAGTTTTGTTACTGGATTCTGGTTACTGGATTCTGGATTCTGGTTACTGGATTCTGGATTCTGGATTCTGGTTACTGGATTCTGGTTACTGGATTCTGGTTACTGGATTCTGGTTACTGGATTCTGGTTACTGGATTCTGGTTACTGGATTCTGG
>JBCCQK010000262.1:0-10998 GCA_039024375.1 Bacteroidota bacterium
GTTTGATTATCGGTACGGGATTTTCGGGTTTGGCAATGGCCATTCAACTTAAAGAGAAAGGCATCCACGATTTCGTTATACTCGAGAAAGCAAAAGAAGTCGGAGGCACTTGGCGGGAAAATACCTATCCCGGGGCGGAATGCGATGTCCCTTCGGCACTGTACAGCTTTTCTTTTGAACCTTACCTACATTGGGAATACAAGTGGTCGATGCAGCCGCAAATTTTGGAATACATTAAGCACGTCACCCAAAAGTATGACCTCTACCGACATATTCAATTTGAGCAGGAAGTTACCGCCGCCGAGTGGAAAACATCTGAGAGTAATTGGCAGGTAACTACCAAAAACAATACGCATTACACTGCACAAACGGTCATTAGCGCCATCGGCCAATTACACCATCCATCTACCCCTAATTTTGCAGGAAAAGATACTTTCGAAGGTCCCAACTGGCATTCTGCTCAATGGAATCACGACGTACCTTTAGCAGGAAAAACGATTGGCGTAATTGGAAATGCCGCAAGTGCGGTGCAGTTCATTCCAGAGATTGCCAAAACCGCTAAAAAATTAATCGTTTTCCAACGGTCAGCCAATTGGATGCTACCCAAACAAGACCGAGCCTATAAGAATTGGGAGAAAAAATTGGTCGCTACCTTTCCTTTTTTACTAAAAATGTATCGATTGCGACTGTGGCTACTCGGTGGTGGTCTGTTTTTTTTAATGAAAAAAGGTAATGGGCTTTTGAGAAAAATTTACCAAAAACAAACGGTCGGTTATATCAAGGAGAACATAAAAGACCCCAATACCATTGAAGCTCTAACGCCCAACTATCCAATGGGCGCCAAAAGGGTTCTATTTTCTGACACCTACTACCCTGCCCTGGCACGGCCGAACGTAGAATTAGCGACGGGTGGCGTTCAACGAATCACACCAAAGGGAGTCGTAGCGGACGACGGCCAAGAGCAACCTGTGGATATTTTGGTCTATGCCACGGGATTTAAAACCAATCCTTTTTTATTAGGCTTGGATATTCGTGGAAAAGCGGGAAAATCCATCAAAGACTACTGGAAAGAAGGTCCAAAAAACTATTTGGGCATGAGTATGGAACACTTCCCCAACTTTTTTATGATGTACGGTCCAAATACCAATTTAGGGCATAATTCCATTATCGTCATGAGCGAGGCACAGGCGAATTACATCGCTCAATGTGTCGTTCTTTTGCAAGACAAGCAGGCCACTTCTATGGAAGTAAAATCTGACGTTTTAGAAGATTACCACTTAAAGACGCAGCAGCGCCTCAATGACATGATTTGGGCAACGGTAGAAGATAGTTGGTATAAGTCCGCAAATGGGAATATTCCTAATAATTATCCTGGGCGGACGATGGAGTATATTCGAATTACCAAAAGAGTAGATGTAGCGGCTTATGAGTTTCAGTAAAAGTTTTTATATTACATTAGTTCTATAAAATTAAGGAGGCCATTCACAATACCTGCTTTATTTCTGGACTTTTCCTCTAGGCTCATGGGCGTTCTAATTTGACTCCTTTTAAATTCGGCCCATCTATTATTTAATACAATTAAATCACTCTGCGAGTCCGAATTCATATTTTCATTAGCATATTCTTGAAGGACTTCAAAAACCTCTTTCAGCTTATCTTTACCAATTAGGGCTTTACATGAATTTCTCAAATCACTAAGTCCCATACTTCCATCCAACAACTTTATCTTTTGTATATTCTTATCGTTATAGGTATTACTTATCATTCCTAATAGTAAAAACTTCTCCTTTTTATTATCCGTAACTTGTTCTTCCAGTGATTTAATTTGTAAGTCTTTAAATTTCATTTCCATATTGAGATTATGAACTTGTTGTTCTAATCTCATTCTGAGAATATCGATGGACTCAGGTTTAGGATTTCCTTCTACATTGATGATACCAACAAAATTTTTTCTAGCGAAATCCATGTATTCCTCAAAGTACTCTTGCAAGAGGTCATGATGTGCTTCACTTTCCGTTTCAATTTCTAGGCCGTCTGGCACCTGCTTTACATCAAATTTAATATCTATTCCTTTCGCCGTTTTAACGTAATCTTTGAAAAACAGCATATACTGTTGGAAACCTGTTTTCAAGCTTTCTGGAATAGAAAATATCGTAATTCCTCTTTTCCTATTCTCTTTAGGTTTTGTATAGTTTTCAAAGTCAAAACTTTTAGTTTCTTCAAATTCATCCCCAACTTCAAAGCTCATACTAGCAATTGTCTCATCAAAGAATATTAAATCAACAAAGTACTGAATTTCGCCAAGAACCTTTTACATTGGAGCCCCAACCTGCTGTGATTTTCACAAATTCTGTCCCTTCCTCTACTTGCTGGAGTCTAATAACTTTTCCCTTAAGTTCCTTTGCACTAGTATAAAACCTTGTAAACAATTCCACCATCCAACTACTTGAAAAGCTAATGTTTCTAAGGAGAATTTCTAAATAAACATATCGCGTTTCTTCACCATGAAATTTTTTATAGTACATCCTTTTTTCCTCTGACAAGTCGTCAAAAGGTCCTTCGTATAATTTTAAAGATTCTACTTCTAAATAAGGATGTAGTTTAGACTTGTCTTCGGGCTCTTCTATATAAAAGAATTTAGTATCTACTAGTTCTTTATCAATGTAAGCCTCCCAGAAATAAGTTCCTTTTTTCCAAAAAGCACCTTCTTGTTTATTTCCCCATCCTTCTCGGATGTAAGCAATATCGTCTGTTTTTTCAATTTTTCTTTTGAACGGTAAGGAACATAGTTCTATACTTTTAGCCTCACTTCGAAAACAACGCAACTCTACCTCTACTTTCCAATCCTCAACATCAAACAGTTTATTATGAAAAGATAATTCTGCGTATATATATGAAGAGGTACGCCTTTCAAAAACCTGTCGATACTTTTTTTTATTATCTGTTAACCACTCAGTAGTGCTATAAATTTTTAGTTCTCGAAACTTATATTTTGAAGCCATGATATAGATTTACAAGTTGCTAGTGGGGAAGTCGTCTATGATATGCAAGCCGATAATAGATGATTAGGCAAGAGGAAATAAGTTTTCTCAGAAACGGCTTTGTTTAGGCTGATTTTAAATAATTTTTGATATTTTGTTATCGGTAAGGTAGAAAATTACTGTTAATTTGTTGGTATAAAGAGCAGAAAACTTCAAAATAGAGACTCTATAGTAGTAAGTACGGGCTAAAAATCTTCACACACTGGTTTCACCGTTTCACAAAAATAAGAAAGGCTAAAGAGAAAAGAAATTTAATAAAAGGAATTAAAATGTAACAACACCTCCTTTATAATTAACTCAGGCGCAGCTTGCATCAACGAATGTCCCGCATCAATTTCTAACTCTTTATAGGAAGCACCAATCAAAGGAGCCTGCTGTGGAATAATGTCGGGAGCAATAACAGGGTCATCGCTTCCCCAAATGTACAGTGTCGGTCGCTGTACAATAGACTTAAAAGTAGTATCGGTACCAATCGTTTCAAAGTCAACGGCTCGGTACCAATTTAACGCTGCTGTTAAAGCGGCAGGTTCTCGTTGAATGGCCAAACAATCGGCTATTTCCGTTTCTTTCCATTTACCATGCAATCCTTCAACTACTTTTTGTTGATTCAAATGGAAAAGAATTTCGGGCAGATAGGGCGTTTGCAATTTTTGAATGTAGGCGCTTCGCTTTTTTTGTTCAGGATGGGTAAGCACACTTTTCCAAAAAAGACCAATATGTGGAATAGAAAGCGCCGTCCAAGTACGCACCCGCTCGGGAAAATCTAGCACCGTTTTCCAACCAACCGCAGCGCCCCAATCGTGCCCTACTAAATGGAAGGTATCAAACCCTACAGCGTCGGCAACCGACAATACGTCCTCTACCAAATAGTCAATATGATAATCGGCTATCTTCTCAGGACGAGCATTGGGGCTGTAACCACGTTGGTCGAAGGCCAAAACTCGGTAGCCTTGGGAAGCGGCTTCCTCCAAAAGCGGTTGCCACATCAAGGAAGATTCGGGGAAACCGTGTAATAGAATCACGCCAGCGCCTTTGTTCTGTATACCAGCGACTCGAACTCGAAATTCCAAATCATTCGCCTTTAGACGAAATGCTCCTTTAGTGGCAGAATTAGAAAAATACGGTAGTGCGGCTACTCTTTGAGTATGCTGCCTAGACCAATCAACCGCTCTAACATACAGAAAAGTTGGGATAATTAGCGTCAAAAGCAACACCGCCGTTAGGCCAATTTTTACGTACTTCCAATTCATAATGTCTTCGCCAAATGGATGATGAATGGTGAATGATAAGTGATGAATGATATAAATGTGTAGTAAATTGAAAATGTTCGTCTTACGAAATACAAAAACCATCAACTATCACTCATCAACCATCATTCATTATAGCTTGCGACCACATTAATTATGCGGGGTGAATCATGTGACCACCATCTAGAACAATACTCTGCCCCGTCATGAAATTACTGGCGTTGGAAGCCAAATAGACCGCAATACCTTCCATATCTTCCAATTGACCCGCTTTTCCAATACGGCGGGTAGCGGCATCTTTGAAAGATTGGGGCGTATCGAGAGACATTTCGGTTTCGATGTAACCAGGTAAGATGGCATTCACTTGAATATTATTTCTGCCTAATTCTACGGCCAATGACCGGGTCAAGCCCAAGACGGCAGCTTTCGTAGTGGAATAGCCAACCGCATACCCCATCCCCATCAATCCAGCAACGGAAGAAGTGACGATTAATTTCCCGGGGGCCTTTCGTTCCAACAATTGGTTGATAACTTTGCGATAGGTATATACTACGCTATTCAAATTCAAATCTAAAACACTTTCCCAAGCAGCATCGTCGGTTTTGTGCAACATTCCTCTCGGACCACCACCGCCGGCATTGGCAAAGCAAACATCTACCTGGCCGAAGTGCGCCATCGTTGCCGAAAAAGCCTCATCTACCTCCGCACTGTCCGTTAAGTCACAGACAAAGTCCGCAACGTCTCCGCCCATATCTCTCAGTACTTTAATGGCGTTGGCATTTTTTGTCGTATTTCTGCCCCAAATGGCAACCTTAGCACCCGCTTTAATTAAACCCTTGGCGTAAGCGAGTCCAATGCCGCCGTTTCCGCCAGTTACTAAAGCCACTTTTCCTTTTAAGCTAAATAATTCCATTGTTTGTATTTTGTAAATAGTTTTGTTTCGATTTTCGTGACTAACTAGCACTAATTTTTTACCATAAAGTCCATACAGCTCATAAAGTCCATAGAGTCTTTTCGAGCAGTAGTATTGACTATTTTGTTCTTTTTAGGTGTTGCTAATTTAGAATGATAATAGTTACTAGTTTGTTAGGAATAAAAATTGTCGTTACTCCTCTACTTTGAAGGCCAATAACACATTCCCCTCTTTTTCCGCAAACTTGGCATAGCCCGAAGTAACAAATAATTGATTTTCTACAATAACGGGGCCGTCAGAATCAAACGCACCACCAAACGCCCGAACGCCGTTAACGGATTCGTAATCCCTTTTAGCGTCAAACGCCCATAGTTCTCGACCATCATCCGTCGCATACGCTTTTAAAATACCATCGAGTGCGGGACCGAATACCACTTCGGGCGTTAGGGTGATTGCTGCTGAAATACCGGGGCCGCAACCTCGTAGTGTAAATCCAGGACAACGGTCTTCTTCGATGGTTGCCCACAATTTTTTACCATCGGACACGCGCAAAGCGTGCATACCCGGTGCTTTGGGAATATCTCCATTGATGTCGTACAAACCTCGGTCGTTGATGGGTACAAACAACGTTTCTTCGTCCGTTGCCATGCCCCAATGGACGCCGCCCATCGTACCGCCCCGACCGACTTGTTGTTTCCAAATAATTTTTCCACCATTATCGGGGTCCATGGCGGTGACTTGTCCAGATTTTTGACCCGCCAGAATCATGTCTTTCCCATTATGATTGACCAAGATGGGTGGCGCTCCGTAGTCCGCATCGGGACCATTGTTTTCGGGGCAGTTCGCTCGACTGAGTAAAGTAACACAAGCGCCATTCCAAGCATCATCGGGTAAAGTCTGCGTGACCCAACGAACTGCGCCATCCTCCATTGAAAAAGCCATAATGGCGTCACTAGTTTTGGTAGTAGGGCGGGTGTAATTTTCCCCAGTTCCGACGTAAACAGTTCTTCTAACCGAATCTACGGTAACGCCCGTCCAAATAGGCGCACCCGATGGTCCGATTTTGGCAGCCCCTTCGCTATTTTCTCCTTGTTTAGTAGGTTCATCTTGAATCGTATAAGTTTTCCAAAGCATGGAGCCATCTACTTTGTTTAAGGCCACCAATGAGCCTCGGAAAGTACAACAAGGATAATTTTCATCAGCCGCCTCTAATATTTCGGTAGAAGAGACAGGAATAAAAAGGCGGTCTTCAAACAAGCTCAAAGTACCCGTGATGGTTGCATTAGGGTGGTCATCTATTTTCACTTTCCAAAGCAATTTTTGGTTGGTTAAATCGACGGCATAAACGTAGGCGTTGAAGTCGCTGAAATACAAGCGATTGGCATTGTTCATACTATCTCGGCCAATGACCAACGCACTTCGGACTTCCGCATCCACTTGAAAAGTCCACCGAATACAGCCCGTGTGGCGGTCTAAAGCGTAAATAGTTCCTAATTGGCTAGCCGTAAAAAGAGTGTTGCCCGCAATTGTCGGTTGGACTCTGGCCCGAGAAGCGTTCGGAAAAGCAAATACCCAATCTAAAGCCAAGTTGCTTACGTTTTCGGCAGTTATTCCCAAGTCCTTCTCGTCATAATACCGCTGATTCTCGTACCCCATTCCCCAAGTATCAATTTTAGGAGATACTGTTGTCTCGACCATGTCAACATCATCGGCGCAAAGCCCCTTGACAACTTCGTTTGTTTCAGCGCCATCGTCAACTTCCGAAAGGTAGGCCGCCAGTTGCTGGTGCTGTTCGTCCGAGAGTGATGCTGCTTGATTCTTCATAATGCCCGTTTTCATCGCTGCCAAAATTCGTTCTTCAGGCATCAGCTTGAGTGCAGAAACCAACGGTGCTTCGAGACTACCGCCATTATGACAAACACCGCATCGGGTATCAAAAAGGGTTTTAGTATCTAAATCCGCCGTGATAGTTTCTTTGGAAGACCTCGTAATTTGGTGATTAAGCCAAATGAACGCCCCAGCAACTAGGACGACCAAACCGAGCAGTATTTTTTTCATTTTTAATCGTTTTTAGAAACAAAAAAGAGCGTCAAATTGAAAATAGTTAGAAAGAGAAGTCAGAAGTCAGAAGTCAGATTTAATGTGGTCGCCAACCACAATGAATAATTTGATAAAATGGGCTGATTACTATTTTAAATATTTGGTGCCGAATAGGCTATATCAATAGCTTGCCGTAGTGAAAACACATTGCCATCTGCGTCATTAGCATACACCATCCAGAAATTACCTAATTGTTGTGGCTCGCTCAGAAATTCTACCCCTTTGGCTTTCAATCGCTCGTACTCTTTTTGAATATCTTTGACTTCATAAGAAAAGGAATACCCCAAATCCGTAGGCTTTCTTTTGGAAACAGTGTTAGGCGTTGGATGGGCGCCGCCGTATTGAAACAACTCCATTTTCTTTTCTTTACCATCCAACATAAACCAGGAACCTTTTAAAGAAACGCCGTCTAAATCAATCACTTTAGCTGCCGTCTCACTAGGTGGCAAGTCGCTCAGTCGATAAGGTTTAATTTCGAGTACCTTTTCATAAAAATCGGTGAGGCGTTCAATATTAGGCGTCATTAAAGCAACTTGGGTCATCCACATTTTATTCTTTTCCGACCAATCGGTTCCTATTTTCAACCAAATCACAAAATCAGACATTTGCTCTAACTCCACCAAATTACCTTCAGGGTCGTGAGCGTAAGCGTAAGTGACACCGTAGCCGCCCAAGTCGATAGGTTCATTGCCTCTACTGACCATATCCACTCCCGCTTCAACAAATTTGCGATAACCAGAATTTTTTTCTGCCGTTTGGTAACAGGTGTGTGTCATTCCAGGGCCGTAGGGAGGCATTTTTTCAATAATGGTATCGGTCTGATTATCGAACTGGGTTAGTTCTAAAAACATATTGCGTCCCTTCAAAACCGCCACCTCGTAACTCAAACTATCGCTATCAAAGACAGCATTAGCGGCTGGATTATTATGGATTTTTTCTCTGCTCACTAATTCAAAGTCGGTCGCATTTTGATAGAACTCAAGCATTTTATCCAAATTGGCGACTGAGAGTCCGATATGATTGAATCCAATAATCGTAGTTGGTGAGTCCTTGATGGTGGGACTTGGGGCGAGTTGGGTCAATCGGCGTTGGATTAAACCGTAGCCAGCAATCCCGAGAATTACTAACACACCGAGTGCGATTAAGCATCCCTTTTTGAGCATATTAAAATCGTTTTGTTGAACCCAGAACTAATGGGCACTACAAAATAAGAACGAATTAATTAGGCATCCTTTAACATTTGGTAAAAAAGGAACTGTGTAACTTCACGAAATTGTCAAAGAATGATTACTTTTTTCGAATGCGACTGAGTGATTGTTGGGTAATTCCAATGTAGGTAGCAATCATTCCAAGGGGAATTTTTTGCAATAACTTCGGGTAGTGTTTTACGAACAATTCGTATCTTTCTTTAGCCGACAAATATTGAAATTGATAGGTTCTATTCAAAGCGTGTACAAATCCTTCCTCTGCCATTTGACGTACAATAGAGCTCATTTCGGTCGTTTGCTTAAACAACCTCAAAACGTCGTGACGACTAATGCAATACACCTCGCAATCTTCCAGTGCTTCGATGCTTTCGCCCGTAGGTTTTCTGGAAATGAAGGAGGTCATGGAAGAGCAGAACATATTATCCGTTGCGAACCAAGTAGTGATTAATTCGCCTTTGGGATTAATACGACCACGCATAGTACCTTTAACTAGCCAGTAAAAATAGCGCGCCGTCTGATGCCCTTGCACAAGTATAGTCCCTTTGGGAATATGCTTATGAACAAAACATTGGGCTATCAATTGCTTACTCGCTTCCGAAATTGGGATATATCTGTTTAATGCGTTAAAAAGTTTTTCCATTTATCTTTAGTATTGACAAGAAAATAAGTAGTGTATTTAGTACTTAACGTGAGTTTTGGATAGATTGAAAGCTCTTTAGGGCTGGCTCTGTCTGTAACAATTTGTTGATATAGAGACTTTTAGCGCCTTTAGGTGCGGCACTAGGGGTCGAACCTAAAGGTCCTAAGTACTAACAACCAACTATTTTTTACAGACAGGGCCGCCCCGATGGGGCTAAGTTGTTGAAATTGAATGATTATCATCCAAAACTCACGTTCCTTATTTTTTGTCGTCTCTTAGCTTACCTGAATCTGACTTTTAGCCAACTATTGCTAATCAGCGACTAAAATTAAGGAAAAAGATGCGCTTTTTGTTGAACGCATTATTGATTTTTGCATTTAGTGTAAAGATAATTTCGGACACACTTCTTCCAATCTTTATTGCTCTTCATCATTAACATCAGCTCATAATGCGCTCTTTTTACCCGTACCTATTCCTTTTTTTTACGCTAGCTTCTGTTGGAATCCATCCAATTTTCGGTCAAGAAAAAATAAAAGAAAAAGTGGAGATTGATGGACTTACTAGAAAGTATCGACTGTATATTCCTTCTTCCTACGATGCCAATGAGCCTGTGCCTTTGGTGTTCAACCTACACGGACTCACCTCCGATGGAGGGCAACAGCAACGGTACAGCAGAATGAACGAGGTGGCAGAAAAGAATGGCTTTATTGTGTGCTATCCCAATGGTAAGAATCGAGCGTGGAACGTTAACTTTCCTTTTCCTTCTAGCAAAGCGGACGACGTTGCGTTTATCGACCAACTCGTTGACCATTTAGCCTCATCTTATACTATTGACCTTAATCGAGTCTATTCGTGTGGTTTTTCTAATGGAGGGTACATGAGTTACCGCTTGGCCTGTGAACTGTCCGATAGAATCGTCGCCGTGGCATCGGTGGCAGGGACTTTTGTCCCTAAAGAAATAGGAAATTGTTCTCCAAGTCGAGCCGTACCAACCCTTCACATTCACGGAACGGCCGACCCAGTTGTGCCTTATTGGGGAGGCTTAGTCGCTTTATCGGCCGAAGAAACCATTGACTTTTGGTTGGATAAAAACGATTGCGCTTCGGATGTCTTAAAAACAAAACTCCCAAATATTTCAAAACTAGATTTGAGCCGTGCTACTCGTTACGATTTCAAAGATTGTTCGGACGAAACGTCGGTAGTACTTTACAGGGTAAAAAATGGTGCGCATACTTGGCCGGGGGCAAAAATCATCACGGGTATTACGAATAAGGACTTTGATGCCAGTACCGAAATTTGGAATTTTTTCCAACAGTATTCGTTTGAAGAACCAAGCGGATTAAGAAGTAGAACCCAAATACCCCAATCTCTTGAGTCGTTAAGGGTCGTACCCAATCCCAATAACGGGTTAATGAACCTTCAAATATCACTTTCTGAATCGCTGCCCGTTTCTCGTGCCGTCTTCAATTTACAAGGCCAACAATTACGACCAACGGAGACTCAGATGTTTTCGAAAGGTAGTTCCGAGTGGGTTTATAACTTAACAGATTTACCCGAAGGAATTTACTTTTTAAAAGTGAAATACGGAACTAGCATTTTAACTAAGAAGATTATCATTAGACCATAGAAAATTGCAAAATTGGAGTTGTGCAGAAAATCACTATATAGAAAAACGGCTAAAAAACAAAGGTGGTTTAGAGTCCTTTTAAAATAAATCTTAAAAAATTAGCAAAACAGTGAACTTTTTTTATTTTGTTACCGTTTAAATAATATACTATAAAATCCGAAAGCATTAAAGAGAGCTCTTTTGTAAAGTAATTTACCTTCGTACCACACTCTTCAATCTTCA
>JBCCQK010000263.1:0-10951 GCA_039024375.1 Bacteroidota bacterium
ACTCCGATGCCTTGAGAACCTCAATAGCCGTTTTCCAGCAAAAAATAAATAGCTATTTTCTAGTACTTTATCTCTTTTAAAAACGAATGTCGATGTTTGAATCCCGTTCAGTAAAACGGGATTAAGCAATAATCCGATGTCCCAAAAATGTCAACAGTCGTTCGCTATTAAAAAGATAAATGGCTGTTTTTTAGTCCCCAAATCCTTTTCGCAAACAGGGTAACAATTCTGCTACTTTGCCTCGCTGACCCCAGACAATCGCTCTTTGCTCCCATTTCTTGCCGAAGGCAATAGCAGCCCTCTTGGAAATGCCTAATATCCAAAAACTTGCTTCGGGCAGCCAGTTGCTATTGTCGGGAACGCCTTCGCCGTGAAAATAAGGGTAGTTTTGGACTTGCAGCTCTTTTTCTAACTGCTGGTTACGTTGGGTGTTTTTTTTAGTAGGCAAAGGCTGAGAATCTGGATTCCAAGCGGTCAGATAGGCCCACGTCTGGAGTTCTTTTAAGTAAGCGTCCAGTTTGGGATTAGGCTGTTCGGCTCGGATATGAAGAGTCTGGGTGGGGGAGAGGCGGACCTGATAGTCGGTGTTGAGGTAGGCTTGTTTTAGGTTCATGTTGCTCTTTTTAAAAATTCATTTTGGGAGCCTTTCTACAAGTGAAGATATTTTTCAACTCTTTTTATCAGACCCGTCAAATTTGTTAATCCCTCTAACCCCTCCGACTCAATACAAATCGAAGCCAAACAATGCCCGTGCGCCATTGCCCTATCAATATCCCGACTAGTGGCGTACTCCAACAAAAAACCGACGGCAAATGTATCGCCCGCACCCGTTGGGTCAACCGCTTGGGTGGGGTAAACGGGAAAAGTACATAGCTGGTTCTGATAGTACACCTCGGCGGGTTGTTTCCCTTTGGTCAGTACCACCAGCGGAATCTGAGCCACAATTTGCGGTAAAGCGCTTTCGTATCCCGCCAAATCTTCTTCGCTGATGATGAGAATATCAATGCTCCGAAGTTGTGTCCAATCGAAGACTTTGGGACTTACTTTCCCAGTCGCTGGGTCCCACTGACGCATCCAACCTTGGGGCGTAGCAGCTACTAAAGTATCGGGAGAAAAAGCATGAATCAAAGAGAAATCTACTTCGTCGGCAATGGGCGCTAAGTGAACGATGGAAGGATTAGTCCATTCGTAGGGGAGATGGTTGGAGTGGATGGATAAAGCGCGCTGGTGAAGATACTGCGTTCGATGGTTACCCGAATAGACGTTCTCAAAAATGGTCGTCTGTGCCGATGCTAATCGGTGTAGTGGAATACTTTCGAAAGAATCGGAAAACTGAAAATCGTCGGCAAAACTGGTCAGAATACCCACTTTCTTGCCCAATTGATGCGCAGCAATACTACAATAGGCGGCCGTTCCGCCTAAAATAGAGCCGTTGGGAACAACATCTTGGCAAATGTGACCGATGCAAAGGTAGTCTATCAAAGGAGGAAGGAATAGGAAAACGGATGATTGGCCATTTAGGAAATGTAAAATCTAAAATTACAAATTGAAAATTTCAAAGTGCAGTCAATTATACAGATAACTGCATAAACAGCCTATGTACTTGTATTGACTTCCTAACTTGAAAATTGCCAATCATCCGTTAAATTAAGTGTGTACTTGGTATGACCACTACCCACTAGTGGTTCAAGTCATAATCAATTGACAGTTTTAAATGTAAGCAATGAATGCAGGTCTGGAGACCTGCGGATATTGGTATCAAGTCTGGAGACTTGATACATCGGGTACTGCCACTGCCACTCCTCACTAATAATAATAATCCAATCCAAGATGCGTGATTAAATCCTCGCCCTTCATGAATCGAAGCGTATTATTAATCTTCATCAATTGCTTGAATAAGTCGTGCTGTGGCGGTAAGCCTTTTTTCGTCTGTGGCGACTTGAAGAAAAAGCCTAAGTATTCTTGAATACCGCCCTTCATCTTTGCCCGACTCGCCAAATCTAACAACAGCGCTAAATCTAACACGATAGGCGCAGCTAAAATGGAATCTCTACACAAGAAATCCACTTTGATTTGCATCGGATAGCCCAACCAACCAGAGATGTCAATATTGTCCCAACCTTCCTTATTGTCGCCACGGGGCGGGTAGTAGTTGATTCTAACTTTGTGGTAGATATTACCGTACAGTTCTGGATTCAAATCGGGTTGTAGGATGTGTTCGATAACGCCCAACTTAGAAACTTCCTTCGTTTTGAAGTTATCGGGGTCGTCTAACACCGCACCGTCTCGATTTCCCAAAATATTGGTGGAGAACCAGCCATCTACCCCCAAAGAACGGGCCTTGAAACCGGGCGTTAAAATGGTCTTCATTAAGGTTTGACCCGTTTTAAAGTCTTTTCCGCCGATAGGTACTCCGCTCTTCTTAGCCAATTGTACCAAAGCGGGAATATCGGCCGACAAGTTCGGCGCACCGTTGGCGTAAGGAACGCCCATTTTGATGGCGGCGTACGCATAAATCATACTCGGTGGAATGTTCGGGTCGTTTTCCCGCAATCCTTTTTCCAAAGATTTGATGCTTTTGTGGCAGTCCGCTTCTTCCATGTAAATTTCCGTAGAACCACACCACACCATGACCAAGCGGTCGCAGCCGTGTTCTTTTTTGAAATTCTCCATGTCGTCCATTAAGGCTTCCGCCAAGTCCATTTTGGTCTTGCCTTTTTTGACGTGCTTACCGTCGAGTCGCTTGACGTAGTTTTTATCAAAAACGGCCTTCATGGGTTTGATGGCCTTCAGTTCGTCCTTGATTTCGTCTAGTAGGCGCTTGTCCAATACTTCGGCTTTGACCGATGCTTTGTAAACGTTGTCCTTATAGACATCCCAACCGCCAAAACACATATCGTCCAAAGAAGATAAGGGAACAAATTCTTTAATTTTGGGGTAACGTTTTTCGGTTCGCTTACCCAATCGGATGCGACCCATTTGGGTGTAGGAACCAAAGGGTTGTGCAATGCCTTTGCGGACAGCAATCACACCAGCGATAAAAGTGGTGGCAACGGCGCCCATACCGGGTAACAAAACACCGAGTTTACCTTTAGCAGGTTTAATTTTAGTCTTCTCTGCCATTCTTCTGTTTAAATTTTAAAAAAGGTGGAATAATAGACGGTCGAATGGTCAACGGTTCACGGTTGACGGTTCTCCCTAATTACTCTCGAAATTCTGTTTTTTATAGTACACCAGATGTTTGACTTTCCGATGCTGTGGGGTAACTATTTTTGAAAGCTGAACCAACATACTTTATTCGGTTGACGGTAAACGGTTTACGGTCTGCCAGAATGAAAAGTTGAACATGAGGAGAACGATAGAAATAAACGTACAGTTTTAAATTCTAATTTTCTGATTATCAGTATTCTTAGATTTTGAACCAGCCCGCCTAGCGGCATTCGGGCGGGTTTGTAATTTTAAATTTTACATTTTCCTAAGTACTAGTGTCTAAAAGTTTTCAAATTACCCTTTATTGGATGGTTGAATTGATGGTGGGAAATAGTAAGTTTGCCCGTTGGCTGTACACCGTGAACCGTGTACCGTCAAAAATTCAAAGCCAATTGTTTGCCTTATACCAGTTGATTGTTTCGGTTAATCCTCGTTCGAAGTCGAAATCGGGGGCAAAGTTAAAATCATTTTGCAAAGGTGCAATGTCACACTGCCAATTTTTTGCTTTTAATATTTTTACCTTCTCTAAGTTCAACGTCGGCATTTTGCCCGTCAATCGGCCGATGCCTTCCCCGACCGTTGCGATGACTTGCACTACGCCAATCGGAATATTGATTTTTAGTAAGGGCTTCTTCTTCAAGACTTTAGCGGCAATTTGCCCTAAGGCTTGAGTCGGGTAGGCGTTGCCGTCCGATACAAAATAGGCCCGTTGGGTAATCTCCGATAGGGTAGCGGTCAACACCAATCGAGCCAAATCTTTGACGTAAACAAAAGCCATTTTCTGTGGTGTTCGGCCAATATGCCCTTCCAGTCCTTGGCTAAACGCTTTGAAAAAAGTGAAGATTTCGGTTTCTCGCGGCCCGTAAACGCCCGTTGGTCGGACGATGAGGTAAGGGAAGTTGGCCTGTTTCTTTAACCAATTTTCTGCCTGCAATTTGCTTTCTCCGTAGGTATCAATCGGCTGTGGCGTATCGGCTTCTTTGATATAGCCTCGGCTAGAATTATCGGCAGGGCCGTAAGCGGCGGCGCTACTGATGTAGGTGAATTTTTTCAAATTGGTTTGCGTTTTCATCAACAGCGTCGCAAAATCAATGGTCAATTGAGTATTGTACTTAAAAAAGTCGGCTTTTTTGTTTACTTTGACGACGCCCGCATTGTGAATCACGTAGTCAAATTGGTGCTTTTCCAGTTGCGCTTTAACTTGTGCTAAATCGTTAAAATTTAATACTAAAAACTGTAGGCGAGGGTCTTGTAAATACTGTTTACTACTGCTGCTTCGGATGCCCGCATAGACTATCAAGCCCCTTTTTAAGGCCTCTTCGACTAGGAAACTACCGACGAAACCGCTGGCGCCGGTGATGAGGATTTTTTGCATGGTATGGTGGTGGATTTTTAGGGCAAAGGTACTAGATAAGTTCTAATTTTTTAACCCAGCACCTTCCGCATCGTCCAATTCACAAACGCCAACGCCCCCGACCCAATCTTCTCCTCCAACAACACCTCAAACCCCAAGCGCTCATAAAATTGTACTGTCCAGTACCGCTGAGTCGAAAGTGCTAGGACGGCTTTAGTATTTTGCTGTCGTATAAGGTCAAACTGCTGTTGCAGGATTTGACTACCCCAGCCTTTACCTCGGAGAGATTCCTCCATGACCATATTGTTGAGGTAGCGATAAGGTTGTTTGGTGCCCATCGTGCGTTGTAAATGGTTGTCGATACCTGCGGAAACTTCCATCGTTCTTTTAAAGCCGTCCCAACCCATTTTAAAAGGAACTTTGTAGAGTCCACCTTTAATTTTAGCGCCTAACCCAACGACCACTTCGTTTGGTTTGGTCCAAAAGCCCATCGCTTGGACGGTATTGTTTTTGGGGTAGCAAAAGCTTTCTGCCTGATATTTTAACTGCAATTGTAAATTTAATCCTAATAACCAAGTCAGTTGTTCCAGTCGAGTTTGGTCATCGGGACAAAGGTAAATATGGGCGGGATTATCGTAAAAGGAGGTCGCAATTAAACGACTAGCGGAAGGAACAAGTGCTTGGGGGATAGTTTGACAAGCGAGATTGGGTAAAGAGTGATTCATTTTTTTGGAAATAAACGGATGATTAAGATAGTCAATAATACCAAGACAAAGGGGCGAAACGAAACACCTACGTTTAAACTTTTCTAATTATCTCCCAAAAAGTAGCATCGTCCATTCGTGGGTTGGTGCCTTTTGGGTAAACTTTTATTTCAACATCTGCATCTTTTTCATAATCACCTTCTAGTTCGTGTAGAAAATCTTTGTCCAGTTCGCTTACTTTTAATTTATAAATTGCGGTACGCATAGTCTAAATATTTCTGAGTTTAAAACTATCTCTTTTCGTTGCTATACACTACTAAATATACAAAATTTTGGCTAAAGAGACGCTTTATATCTCCCGCTGATAAATCCGATACCGCTTATACACTTCTCCGTTCAAATTTTGTAATCCCTTATTCATCATCTCATTATTCTCCAAAATCCACGACCCTTCACCAAATTCAATACCGTTGTTCTGAGCATAGCGAATGATTTTAGCGTAAAAAATGGCTTCGATACCCAAGCGACGGTATTCGTCTTTAACACCTAATAATATGATTCTCAGTATTTTAGTTTTGCGTTTGCCGAACAGTAACCGCAAAGCGCCGAAAGGGAGGATGCGCCCCCGCTTCTGCTTAATCATGATTTCGTTGATGTTCGGAACGCCTAAGAAAAATCCGATACCTTTGCCATTTTTTTCGGCTAAAAAGACCATTTCGGGAACTAAAATCAATTTCAAGCTATCTGCCAGATGGTTGAACTCGGCGTCCGTCGGCGGTACAAATCCCCAGTTTTTATCCCAAGCGGCTTTGTAGAGTTCTCGAATGACCGGCACTTCTTTGTCCCAATTTTTTAGATTTACCGTTCGAATCGTGATGCCTCTTTTCTTTAAGCGTTCTTCCAATCGTTCGGCGACCAACAACGATTTTTCCGATACCGTTTGGGTCGGAATTCGATAGGCTAGTAAGTCCATCTGTTTTTTAAAACCGAAGCGATTCATAAAATCGACGTAGTAGGGCTTATTGTAGGTCATGTTAATAACGGGCGGCGCATGGTAGCCTTCCACCAAAATGCCCGCTGTTTCGTTGGTGGAAAAATTGGTGGGGCCGTAAATGGCTTCGTGCCCCTTCGATTTGACCCAATCGACGGCCGTTTGTAGTAGTTTTTCTGCTACCGTATAGTCTTCAATCACGTCAAAAAAACCGAAGTAGCCGACGTTACTTTGCGCAAATTGGTTGTAGTTATTGTTCTGAATGGCAGCAATCCGACCGACTATTTTGCCGTCTCGAATGGCCAAAAAGAGGTCGGCGTAAGAATGCTGAAAGAAAGGATTTTTTTTAGGATTCATTAATTCCTGCATCCCCAAATAGATTTCGGGGACGTAGTTGGGGTCGTTTTTGTAAAGTTCGTGTGGAAAATCAATGAATTGTTTTTTTTGTTTCTTGGTCGTTACTTTTAGAATTTGCATAGTTGGTTCGTTTTGTTTGCGTTCTAACTTGCCTAGCTTTTTTTACCATAAAGGAATAGAGTTCATAGAGTCCATGGAGTTTTTTCTAGCGCAGCTTTGACGAACTCTTCTGTCAAATCTGCATTTTTTGTTCCCCAAAACTCTTAGTACATAGCAGTTTTTTTAGCTAATGTAAAATGGCATCCTAAATCTCTTAGAATGCCATTTTTTATGGATAAGGTGACGAATTTTAGAGTGTCATTGTTCTTTGTATTTGAAAAGCGAGTTTAATTTCGTGAGTGGTTCGCGTCCAGTCGAATAACAAATAACAAATACCGAATACCAAATACCAAATCAAACTTCCGTCGCCATCACTCTCGGTATATTCAACTGCTTCCCCACTTTGTCCAATTGCTCAACGGCATAATCAATCTGGTCCTTAGTATGCGTCGCCATTAGCGAAAACCGAATCAAGGAATCTTCGCTCGCTACGGCGGGAGAAATAACGGGGTTAACAAAAACCCCTGCTTGTTGTAGCATCGTCGTTAGGATGAACGTCTTTTCATCGTTGCGGACGTATATCGGAATAATCGGTGTTTCGGTATGGCCAATCTCTAAACCAACGTTACGTAAAGCGTCCATCGTGTAATGGGTATTTTCCCACAATCGGTCGATTCGCTCGGGCTCTTCTTGGATGACGTCCAAAGCGGCAATGACACTCGCTGCGTTGGCGGGGGCAATGCTCGCACTGAAAATAAACGAACGTGCCGTATGTTTCATGAAATTAATGGTATCGTGGTCAGCGGCAATGAATCCACCAATGGAAGCTAAGGACTTACTAAAAGTACCCATAATGATGTCCACGTCGTCCGTAACACCAAAATGGTCAGCAGTACCACGTCCGCCTCGACCCAAAACGCCCAAGGAGTGCGCATCGTCCACCATAATATTGGCGTTATATTTCCTGGCCAAAGCGACCATTTCGGGTAATTTGGCAACATCTCCTTCCATGCTAAACACTCCGTCCGTGACGATTAATTTGACACGGTCTTCGTTACAGCGAGATAGCACCTTCTCTAACGACTCCATATCATTGTGTCGATACTTCATCGTTCGACCGAAAGACAATCTTGCGCCGTCGATAATACAAGCGTGGTTCAAATCGTCGAGAATAACGTAATCGTGGCGAGTCAATACGGAAGAAATAGCACCCAAATTGGCTTTGTAGCCAGAGCTGAAAACAATGGCTTCGTCTTTTCCAACAAATTTAGCTAGTTTTTCTTCTAATTCGGCGTGAATATCGAGAGAACCGTTCAAAAATCGAGAACCCGCACAGCCCAAACCGTATTTGTCGATGGCTGCTTTGGAAGCCTCTTTTAGTTTAGGGTGATTGGTAAGTCCTAGGTAAGAGTTAGAACCGAACATCAGTACATCTTTACCGTTCATCTTTACAACGGTGTCCTGGTCGGAGCTAATTTCTCTAAAATAAGGATACACTCCTTGCTTTTTGACCTCCGCAGGACGGGTGTACTTCGCTAGTTGGTTTCGAAGTAAATTCATTTCTTTTTTGTTAAAGTTCTCCAAAGGCAAGTATGGTCAACGCTCTTTTTATAGTCTTTCAAAGAAAATAGTTTGCGAAACCCTACTTGGTCTGTGTTAGGAATTAATCAAGTCAAAAAAAGTGCATCGAGCAACAAACTTTGGCCAAAATAATTCCTAAAGGGTGACTAAATGTGTTTAATACAAAAGGTTGTTGGAATGTTTTGCGTGCCTCCAACCCTTTCTGGTGCCCTAAATTTTCCTTTTTTTGAGAAAATGTTAAAAATTAAACGAACAGTTTTGAACGCTAACTTTCTGATTGAAAGTTGTAGATTTCAAACTGGCCATTTAAAACCAGCCCGCATAGTAGTCTGGCGAGTTTTACATTTTCCTCAGTTCTATTCTGTATAAGTTTTATCTCCAAATAACTACTTTAATCGATAGTTAGTTCTATTTGTTTATTAAAACGGGACAATCTCAAAATTTTCTCCCCCTATTTATTTTTGCAATTTTTTGAAAAAAGCCACAAAATTAGGGTTTATTTCTTAAAATAGTAGATTTTGACTCAAAGCAGCCTTTCATATTTTTGCAACCAGTCCCTTACCTTAGTTTTTAGTAGTACTTTTTCCAATAAAAGAATGGAAAAAAGAGCCGCTGTTCCACCTAATAGCACATCAATAATATAGTGATGATTGGTATAAACGGCGGCAAACCAAATCCCTCCCAAGATAGTAAAAAAGAAAATGGACGCAACAATTAAGCGTTTTTTTACACCATAATAGACCAGTAGTACGGGAAAGGCGGAATGTAACGAAGGAATAGCGGCAAAAACATTCCCGTTCTTTTCGTACATATTTTTAAAAATATCTACCCCAAAGAATTCGTCAAAGCGCAGTAATCTCGCGGCGCTGCCCGGCGTTCCAGCAATAAATTCAAAGCCATATTTTTCGACGTACCAAGGTGGTGCCGCTGGATAAATATAGTATATAATTAAACCTATAATATTGATAAGTAGAAAAGCGGCGGTGAATCTAGCCATCGTCGATTTATCGGTAAAAAATAAATAGATGACAAAGAGCATTGGTAAGGGTACCCAGCATAGATAGAAAGAAGGGGCTAATACATCTAAAAACCAGTGGGAATTAGCTTTCGCAAATTCGTTCGGCGTTAAAAGCCCACTGTCCGTTTGAATCCCAAAAATTGACTTTTCTAAATTGTATAAATTTTCAATACTTACGGGGTTGACCATGTAGTTGGGGTAAACCCGCAGCGAATCGTAAATCAGCCAATAAATAATAAAAAAGAGAAACGCCCAAAATATTTTTCGGCTCAACGGGAAAGCAAAATAGGCAACCAACAACGCTAAGCACAAATGCCAATGGTCGGGGCGCCAACCGATAAAGAAGTAAGCTAAAGCCAAATAGGCTACGCTCAAAAGACTAGCAATGATTAGGTTAGTTGAAGTAAATCTTTGAAAGCTATGATTGTTTTGAAAATCCTTCGTCAATGTTTTTTGAACTTGTTTATCTTTTTGTAGTAAGATAAAAATAAATGCTCAAATTTCAGATTGGAAGCATTCGTTAAAATACTGGACTGAACCGTTTATCTTACGAATACTTCGACAATTTGAACATTTATTTTTATCGCTTTTCCTTAGAACCGAGCGCAGAGAAAAGAGCGGTAGAACGTTGATAAGTAGAACGAAACAAGGACTTCTGTCGATTTTCTCTGACGTAAGTCTATATCCTCTATCTGTGTTCCGAATAGCCAGAAAATTGTCCTTATAATTACTTACCACTGCTTATACGGCTTTCGATGTCTGCTTTCCAGCGCCCGTATTTTTCTCCTTACTATTTTTGAATTGTGTCCCGACAACTACGTCCCAAAGTGGTGAACTAACACCGTAGCCCGCATCGGGGTCTTTAAAATGGTGCTTTAAATGGTGTGTTTTTAGAGCCATCCAGATTTTTCCCTTCATCGGGGCGTGATGAATGGCGTAGTGCAGCATATCGTAGAACAAGTAACCCGCTAAAAAACCCGCAAAGAAGGCGAAAAAACCGTCGTGCGGCACCAAATTTCGAAATAACAAATAGAATAGTCCCGCTAAAGGTAAGCTAACTGCGGGAGGCATCACTAACCGCTTAGAATCGTTGGGATAATCGTGGTGTACGCCGTGAAAGATAAAATGTAGTCGTTTGCCAATTTTACCGGGTGGTTCGTAGTGAAATAGAAATCGGTGTAGTAGGTATTCCGTCACCGTCCATACACCAATACCGCCCAATAGCCACAAAACTACTTCGCCCAACCCAATAGTCGTGCTGCTAACGGCTTGATACAGCAGGAAACTGATGATAGGAACGAAAATAAATAACGGTACGGTCCAATGTACTTTAGAAAAAAGTTCTAAAAAACTGCTCTTAAACATCCGTACACTTTCGTCCTTATTAGAAACGTATAACTTTTTCATTGTCAACTAAATTTGAAATAGTGTTACAATTATCAATTATCAATTATCAATGTGCAATGAGCGATCGGGTTACATTAGAACAATTATCTGTGAGAATGTACCTAACTTCAAAAAGATAAAAATTATCCAAAAAACTTTGCCCAAAGTATTAAAAATTGGTCGTTTCCCATTAATTTGTTCATTGTTCATTGTTCATTGTTCATTGTTCATTGTTCATTGTTCATTGTTCA
>JBCCQK010000264.1:0-10825 GCA_039024375.1 Bacteroidota bacterium
ACCCGATGTCTCAAGAACTTCAATAGCCGTTTATCTTTTGCTGATAAACGACTGTTTTTTAGCACATTATCTCTTTTGAAAACGAATGTCGATGTTGGAAGATTGTATCTTCCAACCGTTATATTTTACGATTTTATCGGGTCTGACTTTCGTTCTTTTTCTAAAGAAAGACATCAAAAATTGATAGAAGATATGGAGATTAAGATACAATCTTAATCTATCGCCATCGTGCAATCTTGGGACATCGGAGTTGAACACCCTCTATCAGATTAGCACAACTCAGAGAGTTGTATTACAGTTGAGTCGAACAAGTAACATAACTCTCTGAGTTGTGCCATTTTCGAATGACCCACAATTTTTACCGTATTACCAACTACACTATTGGTTTCTTGTACAAGTTTTATACTCCCTCCATCCTCAAAATAAAAAACACCCCTAAATTCAATAGTAGCAAACCGAAAATTAGTAGCCCCCACTGGCTCAAGGTCGGAATGGGGTCGGGGTCCACTGGCGGTAGGCAGACGGTAGCGGGAATGGGGCTACTGGTGATGATGGTGTTGCTTCCAGTTAAACCGTTGGGACTTAACAAAAACGCACCAGTAGGCGTACTCAATCTACCGGCATTATTAAAAGTACCGCTATTGGTATTAGTGCCGGTAAAAAAGGAAGTGAGGACGCCGTCATTCGTAAAGATACCATTGTTGACGATTGGGCTTTGGGTCAATATATTGATGATGGCGCAGGTCGTATTGGTTAGACTAGCCAGCGCATCCACTTCGATGGCGGGGTTACTCGTATTCCCCATAGTAATATTGATAAGATTATTATTGATAAAAGAACCACTATTTGGCCCCGTTACCTCCACGTCAATGCCCGCCTGCGTTTGTACGCCCGCTATCGATATGCGTCCATCATTGGTAAACGTTCCAGTGACATTAAAGGCATCTTCGTTCACCACTCCGTTGACCATGATGACGCCAGCGGCTTGATTAGTAGCACTACCGGGCGTACTAATATCGAAGGCTTCGTCCATTACATTCGTGACATTGATGGTGCCAAAATTCGATAAGATAGCACCACCCTGCGCAGTATTTCCGTCAAAGTTGAAAGCATCGTCCGAAATATTACTAACGGTCATCACCCCTCCAGCTTGATTAACCACCGATACGTTGCCACCAAATAGATTTAGAAAATCGTCTCCAGTGTTGTCCATGTTAACAGTTACCTGTCCAAAATTGGAAATCAGAGAAGCTACGTCGGGATTATTTTCTACCGTAATGAAACTAAAACCAATATTGGGATTGGCCGAAGTGGTCAATAAGCCACCCGCTTGATTGGTCAAGTTGATGCTGCCACCATTGATGACATAAATGCCATCCCCATTGGGTAAATCGGGGCCAAAAGTCAGCGTCTTGGTATTGGTTATTTGTAGGTCTCCTCCTCTTACTCTGATTCCATCTCGGCCGATATTGGTACCAATGGTAAAAGTACCATTGTTGAGGAGTGCTACGCTAGAATTGTTGCGCACAACAATACCGTCGTCGAAGGTACTGCTGATACCAATTGTCCCCGAATTTGTTATTTTTAGGCTATTATTGTTATTGTTTACATCAATACCCACTAGGCCGATACTTGGTCCGATGGTGATAGTCCCAGAGTTGTTTATAGTTGCGGTATTACCGCTACTATTATCGACAAAGATACCCGCAAAAAATGTATTTCGGATAATGACAACTGCTCCTGCGGATACGGATAAGATACCCCCACCGTCAAAAAAAATCCCATCCAGTCCAACATCTCCTTCGTCGATAGTTAAGGTACCCGCCGTCATATTTAGAGTACCTCCCGCAAGCCGTATCGTCCGAGCTACTGCATCCATGCTAATATTCGCCGTCAATCCGTTCGGAATAACAACAATATCGGTAGCAGTGGGGACACCACCCGACCAGTTTCCAGCAGTATGCCAGTCCGAATTACCCACCCCGTTGGTAAAGGTGTTCTGTCCAATTAGAACAACAGTATTCAAGCACAAGAAAAATGATATACTTACTACTTTCAAAAAACGGTGTAATTGCATAAGAATGGTTTTCACGGAAGGATGCGCTATGGCTACTTTAATTGGTCAATGATTTACCACTTTTTTTAATTCGATTAGTAAAATAAGTCCCACATTCAATACCAATAGTCCAAAAATGAATACTCCCCACTGACTCATGGTTGGGATGGGTGGCGTGATTACCACATCGCTTTGACAATTATCCCCTATGGACCAAAACTCATCGCCCGTTATACCGTCATTGGCAACGAAATAAAGTCGGTCTTGGAATACGATAAATTCACTGATGTCCGAACTGCCTGTTCCTGGACGAATATCTTGTAATAGACCAGCGGAACTGCCGTCGAATAGCCACAATTCTCTACCGTGAATGGGGTCTTCCGCTTCGAAGTATAGCTGGTCCTTGAAGATAGTAAAGTTAGTCGGATTAGAATCACTTGTCCCTGGATTCAAGTCGGCTACCACAGAAGCTGTTGTACCATCAAAAACCCAAAGTTCGCGACCGTTAGTCGCATCAGCATTTCTAAAATACACTTTATCTTTGAAAACGGTGAAGCCGGGGGCCCTTCCAATTCCAATTCCCAGATTGGTGATGGTAGTGCCATTAAATGCGAATAACTCAGTGGTAGTGCCAGAACCATCTCTGCCGGTGAAATATAATTGGTTGTTAAAAACAAAAAGGTTTCTTGGGCTACTACTGCTAGTAGGATTGAGGTCTTGAACGATGGAGGCCGTGGTGCCATCGAAGACCCACAACTCATTTCCATTTATACCATCATTGGCACCAAAATACAATTGATTGTTAAATATTGTCAAGGTTTCAAGGGAAAGGCCATCTGCATTACTAGGCCCAATATTTTGCACTAAAGAGGCGGTGGTGCCGTCAAAAACCCATAATTCAAATCCATTCGTCCCATCATTAGCCACGAAAT
Organism: Bacteroidota bacterium; assembly: GCA_039024375.1. Classification (GTDB taxonomy): domain Bacteria; phylum Bacteroidota; class Bacteroidia; order Chitinophagales; family Saprospiraceae; genus JAFMDF01. The sequence continues at coordinate 2,989 of JBCCQK010000264.1, forward strand.
AGAGCTTATTATTAAACACTAGAGGGTTTCTTATAAGTGCATTGCCCGTTGGATTGATAATTTGAACAAGAGAAGCCGTTGTGCCATCAAAGACCCATAATTGCCTATCGTTGACACCGTCGGTGGCTTCAAAATAGAGTTTGTTATTAAATACAATTAAATCCTCAGGAGCAGAACCAGTACTTCCAGTCCGAACGTCTGCTTCTAATACTATATTGGTTCCATCAAAAGAGGCTAATTCGTCTCCAACATCGGGAGATGCTATTTCCCCGGCAAAAAATAGTTTGTTATTAAAAATAACGACATTATTTGCTTCTATGCCATCAGTCGCAGGCCCAAAGTCCAGAGCAAGTTCGGCGGGGTCACAGTTGCCTTGGCTAGTATTGATGACTGGGGGACAAGCACTCGGAGCCGTTCCAGCATTGGTTTTGCTAAAAGTACAGGTCGAAAGGTCCGAAAAAGTGGCCGTCAGCGCAATACTTCCCCCATCAGAGGGTAACGTAACGCCCGAAAAGGTATGTGTAGTTGCTGTAGTTAAGCCAGTGACCGCCACCGAAGCGGTTCCATCTCCAGTTAACTCTAATGTACCAGTGCTGGGTGGACGGGTAAAAGTGACGGTTACATCGGCCGTAAAAGTGGAGGTAGCGGTGTTGGCATTGAACGTACAAGCGCTTAAATTGGCAGTGGTTATGTCCGTAATATTACAACAGGTCTCAATGGCTACAAATCGGATATCCCCATTATTTTGTTCGTAAGCGATGACGGGTACATCGCCGACCATTTGCAAAGAGGTGTTATATCCTACTTCAGCGCCAATATCTCCAATAATGGACGTACCCCAGTTGCTACCATTTTGGTCCGTTGCCTGAATAAACCTCAAACTATTCCGTCCGGTGCTGAAATCGTAATAACTGATGGCGGGAAATCCATTAATAACTTTTAGAGAAGTATATAGTCCCGTTGAGCCACTATTATCCACCTCAATTGATGTTGGCCAACTACTCCCCGCAGCATCATTGGCTCGTACGTAGGCTAGGCTGGAGTTGCCAAATCTGGAGTAGCTAACCGCTGGCTGGCCATTGACAATGGCTAAAGAAATATATGCCAAAACACTAATGTTTGCCCCACTTTCTAGGACCTGAATAGTCCCCCAAGTGGCGCCACTGGCGTCTAGTGCTCGGATGTATTTTATAGAAGTATTGCCAAAGTCAAAGTAAGCAATCGCTGGAAAACCATCTACTACTACCAGTGAGGGGTCACTTCCAAGAAGTATCCCTCCATCTAGTGTGGTGGGTGTTCCCCAAGTAGTTCCTTGTGGGTCGGTAGCGCGCACATATCTAAGGCCCACATTAAAGCCCTCGTAAGCGATTGCTGGGTTTCCGTCCACGATAGCAAAACCAGTTTGCCTCGGAAAAGAACCATAATCGGTGGCAACAGTTACGGGCGTACCCCAATTTGTTCCGTTCGCATCCGTAGCTCGAACGTATTTGAGCTCCCTAATGGAATTGGCGTAAACAATTGCGGGAAAACCATCAACGGTCAGTAAGGTAGAAAAAGAACCTACGGCATTACCCGAATTATCTACCACGATGGGGCTACCCCAAGCAGTTCCATCCGTAGTAGCAGCTCGCACAAAAGCGAGACCACTATTTACTCGATAACTAATAGCGGGTTGCCCATTGATAATGGCTAGCGAAGGGTCATCTCCTGAAGAAACAATTTGAATGGCGCCTTGGCCACAAGGAGCACACCCAGCAGGTGCAGTCCCAACGGTTTTGGTAACGGTACAAGCAATATTATTAGTAAAACTCGCAGTAATCTCAATGGGGTCACCATCCGCTTTTATGAGTACATCAGAAAAAGAGGCACTAGTGGCACCTACTGGTAGGTTGGCAAAGTTAACATTGGCACTGGCATCTCCTGTAATCAAAATGCTTCCCACATTGGGCGCATTTGCGAAGGTAACGTTAATGTCGCCAGTAATAAAAGAACAGCCGCTACTCCGAGAACCGTCTCCCGAAAACGTACAACTGGATAAATTGGATACGGTAAAGTCAATGGTACAAGCAGCTGGAGTTGCCCAGCAAATCTGGACAGAGCCATCACCTGAGGTATTAACCGTTGCATTATCTGTAATTGCGCCTGAAATCAAATTATCGTTGTAAAAAGATACGCCTCCTGCTCCTTCGGGATTAGCAAAACCGCCAGCATCACCACCAATAAAACCGCCACCGCCGCCGCCGCCAACGCCCAAGGCAGATGGGGCATTTGCCGCACCACCGCCACCGCCGAGTCCTTGTCCTCCGGGTAGCGAACCCGTTCCGCCAGCACCGGCACTAGTCAGTGTACCTGCACCACCGCCGCCACCTTGAGCACCATCGCTACCAGCTACTCCAAAGCCACCGCCACCGCCGCCCCCTACGGGAATTGCACTATTACCTGTTCCCCCTGCCGCTGTTCCTGCCGTCGTTTGGATGGTCATAGTACCACCATCTCCACCATTATTATAGTTACCACCCCCTACAAAGCCAGCACCCCCTCCTCCGGCGGCAATAACTATCAACGTCGAGGAAGTCGAATTGACAACGCCCGAACCTCCCCCACCACCAGCGCCTAAATCATCGGTGCCAATGCTTGGCGTATTACTAGTTCCAACGGTGCCCGCTGTTACATTTAACACATCACCAGGGGACACAGTGAAAGTACCAGAAACGACATCTCCCCCACCACCAATACCCATATTAATATTATTGCCAGAATCGCCACCTTTGGCTCCAATGGCCACAATGGTGATTTCTGTTACCCCCGTGGGTACGGTAAAAGTACCGTTGGCGGTAAACGTAGTATCGTTATTGTTAGGGCATTGGGCATGACCTATTTGGACAAAGCCTCCAACGAGAAGAGTAAAAAAAATAATGCGTACCAACGTTTTAGCTGAGTTCATGGGTATGTTGAGATGAGTTTTTAGCGCAAATTAGGCTATTGAGCACAAGCATCCAATAGCATCAATTTACCCTAGTAAAGTGACCGATTATACTTAGGATTCAGTCTTTAGGAAAGCGTATCGGCAGAAAGTATATTGCTAGCTGACGATGAGTTGGTAAAAGTAGTGTGGATTAGACATAGCTGTGGCAAAAGCCCGCACATTATTAGCTTCTTTCTTATAGTTTGGGATGTTGCCCACTCTGCTCGCACAAAATTACATCTTTTATGGATTAATAGCAATTTTTTTGGTCGCTCTGCCGCATCTGCTATCGGAGAATAAGGAAATCTAGTATCCTACCTGTACGTCAAGCAATATTCAAAAAATCTCTCACTACGGCCCGATTAACTTTGCTAATGGGCAGTTTTTGTCCCTTAATTAACAATCTATTGCCTTCCAATGCTTCCACAAATTGCTTGTTAATAATGTAGGAACGGTGGATTCGTAAAAATTGGTGGTCGTCTAATAAATTCAGTATGGCCGACATGGACATCAACGTCATTACCTTTGCATCCAGTAAGTGGATGCGTACGTATTTTTCCATGGCTTCGATGAACAAGATGTCGCTGGGTTCAATTTTGATTTTTTTATAATCAGATTTCACAAAAAAACTATTTGACTGCCCGTTTTTTGCTGGAACTTCTTTTGTCGAAGACGCTACTTTGTCTAAGCGCTTTAAAACTTTGGCGATGGCTTTACTAAACCGAGCCATCCCAATGGGCTTCAGCAAATAGTCAACGACGTCCAAATCGTAGCTTTCGAGTGCATATTCCGAGTGCGCCGTACACAAAATAGTCAATGGCCGAACCGACAATTGTCGCAATAATTCGATACCAGACATTTGTGGCATATCCACATCCAAAAAGAGTAATTCCACCTTTTCTTTGGCTAAAAACTGCATCGCCTCCACCGCATCACTGCATTCTCCAACAATGGAGAAATCTCCGAAGTGTTGCAAATAGCCACGCAGTAAACTTCTGGCCAGCGGTTCGTCATCCACTATCAAGCACTTAATCATCATCGGTCGATTTTAGCGTGGGCATCACCAGTTGACAACGGTAAATGTTGGCAGATACTGCCGTGGTCAGTTGGTAAGCGGCTCCGTACGTTAAGGAAAGTTGCTTCCGGATTAGTTGTAGGCCTTGCCCCTCCCGAAGCGCATTTTTTTGGGTAAAACTATTGGCGATGATTGCGGTTATCATCGAACTGGCAATACTAACTTGAACGTGCAAATGACCGTTTGGATTCGTGTTGATGTCACTGTGCTTGACGGCATTTTCGACCAAAGAAGTAAGTACAAAGGGAGGCACGTACCGCGCCGCTTCGGCTCCTTCAATGTATAAATCAATATCGGTAGCGAGCGGTTCCTGCATGATAATCAAGCGCTGGTAGGCGCGCAAACAAGCCAATTCTTTCGACAACGGGACGATATTTTTGCGCCCTTCGTCAATGCCGTACCGCAGCATTACCGAAAAATCGCCCAAAAAATTAATGAGATTTTTGTCTTCTCTAATGATTAGGGCATTCAAATTATTCAGCGTATTAAAAATAAAATGGGGATTAATGGTTGCTTTCAGATTCTCTAGCTGTAATTGTTGATTGGCTACCCGCAACCCTAAATTTTTCTGTTTCAAGCGAACACCGTTCATCGTTTCCCCAAATAAAACGGCCAAACCAGAAAATAGACTAGCGTTCAGCAGCATAGAATACAAGTTGCGCCAACCTTCCGCCTCGTAGAAATAATACTCCAATCCAGACCATCGAATGAATAATACATAGGCCAACAAACTACCTAAAATACTGAGGATAAGATAAAAAAGGCGACCACTCAACCTTTCGAAGATAGCCAGTACCCAGTAAAAAATTAGGGCGTACGTAAGGACTTCCATTACACTGTAGGCCAGCGCCTCTATCCAACTGATTTCGTACCAATGATAATCCGATATAAACAGGACGATGAAGCACCAAAAAGCGAGATGTAACCAATATTTTTCTTTTTCCGATTGCATACGATACAAAGATAGACGGCTTTGGTAAGTTCCCACACTTTTTTCCTCGAATGGACACAATTTGGGAATGAACGAACCTTCTTCCCAAAATAAGGGACTTCAAGGATAGAATCGGGACGTCCAAAGAATATAGTTGGTACGACTACCATTCTGTCGCATTTTTGGGTTCGTATCCTTTAATTATTCACAAAAAATAAGAAAAAATGAAAAGTGACATCCTTTATTTGTTGGTCGCCTTAGCCGCTTTATTGACGCTCAATGCTTGTACCAAAACGACTATACCGGAAGACCTCGATGTGACCGAACCGTCGAGTACCACTAGTACGCCCAGCAGTAAGCGTGCGGAAGACGCACAGGTCATTGTGATGGCTGCCCCTTCGGTGCACAACGACTACTACGAGGCCGTCTTCGACGATATTGTTGATTTTCAAGTGGATTTTGCCAATCGCATCGACGGACGGGATGAGGTAATTATTTTGGTCGATAGGGCCACCAGAAGGTACTACCGAGGACGTGTGCCCAACTACGTTTTGGTAGCAGCTAACATTGAAGATATCTGGATTCGGGATTTTGCACCTGTCATTGGCGACCAGCAGGTAAAATTTAACTATTTACCCAACTATCTGAGTCGGGCGGATGCCAATTATGTGGACAATAGCTTCGAACGATGGATGCGGCGAGCGGGCTTGGCCTACGGTAAGGCGTCTAATTTAATTCTGGACGGGGGCAACGTGGTAGATAATGGAAACGGCAGGGTAATCGTGACCGATAGATTTTTGGCCGATAACCCCCAGTTGACCAAACGACAAGCTAAAAAGCGGCTAAAAAAATTGTTACAAGCCGAGGCCGTAGCCATTATTAAAGAGACCCCGGGCGACGCTACGGGGCATTCGGATGGAATGGTCATGTGGGCGGATGAGCACACCCTTTTATTGCACGACCAACCGACGAGCGTCAAAGGTCAAATTATCAAAGAGTTAGAGCGTTCCTTCCCCGAAGTGGAAATCATCACCTTGCCAGATTACTACGAATTTGAAGAATGGGATGTCTTTAGTTCCGCCTGCAATATTTATGTGAATGCCTTGGTGACCAACCGCTATATTTACGTGCCGACGTTCGATAGCCCACGTGACCAAGCTATGCTGCAAACCATTCAGTCGCATACTTCCAAGGAGGTCGTCGCCATTCCAGCGGAGAAGGTGTGTTTCATGGGGGGTAGCGTCCGCTGCTTGACTTGGCAGTTGGAAGGGGCCTTTGCTAGCCGTATATTGGAGGAGTAGCGGTCAGAGTTGAGACCTACTGAGTTAGCAAAAGTGATAAAGTAGCTGCTGCTTTATCACTTTTCATTTTTGGCTAGTTGGCAGGTACTAACTCTCGCCAAAGGCGAGCCGAATTAGGGTTGCGGTCAATATGAATCCTGCTGGCCTAACAGATGCCCGTTCGGCTAGCAGTTATCCACAAAAAAAGGTCCGCTGGTCAGCATTTTCCATGCACCACCTTTATGATTTTCGCTTCTTCGAACGAAGTTTACCAACGCATCAGCGCCACCGAACAACAAACGGCCGAATATCTAATGGGGCAAAGTATTTGGAAGAAATGGCGCAGACATTCACAGCGTCAGTTATTAAAAAGAATTAAATCTTATCCATAAAATCCGTCAAATCAGTACCGGTTTTTAAGCCCAACTTTTTTCTTAGTCTATAACGGGTGGTATGTACACTTTCAACAGAAAGTCCCATCAATCTAGCTATTTCTTTACTCGTAAATTTTAACTTGATTAAGGCACATAATTTTCTATCTCCTTGGGTCAATTTCGGAAAACGTGCTCTTAACCGGTCGTAGAATCCTACATTCACGGCAATAAATCGTGCTTCAAATTCTGTCCAATTATCAGTATTATTAACGGTGGCGGTTTTAATTAAATGTTTTATTTCTTGAAGGCTAACTTTTTCTTTTTTATCAACAATTCTATTTTTAAGCTCTAGCAGAAATTCATCTTTCTCTATTAGTTTCAGCGCAGAAGTAGCCAATTCTTTATTTTTCAGAGCTAAAAGTTCTCTATTTTTTTGAATTTCCAAGTCTTGTTGTTTTTTTAGCACCTTACTCTTCTGAATTTCCAACTCTCGTTCATTTTTAATTATAATTTTTTCAATACGATGCTTGTTTCTTATATACTTAAAATAAAGAAACCCAAATATTAGGGAAGAACCGAATAAAACAGAAATAATGGTATTTTGTAAAAAGGTCACCTCATTTTCATACTCCAATTGGGCTAAGCGTTGTTCCTTTAAATATTGCCTCTTGTTTTCCATTTCTTTATGGAATTCATCTTGAATCTCTAATAAGGGTCGATTGTTTTCACTACGGCTATCAAATAAAAGTCTATCTAATTGTTGGGTCTTTTTTAATTGTTCATAAGCCTCAACATAATTTTGTTGATTAAAATAGAGCGTCGATAATTTTTCGTGTTGAAGAATAGCAAAATTGATATGACTGTGATACCTTTCAGCTACATCTAATGCTTTGTGAAAACACCCTTCCGCTTTTGTTGCATTTCCATCTTTCAGATAGGCATCTCCCAAATAATTATAAATTAGCACCCTATAAGCTGGTAGATTTTTTTCAAAATAGGGAATATGCTTTTCTATGAGTGGAATGGCTTCTTTGTACCTATCAGTTTGACTATATATGAAGCCTTGTTCCAATTCTAAATACTCTAACTTTTTTCCGACACCTTCTTTTTGGACATAAAGAAAACTACTATCAAGATAAATTTGGGCTAATTGAAATGCTCCTAATTCCCGATAAATATTACTAAAAGTAGAATAACTATGCGAGAGAGAGG
>JBCCQK010000265.1:0-10805 GCA_039024375.1 Bacteroidota bacterium
AAATTTGTAAATCTATTACTACACCGTTCCTAATCAACCTAATTACAATAGGCTATTATTGGTTTTCTACACAAAATCTATCATTCGTCCTCTACTTTTTTCATCTAGTAGCTTTTTACTAAAATCTAGTTTCTAACAGGTTATAGAGTAGAAATAAGTTTTAAGCTGAGCTAATCTAGTCTTAGTGCTTATTGAATTAACCCTTCTTTTCATTTATTGAAGATATTGGTATTCTTCGAATAAAAACGAATATTCAGTTATGAAATCATTTCCGACAACCCGCAAACAATTAATCTTGCTGTTTTTATTAGGAACAGTCTCTTTACTTGCTAGTAATACACCTAATTTTTTGGTCAGAAGCATTGTAACCGATAATGCCATCATTTCTTTAGACTTTAGTCCCGACGGAAAATGGCTGGTTAGTGGAGGAGCAGACCGCACAGTCACTATCTGGGAAGTAGAAACGGGTAAAGAATCACAAACTTTTACCGGGCATACTGACGACGTGTTGGCTGTTCGATTCTCTCCTAATGGTCGATATGTGGCCAGTAGTGGGGTAGATAAAGTGATTAAAATTTGGGACGTTCGGGCTAATGAACTCGTACATAATTTGACGGGACATTCTGACTACATTCGGGATTTAGCTTTTAGTCCAGATGGGCGAATGGTAGCTAGTGCAAGTTGGGATATGACCGCTATTGTCTGGGAAGTCAGTACGGGCCGCCAGTTACAAACCTTTACAGGACACAGTGACAATGTAACTTCCATCTCTTTCAATAGTGACGGTACGAAAGTTGTAACTTCTTGTGGGGATTACAATTTAAGAATTTGGGAAGTCGGAACGGGCAAACTACTAAAAGTGATTCGTGGCCACAAAGACGAAATTTGGGATGTTAAGTGGTCCAAAAATGAAAAATTGATTGCTAGCGGTGCGTGGGATAATACGGCTAGATTATGGGATATGGAATCTGGGGAAGAGTTACACGTTTATCCAGGTCACGTCACGGACGTTTGGTCGGTTAGTTTTAACGAAGACAATACTATTCTAGCTAGTTGTGGTGGAGACCGAAAAGTTAAACTATGGGACAACGCTACGGGGCGAATTATTGCCGACCTCTCGGGAGATACGCACAAAGCGGACGTTGAGGAGGTTACTTTTAGTCCAGATGGTCAATTGGTGGCTAGTGCTAGCCGAGATGGTTCCATTCGTTTTTGGAAAGTACCATCAATGAAAGAACGGATTGCGTTTTTGGCCGAGGCAAAATATGCCGTTTGGGAACGTCGCCAGCCTTACGAAAAAACCAAAGATTATCAGTCTCGCCTAAAAAATAAGGAAAATTTTCTGAATTCCTTTAAGCAGGATATCGCTAAGGGAATAAAGGGATTTTACGAAAATACTATCAACTGGAATGAGGAGTTTTCGTTGGGTGAATACGAACCCGACGAAGAGTATTTCCGCTTGATTTCTAAAACTTTTGGTACCATGAAATTGTATGTTCCGATTGACAAAGCGCCTCAATTTGCAGAGGAATTTAATAGTACTCGATTTTCTGACTTTGATTTGGTTTATGCGGATGACCAATTCACTCTGCGTGGGGTTACGGCCATTAACGATAGTTTCAAAAAGTCATTTAAAGCAAAATAAGTTGATTACTGATTACTGATTACTGATTACTGATTTTTAAAGTATTTGATATTTTGCAGTAGGTTTTAATAAGTCAACAATTAGTAATCAACAACCTAATAACGATTAAAATAAGTCCATCATTTTGTTTTCGGCCAAAAATGCTAACAGATTTATTAGTAAGTTTATCAATAAGCATTTTTGGTCTAAAGTAAAACCTGCCTCTGCTGGCAGGCAATTGTCAGAGAATGATTACTACTTAATTGGATTCAATGAAAGTTTTGATTCTAAGATGTTTGTTCTGCTTCTGGGTTTTTAGTTCCTCACCATTTTTTACTTTCCTTCCCAGTTCTTATTCTATTTCCTCATCTAAATTTTCTGCGCTCCTCCGCTCCATTCATACATTAAACGAAAAAAGCACTTTAAAAGAATACAAGTCGGCTCGTTCTGATTTTGAAGCACTCTCTTGGCTTTTACCTAATCTAATGAATAGTGAAGAAATTCAAGCAATAAATCGTTCCATTTTTTGGGAAGAGACCTCGAAGGAAGGTGCCTGGCAAGCGCTAGAATCTTATTATTTATTTTCAAAAAAGACGTTTCCACAAAACGCCAAAAAGGAACTACTCAACCTTTTGGAAAAAGCAGAGGGAACTTTAAACGCTGCTCGGTTTGAAGTAAAGACAGTAAAGGCGGCTTGGATACAAGCACTCCAAAGCGCCTACGCATCACAGTTGACGGGGCGTTATCGATGGGAAAAGAGCCAAGTCTTAGCTGACCACATTGCTTTGTTGGAAGGTATTCTGTCCGCCGACGAAGAATTTCAACTCCTTTCGACCGTAGCAATAAACAAGGGGCAAAAAGCTGTTCTATTTTTACAATCATCTACTTTTGAAACACTCGACTATCTAACTTATTATCACCAATTTTTGCAGCCATTTCTTCAGGCAATTGATGAAGACGCTACGTCTATTTTTGCGCTTTCCACGTACCAAAAGTCGTTGTCTGAGGAAGAGCAGACAATCAAAAAATTGGGTCAGTTGCTATTTTTTGAACCTTTGCTGTCGGGCAATGATAAGCGAACTTGTGCTTCTTGTCACAAACCCCAAAAAGCATTTTCCGACGGTCGCCGAACGAGTCAAGCCTTCAAATTGACACAAAACTTGGACCGCAATGCACCGACGCTCATCAACGCCACCTTTACCCGAAAATTTGGCCACGGGTTGGAAAAGGAGAATTTGGCGACCCAAATCAATTTTGTCTTCCACTCAGAAGCGGAAATGAATACCAATTACTCAGAAATCCTTCAAAAATTAACGGCTATTCCCGCCTACCAACAATATTTTTCGGACGCTTTCCCTCGCCACCCGGTCATAGATTCCACGAATGTTTTGATTGCGCTAAAAGTTTTCTGCGAGCAATTGAATGATTTGAACGCACCTTTCGACCAATTTATACGAGAGGAAAACACGCTTTCACCAGAAGCACAGCAAGGATTTAATTTGTTTATGGGAAAGGCTCAATGCGGTACTTGTCACAGTCCCCCGTTTTTTAGTGGCTACGATGCCTTTGGACGGATAGATGATTTTCAGCGAGGGCATTTAGGGGAATCTTCCAAAGATGCGGGCGTGGGTGGCGAATTTGCTCATTTTTATAAAGTACCAACGCTTAGAAATTTGGACTACACTTCCCCTTATTTTCACAATGGACAAGCCAATGACAAAGCAATACTTTGGAAAACTATATTTTCCTCAACTTCCACACCTTCTCTTTCTTTAGAAGAACAACAACAGATTACTGCTTTTTTAGAAGCGCTTAATCACAATCCATTTTATGAGATGGAAGCGTTGACTGTTTTGCCTTCGGCTGATGATGGTACGGCATCTCGTCGAAGTGGGGGTTCTTATTAGGGTAGGGGCAAGTTGTCTTCTATATTCTGACGAGGAGATGAGCGCCGAAGAAATGGTTCAATTTTTAAAAGATGGTCGATTTACTAACTGTCAAATAGAGTCTTGTGATTGAATTATTTATTAGACACTAACATCGTTATTTTTCTGTTTCGAGAAAAGCATAAAATTGCTGGAAAGATAGATGAGTCCTATATTTTTAAAAAGCTAAAAAAGACCTCACCTCAAAAGCGTAAAATCCCCTTGAATAATCTCCGTCGCATTATCAATGAAAATGACCTCAGCAAAATATAAATAAACCCCCGTTTCCGCTTCTTGCCCATTAAATAGACCATCCCAAGATACGTTGTCGGTCGGTAAAAAATTGGTAGCTTGATAGACCCTCGAACCATTTCTTGCATAAATTTCGAAACGGTTAATACGCAGAATATCTGAGCCGCCAGTAATACCTAGCGTCTCGTTGATGCCATCACGATTAGGGGAAAAGACGTTGGGGACAAATACTTTTCTAGCTTTATCTACTCGAATAGTAATAGCATCCTCAGCGGTACAACCCGTTGTCAAATCCGTTACTTTTACGCTATATGTAGCACTGTTAAATGGGCGGGTATTCACCACGGGACAGTCGAAACAGTCTAAGCTATCGGTAGTTGTCCATTCGTAGCTGACGGGGCGATTAGTCGCTGCTTCTAAGCTAAGCGTTTTTCCTAGTTGCACTTCTTGATTCCCGCCTAGGTCAACCGTCAAATTAGGTGGGGCATTGATGATAATATTTTCAAAAACTTTTTCGCAGCCTTTGTCATCACGTATGGACACAGTATAAGTTCCTGCTGATAAACTGGTAATTGTTGACTCATCGTTAAAACCTTGGCCACTTACAGCAAACTGATACGGTGCTGCTCCGCCCATTGGATTATTCAAGAAAATGATTCCACTATTATTTCCTTCGGGACAGGTGACATCTTTGGTTTCCACCAGCGCATCAATCGGTGTGGGTTCTAGCAGCGTAACGGTCGTGTCGTCCACACAGCCTTTGGCATCTCGGACAGTTAGGTTGTAATCACCCGCCGTCAGATTTTCGATAAAATCGGTCGTTTGCCCGTTACTCCATATATATTCGTAGTCGCCGTTGCCGCCCGTCGTTCGTTCGGCTAAAACACCGTTGGCATCGCCACCACAGACGATGGCTTCAATAATTTCAATATCCGCTACTATGGCCGATTCGGGTTGAGTGATAAGAACGCTGTCCGTAGTTGCACAGTTGGCCTCATTCGTTACCGTTACGTAGTGTTGTCCCGCCGATAAATCATTGACCATAGGAGTCGTAGCGCCGTTATCCCAGCGAATATTGGTTAAATTTTCCGAAGCCGTAACCGTTGCTTGTCCGTTGGCTTCTCCGAAGCATTGCACGGGTATGATGTCCACAAAATTAGTAGCAATTGCTGCTGGTTCATCAATTTGATATTGGGCTGAATCGACACAATTATTTTCGTCCGTTACGGTCAGTTTATACAGGCCGGCACAAAGCTGACTAGGATTATCTAGATTTCCTAATGGTTGATTCCATGATAAATTGTATTGGCCCGTTCCACCGCTTATGTCAATGGCTAGGTTACCATCACAAGCGGCAAAGCAAGACGCATTGGTTTTGGCTAACTCAGCGATGGAAATGGGGGGCGGTGCAGTGACGTAAGCTCGAAAATTTTGAACCGCCTCACTATTGGAAACAAACAAATTAAAACTATCAACGGGCAGATTCGTGAGGGTAACCAAACTATCATTTTGAGCGAGTACACCCGACTGAACGATAGCTGGATTGTTGATACCTTGTAGTCGATATTGGTAAGGAGGTTTGCCCACTTGAATCAAGAAACTAAGCGTACCCGTCTCGTCGTTGGCGCATCGCAAACTTCCATTTTGCACCTCAGCGTCGATGGGAATGGGAAATTCCATCGTAAAACAAGTATCTGCACTGCACCCCGCTATCCTGTCCGTAACGGTAACGCAGTAGGTCTCTCCGCCTATCAAGTTATTGGCCACTGCATTGGTTTGACCGCTTGACCATTCGAATTGATAACTACCTGTCCCAAATTGAGCACTGCCGATGACCACGCCACCCGCTTCTCCTTCAGCTCTAGCCAATTGTTGCACACGTAACTCTAATTCAACGGGTCGAACCACTCGTAGATTGGTTTCAATAATCTCTAAGCAGTCGTCTGCTAGAATTACGGTGTCTAAATAAGTTCCTTCGTTGACGTAGGTTTTATCGCCTAAATTATACACTGCCCCTTCGCATATCGTCGTGTCGATTGGGATTGGGTCGGGGTAGCCTCTTTCCGCTACGACTACCGAAAAAATACCCGTCGGGTTGGTCGCAACACCATCCACCAAGATATAGTAAGTCAATTTTGGATTTAAACATTCTAAGGATAAAAATTCTGAACCGCCCGCCGCATTTTCGCTTATTACTTCTACTAGCGGCCCTGTACATTGATTGGTCGGTGCATAAAAAATACCGATAATCGGGTCAATGGGGTCCACTCCAATCGGGTAGTCCAAATCGCTGTTAACCGATATGAATACTCGACGTGATTGGGTCGGACGAAAACTGAACCAAACGGAATTATTCGTACTTTCTCCGTTGCTTAGAATTGGGTCATCAACGCTCGTGGCGCAGTTGTTACTATATCGTTCGGTGATGGTCATTCCCGTAGAAACGGTTAAAGGAATGGCGTCGCAGATATCATCATTGGATAGCGGTTCAACGGGAACTTCTTTGATTTCTAAACCAAAAATACCTTGTAAAAAAAGGTCTGTCGTTATCTCTCCATCGACCATTAGAAAATAAGTTCGATTGGGTTCTAAACAATCTAAAATCAGATGTTCATCTAGACTATTACTACTAAAATTGGCAACTAAAAACTGTAAGTTACCCTCACAAGTATTATCGTCCGATTCGTAGGCGGCCAACTGCAGATTAATGTCATCTCCCGTTCCTTCGGGGTCATTCGTAGCTTCGATTAAAACAATGGCGTTTGGGTCGTCAGAAGTCGTAAAGGAGAACCAGACACCGACGTTATTCTGCCAATTGGCGCCCGTTTGTTCGGGTCTCGGTTCTAGGATATTGGTAGCGCAATAATTATTGAAAGTTCCTTGACTATTATCTCCTAGCGTTATTCCACTGCCTAAAGTGCCCATATTGATGGCGTGACAAATTCTGTCGTTAGTCGCTACTAGATTGCCATCGGGAACCTCACTAACCGTAATTCTAAATCGGATAAAACCGTAAGAATTGAGTCCTAAAGATTGGGGAACTTCTATGGTATAAATGGAATCCGTTCCAGGTTTAGGCAACAAAACGTTAGGACATACATTATTGTCACATTGCCAATCATCGTTACGGCATTGGTTGAATAAGCCCGCTCTTCGATAATAGGTTCGCAAGCAAACTCGCAGTTCTCCACCTCGTAAGTCACTCAAACAATTCAGTGTTGTGTCCCATTGTACGTTAGGATAATTGGTCAAATTGGGGCAATTTTCGGCAGAATAGGCCACTTCTGGGCCGTTTTCTACAATTAAACTAACGATGGGTTCGCCAATGAGACTGTTGCACATAGGCGTAGTGGATGCTCCTTCTAGGACTTCTAGTTGTACATTGACTTGTGCAAAGGGAGAACAAATTCCCGCAAAAAAGATGAATAAGATAAAAAGCAGTCTTAGGAAGGTGGTTTTCTGATGACCTTTTGATAATCTCATAGAAGTAGATTAGATGAATATTCCGTTTGTACAATAATACCAAGATTTTCGAAACGATATTCGAGTAATGGAAATTTTGTGCTCGGTTTAAATTACTGGATGTTCTACTTATAATGAGTGGTTATGCTATTTTTTTCCACACTAAAGGGAAGGGTTTAAGGAATTTTTAACGTTGGAATAAGAATGTGTAAAATTTATTAGAATAGTTTGAATTATTTGTGCAATTAAAATCAAAATTGCTGGATGGCTATATTGTTGTGCTACAAATTATTACAAGTAACAATATAGCCATACAACAATAAAACAATTTTTTCTACACAACCCTTACGATTTTTATTTTAAGCCCCGTCTTTTCATTTCTCTAATTAATAATTCGTATTCTCGATTCATATCTCCGCTAATTGCAGAATTTTCTTGTGCACGTCGAATGAGGTAAGGGACAACGTCTTTGACGGGACCGTAGGGCAAATATTTGGCAACGTTATAGCCCGCATCGGCTAAGTTAAAAGTAAGATGGTCGCTCATGCCGTACAGTTGACAGAAGTTAAGGTGCGGGTGGTCTTTTTGAATTCCTTTTTGTTCGATTAAACTCGCTTGTAGAGCGCAACTGTAAGAATTATGCGTAGCATTGCAAGAAGCAATGTACTGGTAATGCTCGATGCAAAACTGAACGGCGGTGTTATAATCGTTATCCGTTGCTTTTTTACTTGCTTGAATGGGAGAAGCGTAGCCCATTTCTTTAGCACGATTACGCTCTTTTTCCATGTAGGCACCCCGTACTAACTTAGCGCCCATCAAATAGCCATTTCTTCGAGCTTCTTCGTAGGAGTCAATCAAAAATTGCAGACGGTCGTGGCGATACATTTGGTAGGTGTTATAGACAATAACTCGGTCTTTGTTATACCGCTCCATCATTTTCTTAGCCAAGAAATCAATCGTATTCTGAATCCAGCTTTCTTCCGCATCGATAAATACGCCAACCTTTTTATTATGGGCGGCATAGCAAATGGAATCGAGGCGCTTATTGACATTCTTGTATTCTTCTTTTTCCGAATCGGTTAATGCCTCGCCATTTTGGATTTTTTCTAACAGCATATTTCTGGCTAGCCCCGTAATTTTCAAGGTAATAACGGGAACGCTCTGATTCTGTTCCGCAAAATCAATGGCACGAATGGCTTCGTTCATCGTTCCGTTAAAGTCTTGCTCCGTAGTTTTGGCTTCTGCCCCGTAGTCTAGCACGGAGAGACTCTTTTGGGCATACAAACGGTTGATGACGGGCTGACAATTGAGCAAAGTAGTTCCCCCACAAAACTGTTCAAATATAGTCTTTTTGATGGTTGTTTCCACGAAGGGTAGGTTCAGATTGAGTGCCGCTACGCCCAATTTTGAACCGATATTGACCAACCACGAATGGTTCATCAACTGAAACAAGCGTGTAGCGTGCGTTAACTCTTTATCTGATTTTCCAGCAAAGGCAATTGCCGTGTTCGTAAAATCTACGGGTACTTTTCTAGCCGTTATTGTTTTTTCCATGATTATCATTTTTGGGAAGGATATTAAGTTTTCTTACAGACTATTATCCGTCCAGATGCGCCACGCTTTTTCTGCCTGCAAATGTAACATCTCTAAACCGTTCATAGTGGCTGCGCCGCAGTTTAGACCCATTTTTAAGAATTTGGTCACTTTAGGATTATAGACTAAATCGTACAAAAAATGTTCGCTTGTCAAATGCTGATAAGGTAAATTTGGCATTGTATTGACATTAGGTGCCGTCCCAAGTGGCGTCGTATTAACCAGTAATTGATGTGATTGCAAACATTCCTTGTCAATCTCTTGGTAGGCAATCCGTCCTTCTCCAGCGTTTCTTGATACAAGTTGATACTTTATTTCCAATTTATCAAGTACGTAGGCAACCGCCTTAGATGCTCCGCCTGTTCCTAATATTAAAGCGTTCATCTCCGTAAAAGGACGCTTTACCGAAGCGAGTAGTTTTCGTAGCGATATTTCGAACCCGTACACATCCGTGTTAAATCCTTTGAGTTGTCCATTTTTGATTTTAATCGTATTCACAGCCCCGATGGCCGCCGCTTCTTCGCTAATTTCATTCAAAAAGGGTAGGACCTGTTGCTTGTAAGGAATGGTAACGTTGAGACCGAACAGATTTTCTTGAGAAACTATCAAGTCTTTAATGTCCGCAATGGTCGGAATAGGGTATAATTCGTAATGGTATCCTTCAATTTTTTCTTCTAAAAATTTTTTGGAAAAATACTTTTTAGAAAAAGAATGAGATAAAGGGTAGCCGATGAGTCCTAATTGTCTGTTTATCATTTTGAAACAAAAAAAATTTAAGTGCTAGCCGTTTTGCTACCTATTTTTTCAATAAGAAAAACAGATATAAAGCCAACGAACATCGAAATAACTACGGCTACTAAAAAAGGTTCGCTAGCATAATTACTTGGTAATACACTTTCTTCCAAAAAAGGCACTTCCATGCCTTTACTATTAATTCTCGTAGAAAGCACATTTCGCCAAGGCCACAACTTATTCAAAGAACCAATCATGAACCCCGTCAGTAAGGCTAAAGTTGGGTTTCGATAGTTTTTGAAAGTCCAAGATAATACCCTCGAAAAAGTCAATAAGCCGACCAAACATCCTGCCGCAAAAGTACCAACGATAATCAAACTCTCCGTATCAAAAGTTTTCAACGCTGTTTTGACCGTTGGAATGACAAAAGAGTACATCCCCATCAAAAGCAAGATAAAGCTTCCCGAAATGCCTGGAAGAATAAGGGCTGAAATAGCAATCATACCTGACAAAAAGACAAACCACAAGGCTTCGTTCCCTTGGGCTGGACTAGCCACCGTTATGTAGTACGCAAAAGCAGTCCCTACTAACACCGCTACTATTTCCGCAACGCCCCACCCTTCTACTTGCTTCCCAATAAAAATGGCAGAACTGACAATCAGTCCAAAGAAAAAAGCCCACAGCATTTCGGGATAATTCTCAATGAGGTGACTGATTCCAAAAACGCCA
Source organism: Bacteroidota bacterium (assembly GCA_039024375.1). GTDB lineage: Bacteria > Bacteroidota > Bacteroidia > Chitinophagales > Saprospiraceae > JAFMDF01. The sequence continues at coordinate 10,318 of JBCCQK010000265.1, forward strand.
ATGACGACTCCAAAGGCCATTCCAGCGAGTAAGGCTACGAGAAAATTGCCATTTACCTTTTTCCAAACCCCCACGATACCTTCTTCTTTAAAAGTCCCAAGTAGCGAAGGGTGAAAAGCCTTAATGGTATTCAGAAGCTGTTCGTAAATACCTGTGATAAAAGCAATCGTACCACCCGAAACTCCTGGGATTACTTCCGCAATACCCATTGCGACTCCTTTTAAAGCCAATGAGAAAAAATTAGACGCTTTTTTCATGCTGTAAAGTTAGTTTTAAGTTCTTATTTTACAAATTGTTATTTGCTGAAATACGTTAACAAACCCTTCGCTATTTTATGACAAAGAAGCAATAAGGTTACAAAGTGAAGAGGAGAAAAATATAAGGGGAAAAAGCTAACTATTTTTAGACAAAACGCACCTTTAGGTTGGAGATAGGCTGCCCGTTGGAAGTCTTGTTCGATAAGGGTTTTATACGGAAGAAGGTAAGGA
>JBCCQK010000266.1:0-10805 GCA_039024375.1 Bacteroidota bacterium
GGACGATATATTTTAGTCTTTATTACTCTTTTATTAACTTTATAAAAATTATCTGTACCCTGCGTTACTTTTAAAATAAATCATATTGTTTTTTTTTAGATTTTGTGTGGTTCATACCTTCCAGCACTCAACGTGCTGTAAGGTCTTCCGCTCACTCTTGAAAGATACCTCTTAAAATTGATATCAGTTATGCTTAAACGAAATATACTAACGGTATTTTTTCTAGCAACGGCCTTCGCTGCCTTTGGCCAAGGAGCAATGGAAGAAATATCAGTCAATAATATTCGGATGCTTAATTCCTCCAACGAGGACTTCATTATCGTCCCTTACGGAGACGGCATTATGTACAACACCAATGTGAAAGACAACAAGTGTGATACCTGCCGATTTCAAAACTTGCGATTTGCCCAGCAAAAAATGGAAGGGGGAGGAGACTGCGATTTTGCACCGGGCGTTGTGGTGCCCAACGATTTCAATGTTAAATACAATTACGGGGCGCCTACGTTCAGCCAAGATGGCAAGATGATGATTATTTCCGAAAATAATAGGAAGCCTAGAAAGAGTGACCGACGATTGACTCTTAAATTGGTATCGGCGACCCTTTCTGACCAAAATGCTTGGGTCAAAGGAGCAGATTTGCCCTTCAACAGCAACGAGTTTGAAACCACGCATCCTGCTTTATCCGCCGATGGACAAACTTTGTATTTTGCATCTGATAGACCTGGTAGTATCGGTGGTATGGATATTTGGATGGCCAAAAAGCAGGGCGATACTTGGGGAATACCTACTAATTTAGGGGCCCCTATCAATACCACTGACAACGAATTGTTTCCTTCCATTGGTCAAAATGGAGCACTTTATTACTCGTCCAATAAGCCTGGAGGAATGGGAATGCTTGATATTTACAAAGCTACCCACGATGGTACGGTATGGTCGATTATGTCCATGGAAGCGCCCATCAATTCCGCTTCGGACGATATGGGCTTCGTCGAATTGCCCGACGGCGAAAGCGGCTACTTGACTTCCGACCGTGCGGGTGGTTTGGGGAAAGATGATTTGTACTGTTGGAAAGTCAATCCAGCTAAAGTACAGTTGATAGTCGAAGACGCTACTGATTCAAATATAAAATTACCTGGTTCTGCTATCAGTATTACTAGTGCCGCAGTGGGTGCAACAGCACTAGCTTACACGGCGGATGCCAAAGGAGGTGCTCAGCCAGATATTAAATTCCGTAGAAATTATACAATTGAAGTAGAAAAAGAAGGCTACCAACCTTGGACCAAAGACGTATCCGCAAAAGAATTGGCGGCCGTTGAGACGTATGTAGTTCCGCTAGTACCAAAAGCGTACAGCATGGTAGGGGATGTGAAACAAATTGGCAATGATATTTTTGAGCCAGGGTCAAAAGTAGTGTTAAGAAACCTAGCAACGGGAGAAGAAAGAGAAGTAACTGCCGATGCAAATGGCCAGTTTAAGTTCGATAACTTACGATGTTTTGAAAGCTATAAATTGATTGCTACTAAGGGCGACCGTACGTCGGAGGAGTACAATCTTTCCGCTTCAATGATTGACTGCAATAGCGACGAACCGACTAAAGCGACCTTGCGTCTGCCCGTTCCACCACCCCTCGTACCGCTTTGTGCCTGTAACGACGTAGGTATGTTGAGTTTGCCCGTAGATGCTACGCCAAAATCTATTTCGGCGTTGGGTTCTCGTCCTCAGTTTGGCGACTCCCACGCCTTAGATGCAACTGGTTTTTACAATAAACTCCAACAACGTTACGGCGCTAGTAAAAGAGACGCTACCTTCTTGGATGATTTATTTAAGTCGATGGGCTTCGAAAATGGATTCAGCGACGCGGATGCGGGACTGTTCAGCGATACGGTGATTGAAAATGGTAGAACAGGAAATATGGGGTACACTAAATTCCACCGAATGAAGTACGTGCAGTTGAACGCCAAAAGCGACCGAGATTTAGCAGCCTTCCGAGTGGCGGCGACCAATGGCTGTGATGTGTATTTTATGAAGACGTGTGGAAACTTATTCTTTTTCTGTAATAATTAGGGTAGTGACTAGTGATTTGTGACCAGTGACTAGGAAAATGTAACTCGACTCTTCAGAGTCGAAACCCATTTCTTACATTTCTACACTTTTATCGTAGTGGTTATTCGGGAAAAAACTGTCGGGTAGGAGAGGGAGATTCCTTAAGGGAATCTTTCTCTTTTAAAGTTGAAAAGAAGAAGATTCTCTGAAAGAATCTCCTTCTTCTGCTTAACTAAAATCCGACAGGATGAATTTGAAAAACTACGTGGTAGCAAAAAAAATAATGGTTTTCCAACGAGAACCATTATTTTTTTGTTTTGAACCTATCGTTTTAATGGACTGTTTTCTTATTTTTGATAAATCATTTTAAAACGATTCTCTATAAAAGACGTTAGAAATAGAGATTCAATGGTTAAAAGAAGTTGGACAGGCAGTTGGAAGATTGCTGATTTTATGATTGCTGGAAAGCATAGTAACAATATAGCCATTTAGCCATAAAACAATTTGACGCGTCTTAAAATATCCTGTGGAATTGGGAATTTTATTAGTTTATAGCATACTCAATCCATATCTTTTTACACAATTTTTATACAATCAAAATCCTCGTAAGAACATGAAAAATAGTTTCCTTTCTCTACTTATCATTGCCTTGATTGGCGTACAGTTTGGGTGCGGCGGTGAAGGTAGTGGAAGTAAAAAAGCAGCCACGGACGGAACGGTCATTAGCGGGCAGCTAACTGGTGCCGAAAACTTAAAGGCCTATCTAGACCTCGAAAGCTTCGCTGCTACTAGAGTGATTGGTAAATCTGAAATAGACGCTAACGGTAACTACGAAATTATCGTCGATAAGGGTTTGAAGCCCGGTCGATACCGCTTTAGGGTAGGCGCTCGACGGCTTGGACTCGTTTTCGACGGTACCGAAACGAATGTAAAAATCAGTGGTAAGTTGGCCGATTTGGATAAATATAAACTACCCATCGAAGGGTCCGAAGCGTCCCAAGAGCTAGCAGCTGTGATGGACGGAATGTACAACAATACATTGAATACCAGCCAGTTGATGGAAAAGACCAAAAATGCTAGCAATCCATTCGTGGCGCTAACATTGGCTTTGACCAACTTTAGAACTGCCTCGGAAGAAAGTGTGGCACTACACAAATCCATTTACGACAAACTAAAAGCAAAGGACTACAAAGAAAGTGAGTTAAGTGCCTACGGTGGATTTATCGGACAAATCGAAAAGCAGATTGCTTTGCAGCGAATTGCCGTGGGTAAATCGGCTCCCGATATTAACTTACCGAGTCCATCGGGGAAGAACTATGCACTTTCGGACTACAAAGGCAAAGTCGTTTTGTTAGATTTTTGGGCAAGTTGGTGTGGCCCTTGCCGCCGAGAAAATCCGAACGTCGTGGAAGTTTACAATCGCTACAAGAACAAAGGGTTTGAAGTGTTCAGTGTTTCTTTAGATGGATTAGACGATAGAACGAAGCGACGATTTGCCACGCAGGAGCAAATTGATGAGCAAATGGAACGGTCCAAAGACCGTTGGAAAGCGGCTATTCAGCAAGATGGTTTGGTGTGGGAAGGACACGTAAGTGACTTGAAAAAATGGAGTTCTGCCCCTGCTCAAACCTACGGTGTTTCGGGGATTCCTCGAACTTTCATGATTGACCGTGAAGGTAAAATTGCGGCGATTGGATTGCGAGGCGCCGAGGCGATTGAAACGGAATTGTTGAAATTATTGTAGTTGTCTTACTTTTTTATGTGCTATTCAAAAATGTCCAACAACTCACCGTTGTTGGACATTTTCTATTTATAGAAAGTGATAGCATCCAATCCTTTCAGTCCCTGTCGTCTGACCATTAGCAGACAAAGCCCCTTTTCAAGGCAAAAAATTAGTATTTAAAATTGTTAATTTTTGTATATTTTAAATAAATATTACAATTTTGTTTCATCAAAAAGATAACTTGCTACGATTTTTGTAGTGGTAAAACAAAAGTCCTATTTAATTAGGGTACTCCACTACTTTCTGCTTTGCCATAAGATTAGTGAAACTTGAAAATTAAACTGTGCTAGTTTAAAATACAAGCTGCTGTTTTTCAGTACTTTTAAATTTAGAATTTTACATTTTAGATTTCACTTAACTACTTCCCTAAGAATTGAATTGGAATCAATCTGGTGTATTTGAAGTAACTTGATACTTTAAATTTCAAGTTGATGCTTTCAAATTCTCCTAAGACATCTTACACTTTCCCCTCAGTAACACCTGTTTAATTCAATTGTCCAAATTGGGCTTCTGGCTACGGCTTTCTTAACAAACAAGTTTCATTTTGGTAATTTCTGAATGAAAATGATGATTTCGTGGCGACAACCTTTGCGTGTTGCTTTTCATCGTTTCTAATTTGACTATCCTATGAATAGAACAACGCTACTTTTTCTCTCCTTTCTTTCCTTTTATTACTCGGTTGGTCATGCACAAAATGGCCCTTTAGTTATTGGTGCGGGGCAGTTCAGCGACGTCGAAGTGACCAGTAGTAGCCAATCGAATAACACACAAGATGACAATACGGTGCAGGCTAATGGGTTTTTACCCAATCTGACAGCCACCTCCCGTTTTTTGGGACAAGCAACTTTGGGGGCTAATTACCAAACAATTGTTAGCGTAGCGGATAAAGGAGAGGAACAATGGTTGGACGAACAATTTGCGATGATGCCCGCCTTTACGCTCGAACAGTATGTGAAAGATTTGACGGCTCTAGCAGCCGATTCTATTCTGACTAGGGGGGGAGATGTTTCTCGAATAGAACCTCAGTTGAGATATTGGCATTTTGGTTGGTGGCAGTACGTGATGACTACGCAAGACTTATTGAGAAGCAGAGTGGCTTTAGCATTAAGTGAAATTTTTGTGATTTCGGAGTTGCCACAGTTGCGAGATGTGCCACTAGCGTTGGCTAACTATTACGATATGCTAATGCGTAATTCTTTTGGTAACTTTAGAGACTTACTCGAAGACGTTACCTTTCATCCCGCAATGGGTGTCTATTTGACGCATATGAACAATCCCAAAGCCAATCCCGCTATCAATCAATTTCCCGACGAAAACTACGCTCGGGAAATTATGCAATTATTTAGCATTGGATTATATGAATTGAATCCCGACGGTTCCAGAAAACTGGATGGAGACAACAATCCAATAGCTACCTACGACAACGAAACCATCCAAGAATTTGCTAAAATTTTTACGGGGATGACTTGGGGCGATAATTTTGTTTTTGGTAGAAATGCGACCAGAGAGCAAAGTTATACGACGCCAATGCAGATGTTCAACTTCTGGCACGAATCGGGACCTAAAACTTTACTAAACGGTACGGTAGTCCCCGACAGAAACCCCGTAGATGGATTAGCCGATGTGAACGATGCGCTGGACAACCTTTTTAATCACCCCAATGTCGGCCCGTTCATCGGTCGATTATTGATTCAACGTTTGGTTAAATCGAACCCTTCGCCCGAATATATTGCCCGAGTGACGGCGGCTTTCAACGATAATGGACAAGGCGTTCGTGGCGATATGAAAGCCTTTATCAAGGCTATTTTGCTAGACCCCGAAGCGAGAACTTGTCCGAACGAAGACGATGCGTTCGGTGGAATGTTGCGGGAGCCGATGGTACGTTATACTCACGCTGCGAGAGCTTTCGATGCGGCCAGTGAAGAAGGAACGTACCGAAATCGTATGGACGATTTTTACAACTTGACCTTTCAGCGACCTTTGGGTTCTCCTTCCGTTTTTAACTTTTTTCAATCCAATTACCAACCTATCGGTGCAGTAGAAGAAAATGGTTTGGTGGCCCCCGAGTTTCAGATAACGAACTCGGTATCCATAATGGGTTACGGCAATGAGTTACACGATTGGGTGATGAGGGATTACGATGTGATGCAATTATCGAGTGTCTTTAACGGAGAACAATTAACAACCTACCACCGAGTGAACTTGGATTTAGCTTATTTAATAGAACTGGGCGAACAGGGCAAAGTTGATGAACTAATCGAACGCTTAGATTTAATTTTAACCCATGGGCAAATGACCCCTAAAACAAAATCCCTAATTAAAAATGCCTTAGTAGATATACCCGAGCATAGAGCAGATTACCGAGGAAGAATGGCGATTTTTCTAACGATGATTTCTCCCGATTATTTAATTATCAGATAAGCCGAACGGCTCAATCATAGTTCGATGATTCGTTAGTGAAGGACAAATAACCAATAACCAATAACGAATAACCAATTTCAAAAAAATGAATAGACGAAAATTTATAGGACAGGCGAGTTGTGCTGCCATTGGCTCCATTACTTCCATGAATACGCTGTACAACCTAATGGCTTCTAATCGGCTGGCGATGGATTCCAGTGCGCCGCCGAATGACTATAAAGCCTTGGTGTGTATTCTACTAGCAGGCGGGAATGATTCCTTTAATATGCTGATGCCCAAGGGGAATGCCGAATACGACGAATACGCTTTAACGAGGTCAAATCTAGCGATTCCACAAGAAGACATCATTGCGCTCTCTGGAACGAATAACGGCCGCAGTTTAGGGTTGCACCCTTCGATGACCGATGCTGCTGCTATGTACGAAGCGGGAGATTTGGCTTTTGTAGCGAACACTGGTACGCTGGTTGAGCCTATAATGAACAATATAGAATATGGTCAAAAGCAACGTCCAATTGGCCTTTTCTCTCATTCCGACCAAATCGAACAATGGCAAACCTCTGTTCCCGATAAGCGACAGGCCGTCGGTTGGGGCGGCAGGATGGCTGACTTGCTCAATGCTACAAATAGTACGAGTGGCATCTCGATGAATATTTCCTTGTCGGGGAGGAATGTGTTTCAATCGGGAAATAATGTACTAGAATATTCGATTAGCAACCGTGGTAATGGAGCCTCTGGAATCGAGCAAATAGGTACGGGGGATGCGGGTATTTTGAATCGACTGCGCAATACGGCGGTGGATAGCTTGATGTCGGATATTTACGGCAATGTATTCAAAGAAACCTTTGCCAATTTGAGTACAAAAACCATCGCTTCCCAAAAGATATTCGAAGCAGCTATGGAGCAGACGGGGACTTTTCCCACCATATTTTCCGATGAAGACCCCACTTTGTCCCGCAATCTGCGGATGATGGCTAGAGTCATTTCCTCGGCGCAGGCATTGAACCAAAATCGACAAATCTTTTTTACCACCTTCGGCGGTTGGGACCATCACGACGAATTGTTGAACAATCAGCAATATATGTTAGGCGTAGTTAGTAGAGCTATCAACCAATTTTATCAAGCTCTAGAACTCGCACAACCTGGGCTGAAAAATAAAGTTACGCTATTCACGGTATCGGATTTTGGACGAACATTGACGTCTAATGGTAACGGTACGGACCACGCTTGGGGAGGAAATATGATAGTAGCGGGAGGGGCCGTCAAAGGGAAAGAAGTGTATGGCACTTATCCCGAATTGAATCTGACCAATGATTTGGTAGTCTCCCGTAGAGGTAACTTAATTCCGACGACGGCGACCGACCAAGTATTCGCCGAAATTGCTAAATGGTTTGGCGTTTCGGATACGAACTTGAACGACTACGTACTACCCAATTTCAGTCGCTTTGACCAGACGCCACTTGGGTTTTTGCTTTAGTGCAGTGATTTATAGCCAGTTGACTAGTGCAAGTACTAAATGCAGGTCTGGAGACCTGCGGATATTGGTATCAAGTCTGGAGACTTGATACATCGGTCATTGGCTAGCTAGTAACTAATCAACTAATGGCTAATCAACTAACATTTCATTTCAAAAGTTAACGGTACTTATTTGTAACCGATATTTTAAGTCTCCAGACTTGAAATGATTATCAGCTCGTCTCCCGACGAGCACCTTTTGAGAACTTACTCGTCATAATTGTCTATTGAATTAAAAACAGCAAGTTTCCATGAAACATATTCGCTACACCCTATTTTTTCTAATTATTTTCAATAGTTTACCAACGGATGCACTTTGGGCGCAACCTGCCTGTCTAGGCGAACAAGGAAGCCTAAAATGGCTGCTTTGGGAAAACGTCCGAGATGATGAATTGGACGACTTGACGCATTTACACACTTTTCCCAATCAGCCCGATGCCTTCGAAGTTGTCTCTACTATAAAGTCACTCGGTAATGAGCGAAATGTTACCATCGAAGGGGAGGAATATATTTCCGTAGATTACGGTTCTTATTACGGTTCAATGATTCGAGGGTATTTGCGTGTCGGTCAATCGGGTAATTATACCTTCAATTTGACGGGGGATGACGAGGCTCGATTTTTGCTAAGTACCGATGATACGAGAGGGAATCTGGTCCAATTAGCCTCGGTTACGGATTGGACTTATCGAGAGCAGTATAATAAGCCTACGGAATCGAATCAGACTTCGGTAGCGATTAGTTTACAAGCTAACGTCTATTACTATTTCGAGGTATTGCAAAAAGAACACTCAGGGGGCGACCACGTCGAAGTAAAGTGGAAAACACCTGCTAATACAACCACATGGGAAAATATTCCAAGTAACCAATTATTCGACTATAATTGCTCTTTTGAATGCGACCCTGTGGGAACGCCTTGTGACGATGGTAATGCTGCTACCGAAAATGACCAAATGGATGGTTTTTGCAATTGTACGGGAACGCCCGTCAATAAATCTAGTTGTGTCGGAAAAAGGGGTGAAATTAAAGCAATGTACTATCTCGACATTTCAGGTAATAGCATCAGTAGTTTTGAAGCAGCGGAAAAATATCCGTTGATGCCCGATACGGTAGAAGTCCTAAGTCGTATGCAAGGGGCACAGGTGGACCGAGAACAATACGGCACAAAAATTAGTGGCTTTATAAAAGTTCCCGTCAGCGGACTCTATCAATTTAACGTGACTTGTGATGACCGAGCTTCTTTTCGTTTAAGTACTACCGATAGCCCCGACCAATTAGTGGAGGTTTCCTATTCTAACTATTCTAACGAACATCAACACTATCGCTACGAGTCACAAGTGCAATCAGCAGTGAACCTTAGTAAAGACAATTTTTATTATTTCGAAATGCTGCATCGACAAGGTACTGGCGGTGACCGGTTTTCGGCTTTTTGGCGGACGCCTTTTTCCCAAGATACCCTTTGGCGATATATTGACCAGACCTACATATATGCTTACGAATGTGAATTGGCCTGTATTCCCGAGGGAACGCCCTGCGATGACGGCAATAATTTTACCAAAGATGACCAATACGACGATGAATGTAATTGCGTGGGAACACCTTGTCGGGGTAGTGATTGCGATGATAGCGCCGTAGCCCCCGACTTTGTAGAAACCTCATCCTGCGGTGTAAGTGAAAAAGTATCGAATACGGCCGAAGATACTTGGGAATCCTGCACGATGTCGCCGAATCCAAACGCTGGACGGGGTAATAGTCACTGGATTCAGTACGATTTGAAGAGTGTTTATTTACTCACTGAATCGCATATTTGGAATTATAATGTGGCCAATAATACGGGAAAAGGATTTAAGGAAGTGGTCATTGATTACTCGACGGATGGCACCAATTGGACGCAACTGGGCGGTATTCATCAGTGGAATCAAGCAACGGGTACCGTGGGCTACGAAGGGTTCGAAGGGCCTAATTTTAACGGGGTTAGTGCTCGCTACATTCTAATTACGGCACTAAATAACTGGGATAATAATGGTCTGTGTAGTGGCTTTAGCAAAATTACCTTTAATGCTACGGATTGTTTGCAAATGGGGCAGAGTTGCGACGATGGGGATGCCAATTCGGTCAATGACCGCTACGATGAACACTGTAATTGTATTGGGGAAGGAGTCGGATTTAGTGCTTGTGGTGAAGAAAATTTGGTGCAAGAGAATATCATATTGTCGAAAGAAGACTATCGAGCAATGACTACTATTGAATCTAAGGCCATTGTTAACGCTGGAAGCAACGTGACCATGACGGCAGGAGAATCTATTACGTTACAAGCGGGCTTCCATGCTACTGCTGGCAGTACCGTTCGGGCGATGATTGGTAATTGTGAATCGGAGTCGGTCGCTTTGGTGGACAATGCGGAAGCATTAGGTTTCAGTAGGGTTGCCGATGAATCAGAAGACTTGACCGAAGCCGTATCGCTAGCGAAATCTGATAAAAGCACATTGGCGCCTATGGATGTAGGAGTAATGGGTTTAGCCGTTTTTCCGAACCCAACTGAGAGTTGGACAACTTTCCAGTTTAACCTGCCCCGCCAGTCGGCTGCCTCTTTGTGTATATATACAACCGAAGGCAAGCAGGTTACTTGCTTGGTAACGAATACTATTTTTTCGGAAGGCACGTACACCAAGGAATTTCCTGCGCAAAGATTAGCTGCGGGGATGTATCTAGTAACTCTACAGACAGAACAAGAGGTGATTAGTAAACGGTTGATTGTAATCGAATAGGCACAAAAAAAGTCGTCCGTATGGACGACTCAAAACAACAAATTATAATCCCATGAACATATTTTTGAAGTCCAAATAGCTAAGTTGCTAAATGGGCTTTTATTTTTTTATCTTCTACGTTTTACTTGCTAAAAGAACAAAGTAACTAGAAATTTTGTTCCTCACCGCCTCAAAAAACTCATTGTTCACCTCTTTGCTTATCTAACACAATAATAGTAATAAATATTGCTAATCACAAATATAAAATAACCTTATAGATGATTGATTTATAGCAGTTTGTA
>JBCCQK010000267.1:0-10787 GCA_039024375.1 Bacteroidota bacterium
CTTCGATGCTGGAAATACCACCCCCTACGGTGAAGGGAATATTCAAATTGCGAGCAATGTTTTTCGCCAATGTGGCTAATGTTTTTCGCTTTTCGTGGGTAGCGGTGATGTCCAAAAAGACCAATTCGTCGGCTCCTTTTTCGCTGTACGCTGCGCCCAATTCCACGGGGTCGCCCGCATCTCGAAGATTAACAAAATTTACGCCTTTGACGGTTCGGCCGTCTTTGATGTCCAAGCACGGGACAATTCTTTTTGCGAGCATCTTCTAGTTGATTTTTTGATTGATTATTAATTACTCGAAGTGCAATTTCATACCTTCGTGCGTCCCCCTAAAGCCCAATTTTTCGTAAAATCGAATGGCATCGGGACGTTTTTTATCGCTGGTTAGTTGCAAAACGTGCGCACCTTTTTCCTTGGCCCGTCGAATAGCCCATTGGAAAAATTGCTCCCCTAAGCCTTTTCCACGATGGTCTTTTCGAATCCTTACGGCTTCAATTTGTGCTCTCACACCGCCTTGATAAGTCAGATAAGGGATAAAAGTAAGCTGTAAGGTGCCGATAATCTCGTTTGATTGATTTTCGACGACCATTAATTCTTGGTTGCCATCTTGGTCGATGTTGTCAAAAGCACGGTAATATCGTTTAGGTAGCGGATGGTCAAAGGCTTCCCTTTGTTGGCCTAAAGGGTCATCCGCTAACATCTGAACAATGTGTTGTACATCCGCTCTAGTAGCTTTTCGAAATATAAGTTTCATGGAGTAGCAGATTAGGGTAACCCATAGGGGAATCGAGTTCCCTGTACTAGGATAAAATCAGTTGACCAACGCCTCTAATTGTAATTTCCCTTCATAAATCGCTTTGCCGATAATTGCCCCGTAGCAATCTATTTCCGTCAACGCTTCTACATCTTCCATCGAAGTGACTCCACCACTGGCAATCAACTGTAAATCGGGAAATTCCTTACGAATTTTTTTATATAAATCAACGGAAGTACCCTGCAATAAACCGTCTTTGGCAATGTCGGTACAGATGATACAGCGAACGCCTTTTTGAATATAGTCCGCTAAGAAATCAAACAGGTTCAAATCCGTCGTTTCTTGCCAACCGCTAATCGCAATTTGCTCATTTTTCACGTCGGCACCCAAGATGATTTTCTCGCTACCGTATTTTTCTAACCACCCTTCAAAAGTCGGTCGGTCTTTCACCGCAATGCTGCCCCCCGTAATTTGCTGTGCGCCCGAATTGAAGGCAATTTCGGCATCTTTATCACTTTTCAAACCGCCGCCAAAATCAATTTGTAAACTCGTTTTCGTAGCAATTTTTTCCAACACGCGCCAATTGACGATATGTTTGGCTTTCGCCCCGTCCAAATCGACTAAATGTAGGCGTTCGATACCCGCTCCTTCGAATTGCTTGGCCACTTCCAACGGGTTTTCGTTGTAAATCTTTTTTTGGTTGTAATCGCCTTGGGTTAGGCGGACACATTTACCTTCGATGAGGTCAATCGCTGGTATGATGTACATAGTTTATTAGTTGGTAACTATTTAGAACCGAGAGCAGAGAGTAGAGAAATGAGGCGTCGTTGACAAGTGGGAAAAGCTAAAAATTTCGTCAATTATCCCTCCGTTTAAGTCTCTATTCTCTCAACGAAGTGGTCTCTATTCTCTATTCTGAACAGTTACATTAATTGTAACAAATATAAAATTGTAATTCCAAATTACTGGTGTCTTTAATTAATTGAATCGTTACTAAAACCGTTATTAGCTGTATCACTGAGTCTATATCGAATTGAATGAGGTGCGCTTTGATTGCCGCCACCTCTTCACTGTGGAAGATATGGTAAATGGATAGTCGATTCGTGATTTTTGACAGATTGAAAAAGAGCCACCAAACACCAAGGATGGCGAACGGTTTGGTTCGAAAACCGTCTAAATGCTTCGTAAGATACGTTTGCATTGCGGTCCAAATTTCTCGCATTATCAAAAAAGGGCGATATAGGGCAATTACGGGTAAAAACCAACTGATACTAGCCATAGTCCGTTGAAATCGGAGGGGCTTTAATCGACTATTGTACAAATTAGCATACAGTCCTTTAAACCAGACGATAAACCAAATGGTAGAGGCGATGTGTAGCGTTAAATAACCTAAAGCAAAGTAATTTTGGAGATACTCGTACCAATCATTGGACGAACTACTGCTGCTAAAAAACTCTTTGTGTAATTGCGCATCCGAAAGAAAGTGCCAACGGAGGGTCATCCCTAAGTTGATAACGGCCATCACAAGATGAACGTAAAAGAGTATCAGTAGTCCTTTACCTCTTTTTTGGTTATTTCTCAATTTACTGAAAAAGAGTTGGTCATCTAAGATGGAATTAGTCGTCATTTGCTCACCTATGACTTTATAAAATTCTCTATGATTTTTGCCCCTACTTTTCCCGACTTTTCGGGATGAAACTGGGTGGCGTAAAAGTTATTCCGTTGCAGCGCAGCGCTGAAGGGCAAGCAATAGTCCGCCACCGCCGCCGTATGGTCACTCTTTTCGACGTAGTAGCTGTGGACAAAATAGACCCGTTCGTTGTCCAGACTTTCGTCAAAAATACCACTGCGTAAATGAGTAATATTATTCCAGCCCATGTGTGGCACTTTTTCGCCGTTGTCGGGTCGAAATAACTTTACTTTTTCGTTGAATATCCCCATACAAGTCGTATCATTTTCTTCCGAATGGGCGCACATCAATTGCATCCCTAAACAAATACCCAAAACGGGTTGCTTTAGTTGGGGTATCAACTGGTCTAGGCCTTTTTTTCGCAAAAATGCCATCGTCGTACTCGCTTCACCGACGCCCGGAAAGATGACTTTATCCGCTCGTTGAATGGCTTCGAAGTCGTCCGTTAAGGTCGGTTCGATACCTAAACGGTTGAGGGCGAAGATGACGGACTGAGTGTTGCCTGCGTTGTAGTCTATGATTGTTAGGTTCAAAATGATGAAGTCGTTAGTAGGTCTAAAAAATCCTTTGTTCTAATGACTTTCACTGCTGGAAAGTCCCCTTGTTTTAATATCTTAAAATGCTTGTCATCCGTTACCAAATAGTCTGCATTTCCGCTAATGGCACAATCCACAAATTTATTGTCATCAACATCTTTCTCAATCAAAATGCCACTTGTAATAGATTTCAATCTTCTCTACAGATTTTGACTGTATTAAGAATTCGATAATATTAGTAGCGACTTTTACTGACGTTTTTTGTTCGATAATCTCCGCATATTCGGATAATATTTCATTGCTGATTATAACTGAAAGCTGATTTTTGATAATGGCATCGAAAATAGGGCGATATGGCGATTTCTTAGGAATTGAAACCAGCAAGGAATTGGTATCTAATACAATTTTCATGTTGACTAATTTCTATCGTCTCCTTTCAACCATTCGTTCATGGTCTCCTCTGTCCAATTATTCTCATCCCAAAGTTTATCCATCTCTGCTGTTGCTTTATTGGCAAAATACGTTGCGAGCAAATCTCTTATTTCTAACAATTGACTATTTTCAATATTGAAGCTGTAAATTTTAAGTAATTCTAGCTGTAAATTGGTCAAAGGTTTATTTATCTGTTTCATTGTCTCTATTTATTTGATTCAGAAAAAGTGTAATGTATTAGTGCCGAAACAGCTCAAAGTACTCCCTTCGTACTCGGCAACTGCATATTCTCTACATCCCGCTTCTTCGCCATCTTTATCGCCTTTGCCAAACCCTTAAAAATCGCTTCAATTTTGTGGTGTTCGTTCGTCCCTTCCGCTTTGATGTTCAGATTACATTTAGCCGTATCGGAAAACGATTTAAAGAAATGGTAAAACATTTCCGTGGGCATATCCCCAATTTTTTCTCGCTTAAAATCTGCATCCCACACCAACCATGGGCGGCCGCCAAAGTCAATCGCCACATTGACCAAACAATCGTCCATGGGTAAACAAAAACCGTAGCGTTCGATGCCCATTTTGTTGCCTAAGGCTTGAATAAATGCTTCGCCCAAAGCCAAAGCGGTATCTTCAATCGTGTGGTGTTCGTCGATGTGTAAATCGCCTTTCACTTTGACCGTCAAATCGGAATTGGAGTGTCGGCCTAATTGGTCGAGCATGTGGTCGAAAAAGCCCAGTCCCGTTTCGTTATCGCACTTTCCCGTTCCGTCCAAATTGAGTTCGATGTGAATATCCGTTTCTTTGGTCGTTCGCTGGACTTTGGCAATTCTAGCAGGTAACTTCAAAAATTCATAAATCTCTCGCCAGTGCGTACTTTTTAAGGCCAGCGTATCAGAAATATCTACGCCGTTAGCCATGTGGTCGTCCGATTCGTCGATGGATTTACCGATTAAAATTCCCTTAGCGCCCATGTTCTTGGCTAATAAAATATCGGTCAAACGGTCGCCTACCACAAACGAGTTTTCCAAATCGTAATCGCCGTTCATATAATGCGTCACTAGTCCCGTATTGGGCTTTCGAGTGGGCGCATTGTCCTTCGCAAACGTTCGGTCGATGACCACTTCTTTGAATTCGATACCCTCACTTTTGAGGACTTTCATCATTAAATTATGGGGGCCCCAGAAGGTATCTTCGGGATAAACGTCGGTTCCTAGCCCATCTTGGTTGGTGACCATCACGAGGTCATAGTCCAACTCTTCGACAATTTTACCTAAGTATTTGAGGACTTGGGGTAAAAAGTCAAGTTTCTCGAAGGAATCGACTTGGTAGTCCGTTGGGGGTTCTTCGATGATGGTGCCGTCGCGGTCTAGGATTAAGAGTTTCTCTTTTGTCATTAAGTGATTTTATTAGTTTTGAGTATTAACGCTCAATTTTTTGGACATAAAGTGGATAAAGTTCATAGAGTTCATAAAGTATTTTCGAGCGGTAGTTTTGACAAGTCACAGCAATGTTCTTTTAGGAATTATAGTTTAGCTTTTACTTAAATTCTAAAAATCTGGAAGGTCTCGAAAATATTCGTTCACATAAGTTTTTTGACCTTCATAGGCGATATTTCTAATATGGAAATTTATAAGAATCCCTTTGGGCTTTTTCAGTAGAGACATGTAACTCAATAGCTGTGCTTCGTGGATGTCAATTAATTGCTTGACTGTTTTTAATTCTACTACTATTTGGTTGGTAACGAGAAAATCGCAGCGTTGCGGTTCGCCTAGTACCATTCCCTTGTAGTTCAATTCTATATGTTTTTCAGAGTAGTATTTAATACCTCGAATATCAAATTCTCTAGCCATACATTTTTGATAGGACTTTTCTTTCAACGCACATCCCATTATCTTATGAACCTCAATCGCACTACCAATAATTTCAAAGGTCAAGTCGTCTAAGTATTTTTTAGTTATTCTCATAGTTCTCACTTTTTAAGGAGTCAAGTTAATACCTGTAAATGTATTGAAATCCTATCAAAAACGTCAAAACTATTCCTCAGAACTACTTTATGGACCCCTTGAACTTTATTCACTTTATGCTTAAAAGGACTACTAGCAAAGGTTCAAACTACCGCTCGAAAAACTGTATGCACTCTAAGCACTTTATCCACTTTATGTCAAAAAAGGTCAACATTACTATTAGAAAACGTCAAAACTATTGCTCGAAAAACTATATGCACTCTAAGCGCTTTATCCACTTTATGTCAAAAAAAAAGTCCAAACTATTGTTAGCAAACGTCCAAACTACTGCTCGAAAAACTGTATTCACTCTAAGTACTTTATCCACTTTATGTCAAAAAAAAAACGCCTAGCTGCGAAGAAAACCCTCCAAAGCAGCCACCAACCTATCATTCTCCTCGGGCCGCCCTACCGTAAACCGCAAGCACCCCTCACACAGCGTCACCTTAGACCTATCTCGTACAATAATCCCCCTGCCGACCAAAAAATCGTATAACCGCTTCGGTTCGTCCACTTTTGCCAAAATAAAATTAGCGTCCGACGGATAAACCTCTTCTACGAAAGAGAAACGAGGCAATCGGTCTTCCAAACGAGAACGCTCTTTCAAAATAGTTCGGACAGATGCTTTAACTTCGTCTTTATTCTTGAAGGCAGTTAAGGCCGCCCGTTGCGTTAATTCGTTGATGTTGTAGGGAGGCTTTACTTTATTAAAAAGGGCGATGATGTCGGTATTCGTAAACGCCATACCTAATCGAATATTCGCCATTCCCCACGCTTTGGAAAAAGTCTGCAAGATAACGACATTGGAATATTGTTCAATGAAGTCTATGCAGCTTTCTTCGCTCGAAAAATCAATATACGCTTCGTCAATCACGACAATGCCCCGAAATTCTTGAATCAACGCCTCAATATCCGAACGGTCCATGGCATTGCCCGTTGGATTATTGGGAGAACAGATGAACAAAATCTTTGAATGAGTATCAGCTGCCGTTAAAATTTTATCTACATCTAGTTGATAATCAACCGTTAGATTGACTTTTTTGATAGCCACGTTATTAATGTCCGCACTCACTTGGTACATTCCGTAAGTGGGCGGTAGCGTGATGATGTTATCTATTCCCGGTTCACAGAAAATGCGCATCAACAAGTCGATGGGTTCGTCGCTACCGTTCCCCAAAAAGATATTTTCGGGCGGAACGCCTTTGATTTTTGACAAAGGTTGCTTGACCTGCCACTGCAAAGGGTCGGGATACCGATTCATCCCATTGTTAAATGGATTTTCGTTGGCATCCAAATAGACCTCGGCCGTACCCTCAAACTCGTGTCGTGCCGAAGAATACGGTTTTAAGCTACGAATATTAGGGCGAACCAACTGATGTAAATCAAAAGCCTTATCTGAATGTTGGTCGATAATGGCTTGATATTTGGCCAAATTGGAGTTGAGAACGGGTTGGTTTGAGTCTTTCATAAATTGCTATTTCGTGGTGAAAGAGAGCGTTTTGCCTTCTTTGGCCGCTTCCCTAACCATTTCTTGGTATTGGGGCGGAAGCGCAGAAACGGGCATCATAAAACCATCTACCATAACCATATTAAAAAACGGGTTACTTTCTCGGCGACTATCTACCATGTAGTCTCCACTGGTCATTCGGTTCATCTTTAACATTTTGCGAATATCAGCCGCTTTCGCTCCAACGGATGATTTTTTTGTTCCAGTAAAATCACAAATATCTTCTAAGGTTGCGTAGGGTTCGAAGGAACGGTCGCCTAAAAAATTGACGTGTCCAATGGCATGAATAATACCTGCAGCCCAGATGCTTTCCTTGCCTCTCAAAAGTGGGCTAGGGCGCTTTCTTTTCAATTTGCCAATCACTTTATCGAGTACCACTTTATACTCATCGTTCAATTTCTCCTTACAAAAAGAAGAGACGATAGCATCAATCGTTAGTACTCGGTCGTTGAGTTTTTCTTTGTCAGTTGCCATTATCAATATGTTTATTTATTCAAATATCATCATTCTTGGTACACTGCTTCTCACTTTTCTACCACCGTGAATAGCAGGATAGAGTTTGGAACAGTTCTCCATCGCAAACGTTAGATATTCGTAGGCTTTCTCACTGTAACCGCTCACGATTCTAACCCGCGAAACACGACCATCCTTTTCGACAATGTATTCCCAAATCAAAAATTTGCCTAAAGCTAGGGTATATTTACTGAGGAGAAATTCAAAATACGCTGATTGAAAAAAGTTCTGTTCCGCTTCTATGCCATCTACAAAGCCTGCAGGAACATTTGGCATTTTATAAATATGATTTTCCCCTTTTCTCAATAGCTTAGGCTTTCGAGATTCTGAGGCTGCAATGAATTCGTATTGCGAAGCATTTAAAATGCTAATAAACTTACCTTCTTGGTCCAATAGTCGACTTGCTATTTCGAGTTTTCCTCTTCTAAAGAAGCCATTACTTTCGATTTGATACAGTTGTTGCTTTTCAATAGGTTCCTTCAAAAAGGTTATTTTGTCTCGGTATATATTAATTTTCTGTTTGGGGAAATTCTTATCGTTTATAATCGATTCTAATCGCCGATTATCGATGCTATGTCCGTCAAGCAATTCTTGAATAACTGTTGAATCTGGATAAAATCGTAAAACCTTTGTCCACCGATAAGAAGGATTACTACCTTTTTTGACATAAATCCCGTTGTATTCGACCTTTTTGATAAAAGATTGGGCTACTATTACATTTGCGCTCACTGCTACCCCCAATAGCAGGATGATTACTTTTTTCATTTAGTAATGTTTATTTTAAATAATGGATTGGGGGAAATCCTTATCTAAGTAGTTTTACTTCAAACTTGCCAATCGCAAACTAACCGCCCGTTTATGCGCCAGTAGTTCCTCCGCCTCCGCCATCAATTCCACCGCAGGACCAATCCGTTGAATCCCTTCCTTCGACAACTCCTGGAACGTAATTTTTTTACAAAAAGAATCCAAAGAAACCCCGCTGTACATCTTTGCAAAACCGTTAGTTGGTAACGTATGATTGGTCCCCGAAGCGTAGTCGCCTACCGACTCGGGGCTGTAATGACCGATAAATACAGAACCCGCATTCGTGATGTCGTTCGCAACGCCCGCCGCCGATTCCATGCTTAAAATCAAATGTTCGGGGGCGTATTCGTTGATGATGCCCACTACGTCAAAAATGTTGTCGTTGATGATGGCACAGCTATTTTCTAATGCCTTGGCGGCAAATTCGCGACGAGGTAACGCCGCTAGTTGTTTAGCCAACTCTGTTTGTATCGACTGTAACAATGGCTCGTTCGTCACTACTAAAACAACTGAACTATCGACACCGTGTTCTGCCTGTGACAACAAATCAGCGGCTACAAAAGCGGGATTGGCACTACCATCCGCTACGACCATGACCTCAGAAGGGCCAGCTGGCATATCAATCGCCGTTCCATCTCGCTGTACAACTTGTTTGGCGGCGGTGACGTATTGATTGCCTGGGCCAAAGATTTTATAAACCTTGGGTACCGTTCCCGTCCCGTAGGCCATGGCACCTACGGCTTGGACTCCTCCAATTTTGAAAATTTGGGTTACGCCCACTAAATTGGCCGTGTATAATATGGCAGGATTAACCGTCCCGTCTTTACCCGGCGGTGTGCATAAGACAATTTCTTGACAACCCGCTAATTTGGCGGGAACCCCTAACATTAAAATGGTCGAAAAAAGTGGGGCGGTTCCTCCGGGGATATATAAACCTACTTTATCAATACCGACACTTTTGCGCCAGCACTTTACGCCAGGCATGGTTTCTACCACTTGCACGGGTTCTCGTTGTGAAGCGTGAAAGGCTTCGATGTTATTTTTTGCTTGTTGGATGGCCTGCTTTAAATCTTCGGGTACAGTGGCAATGGCTGCTTCCAACTCTGCGGATGACACCTTCGCGTTGTCCAAATCCACCTTATCAAATTGTGCCGTAAATCGTTTGACGGCAACGTCTCCGAAAGTCTTTATATCCTTTAAAATACCCGATACTTTTTCCTCTAAAGACGCCTGTTCAAAAGTTGGACGGGCGAGGATTTTGGGCCAGTCTTTTCTGTTTGGATTGTTGTATATTTTCATGATTTGACTAAAATTACCGTTCTTTAAAAACAATTAGATGAAGTCTGACCTCTGACAATTCCGTTTTAAAAACGGGATGGTCTGACTTCTGACTTCTCTAAAGCACCATCTTCTCAATCGGCACCACCAATATTCCCTCTGCCCCTTTCTCCCGCAATTGGTCAATCACATTCCAAAAATCATTTTCGTTGACCACCGAATGTACGGAACTCCAACCTCCACTAGCCAATGGCAACACCGTTGGACTTCGCATGCCTGGTAGGGTCTCAATAATATCGTCCAGCTTATCATCTGGTGCGTTTAGTAAAATGTATTTGAAATTTTTGGCTTTTAAGGTAGATTCAATGCGAAACAATAATTTGTTCAGTAAAGGACGTTTATTTGCGGCCAAGCTAGGGTTAGAAATCAGCATCGCCTCTGATTTCAAAATGATTTCTACCTCTTTCAAACCATTAGATAGCAGCGTCCCTCCTGTACTCACCAAGTCGCAAATCCCCTGTGCGAGTCCAATGCCCGGAGCAATTTCTACCGAGCCACTAATGTATTCAATATCCGCTTTCACCCCGTGTTCGCTCAAATAGCGTTCAGTGAGAACGGGGTAGGAGGTAGCAATTTTTTTACCATTGAAAAACTCAACACCACTGTAATTAGTCTCTTTGGGAACAGCCAAAGATAATCGGCATTTAGAAAAACCTAGCTTTTTTTCCACTTTGATGTCTTTTCGGACCTCCTCAACCACATTTTGCCCTAAAATGCCAACGTCCGCAACGCCGTCCTCCACGTACTTAGGAATGTCGTCGTCGCGCAAATAGAGGATTTCGGCCGGGAAATTAGTCGAAGCAGCAATTAATTTATTCTTTCCTTTGGGAAATTTGATGCTGCAATCTTTTAATAATTTTAACGAGTCGTCACTGAGGCGTCCCGATTTTTGAATAGCGATTCTTAATTTACTCATGGTTTGGTTTGACTAATTTTTTCGTTTTTGGGGAGGTAGCACAAAATACAAAAGCGGCTTACCACCCGTAAATGATAAGCCGCTTTTGGTACAATTTATATAGACATCATACAAAACCTTTCATCTACGCAGGGCAGTTGACAGAAAAGTGATGGTGATGAAAAGTTGTACAGTACATAAAAAATTACTTAAATTTATTCGGCAAAATTAGGCTATCATTAGTAACTTTGCAACAACAATGGGGAAAAATGATAAATTTTATTTATTTTTACCCCAATGGATTGAATGCATACCC
>JBCCQK010000268.1:0-10754 GCA_039024375.1 Bacteroidota bacterium
AAGAATTAGCAGACAAAGAGGTAGACAAGACACCTGTCTTGCCTACTGTGGATGCTTGCTCTAAGGCAACCTCCTTGGTGGCATAAAATTAATATTTTTTTCAAAGAACTTCTTGGTTTTTTACATAGTACCTAATCACTAAATTAGACGTAATTTTTTCGATGGATATTTATGCACGTAAATCTAAGTGGAAATGGTATTTGGGCATAGCGGGAGGAATTGTCTTGATAATATCAGCGATTTACACCAGCTATTTAGCGAATCAATTGGGTAAAGGCGAAGAAACGAAGGTAGAATTGTTCGTTAACGCCATTACGGAACTGTCAAAGACGCAAGAAGAAACGTTCAATTCCGATACAGAAAATGTATCCGATGATTTTTTTACAGAAGACTTGACAGAAGTTCTCAATACCGTCAAGTTGCTAGATAATGTTCCCGTTATTTTAGTATCCGAAACGGGGCAAATTGATTCGGGAAGAAACTTTGGGGATGAAAAAGATTACGACCTTGATTTTTTAGCTAAAGAACTAGAAAAAATCAAAAAATCGGGTAAAGCACCCATTTCTGGACCCGGTGGATATGCCGACAAAATTTACTACAAAAACACCCAACTTCTAACGCTTTTGCAATACTTTCCTTTGCTCCAATTTCTACTGATAGCGGGCTTCATTGCTTTCGGTTATTTGGGTTTTAGTTCTTCCCGCCGAGCGGAGCAGAACCAAGTTTGGGTGGGTATGGCCAAAGAAACAGCTCACCAATTAGGTACGCCTATCTCCGCCATTATTGGATGGATTGACCACTTAAAGGAAATGTACGGCGGCGACGAATATATGATGGATGTAGTAGGCGAGCTAAAAAAAGACACGAGCCGATTGGAGTTAATTGCCGACCGTTTTTCCAAAATTGGGTCGGAACCCAAAATGCAGTCCATCAACATTTATGACGAGTTAGAGAATATGCGTGCGTATATGCAGCGCAGGGCTTCTCGAAAAATTGAGTTTGACTTTCCTGAATCAGCGAATGCTACTAAAATGGTGCAAATCAATCCTCCTTTATTCAATTGGGTTCTAGAAAATTTGCTGCGTAATGCGCTAGACGCAATGGGCGGCAAAGGGAAAATTAGCGCCAAAGTTTACGAAGAAAAAGACCATGTCTGTGTAGATATTAGCGATACAGGAAAAGGTATTCCCTCTTCCAAATTTAAGACTGTTTTTAAGCCTGGCTACTCTACTAAGAAAAGAGGTTGGGGCTTAGGTCTTTCCCTTGCCAAAAGAATCATTGAAACCTACCATTCTGGCAAGATTTTTGTAAGTAAATCATTGCCTAACGAACAAACAACCTTTACGATAAAACTCCCTGTAAACCATTATGTTAGAGGAGAAAATAGTTTACAATCGCTTGCATAAACACTTTCGAAATCGACCCAGTTTCACCTTTGTCGCCTTGCTATTTTATTTGCTCCCTCTAAGTTTTCCTGCCTACTCTGCTCCTTCTCTTTTTACCGATATTCCCGTTGTTTTACTGGACGCTACTACCGAAGAACCATTAATTGGTGTCAATATCTATACAGAAGACTTCCGTATGGCGGCAGTTTCTGACATTGACGGCAAAGCGGTCCTCAAAGAAGTAAGCTATCGAGACGAAGTTATCTTTTCCTACACGGGTTACAAGACACAAACTTTACCCGTTTTCAAAATAAGGAATTTAAAGGGGCGAATTCTGATGGAACCCGACGTATTGGTGCTTTCGGGTGTAGAAGTAGTTGGACGACGCGATGACCCTATTTCGGAAATTCCGTACAAAGTAGAACGAATCACCAATGAAGCCATTCAGCGAAGTGCTGCCCAAACTTCCGCCGACCTCTTAGAAAAAAATGCGGGTTTGTTCGTACAAAAAAGTCAGATGGGCGGAGGCAGTCCGATTATTAGAGGCTTTGAAGCCAATAGAGTTTTGTTGGTCGTAGATGGTGTCCGTATGAACAATGCTATTTACAGAAATGGCCATTTACAAAATGCAATTACAATTGACCCCGCTATCTTGGAGCAAGCGGAGGTTATCTATGGTCCAGGGTCTTTAACCTACGGTAGTGATGCCCTAGGAGGAGTCGTACACTATCGAACCAAAGACCCTGAGTTAGCCTACGGCCCCAACGAAGATGTGGTGCTGAAAACCAACGCAGGACTAAGGTACGCCTACGCCAATGGAGAGAAATCCTTCCACGTAGATTTTAACCAAGGACGTAAAAAATGGGGAACATTAACTAGCTTCTCCATTGTCGATTATGATAACCTAATTGCCGGTAGCGTCCGTCCCGAAGAGTACCCTCGGTTTGGGTTAAAAGAATTCATTCCACCAGAAAATCCAACGACCACGCGAGAAAAGTTTAGAAACCCCAATCCCAATCAGCAATGGGGAACCGAGTATGCCCAGATTGATATTTTACAAAAAATAAAGTATCAGCTTTCGGACAATGTCTTTTTTGTAGCTAATGCCCAATGGTCCTCTTCGACGGATATTCCACGCTATGATAATTTGGCAGACACCGTTTCCTCCGCTAGAGATTTGAAATGGCGGGAGTGGTTCTACGGCCCCCAGCAGCGTATCCTTGGCTCATTGAAAGCACGCATCTTAAATCAGAAATTGTTCGACCGCGGTACCATCATCGCCTCCTTCCAGAGAGTGGACGAAGACCGAAAAAAACGCAAGTGGAATAAAAATTGGTTGAACGTCAGTGAAGTAGATGTATATGTTTATTCTTTGACCGCCGATTTTGATAAGTTTTTGACGGAAGATGAGCGCATGACCTTATCCTACGGGATTGACCTAAGCAGGAATGACGTCACATCTAGTGCTTATGAAATATACGTTCACAAGGGGCCCCAACAGGGTAACCTTCTGCTAGACGGTGATGATATTATCACTCGATACCCAAGTCAAGGAAGTTCGATGGACAGTTATGGCGCCTACGGAAACTTTAAATGGCGCAGTAAGGATAAAGTTTTGGCGGCAGAAGCAGGACTGCGGTACAGCTATGTGAAAATAGCGGGTTTCTTCGGAGCGGACGACCCTTTCCAATGGCCACAAAATTACATCGATGGTATTCGATTGAATAACGACGCATTGACTTTTGGAACGGGACTAACGGCCAACACAAAAGATAAATGGCAATTTCGGGCGTTACTCGCTTCGGCATTTCGGTCGCCCAACGTAGATGATTTTGCACAAATCAGAGAAAAAAATGGATTTCTTTCTGTTCCCAATCCAAACTTAAAGCCCGAAGAAGCACTAACTTACGAACTGACCGTGGGTAAGCAATTTGGAACACTAAAAACTAATGATAAAGGGGAAAAGTATGGGACCGTTTTGCACTTGAGCGCAACGGGCTTTAGAACGGATTTGAAAAACGCTATGACTCGAAAAAATTCGACGCTTCCAGACGGCACAAATGTTATTTTTCGAGATGAAGAGCAATTAGAAATCCAGTCAAACGTCAACGCCACAACGGCTACTATTTTTGGCTTTTCGGGGAATCTATCGTTCAAAATTGGCAAAAATCTCGAATTAGAATCTAACATTAATTATACCAAAGGGACAAGCCGCTTCCAAGACGAAATTGAAGGAATCGTCATTGATACCATTGTTCCTTTTTCCCATATTCCACCTTTATACGGACGAACAAGCCTTCGTTTCAATTTAGGAAAATGGATTATTACCCCTACGGTGCGCTATCAAGGTCGTAAGCGCCCTAACGATTACGCAGTCGCCTCCGCAAGAATTGTCAATGGAGAAGTAGTATTGCGTAGAGATGGGACCTCCGACAATATCGACTACTCCCCCTACGGAAATATTGACGCTAACGGTGACCCTTGCGACCCCGCCGAGCCGAGAGGAATTTCTCCATGTGCACCGGGGTATGCGGGTTCTCTCGCTTGGACTACTTATAATGTTTATACGGAGTATCAAATTAACGATAATTTCTGGCTAAATTTAAGCATTGAAAACATTGGTGATTTGCACTACCGACCTTTCTCTTCGGGCGTAAGTGGTGCGGGTCGTAATTTTATTATCGGACTCAGAGGAAGTTTCTGATTAGAACTGCTTACTGCCGAGAAGTAATCGGACAAAATTAACGGTATATCCTTTTAGACAGGATTTCAAGATGTTACATTATTTCTGTCTTAGTACTTACTCATTCGTTTTCTTAGTAAAGAATCGGTTAACATAAACAAACGTTGACTATTTCCTTTTCTTACTGCCGCTGCCTACCGCTACTCTCCAACTATCTGTACAAATTACTAGCCATAATATATTCGAAAACCTTCTCCGTCACCAAATACTCAATTGACTTTTTTTCTTTCAAACATTTTCTGATATAGCTTGCCGATATATCCATCAACGGCGCTTCGAAGGTGTGTACTTTTTGGTGTGTCGCTAAATCTCCCAACTCGTACTTGGGGCGACTGTACACGTAGATTTCGTGGCTTTCCAAAATCATCTCGTGGTTCTTCCATTTGTGGAAAGTTCCCAAATTATCACCTCCCATAATGAGCACAAATTCCTTGGTCAGATGTTTTTCTTTCAAATACGTTAAAGTATCAATGGTGTAAGAGGGTTGCGGTAAATCAAACTCTATATTGGAGGCTTTTAGTCGAGGATTATTTTCGATGGCCAACCGAACGAGATGCAAACGGTCGTAATCTCTAGCGAGGCTCTGCTTTTTCTTAAAAGGATTTTGTGGGGAAACCACTAACCAAACCTCCTTCAAATCCGTATGAGTAGCCATAAAATTGGCAATGATGAGGTGTCCGACGTGGATGGGATTGAAAGAACCAAAAAATAACCCTATCTTCATAACAGAAAGCTGTTTTCTTTTTACCTTAGAAAAACCGATATTTGTTTTTAAGGTTAATAAGCGTAAAAATTACGCTTTTAACACAAATAAGAGTATGTTGAAACCAATGATTTGTAACTTTTAGGAATTTTTTTGATGGTTTGACCCGCCCGAATGCCGCTAGGCGGGCAGGTTGTCAGATGGCTTGATTGTTTTTACGTGACGTTGACCATCAAACAATCAAGCCATCAAACAATCAGACTGATTTCAATAGATAACTACGAGTCTTGCAAATTTTCGCAATAATATTTTTAAACCTCCTTTAAGAAACTCCAACAAAATAACAAATTAATAAATTTTTAAGCTATGGCAAAAATTTTAGTGACAGGCGGTTGTGGCTACATTGGTAGTCATACTATTGTAGATTTACTGGATAACGGCTTCGAAGTCATTTCGGTGGATAACTTTCACAATGCGGCCCCCTCCGTTTTAGCAGGTATCGAAAAAATAACGGGAACAGCCG
Source organism: Bacteroidota bacterium (assembly GCA_039024375.1). GTDB lineage: Bacteria > Bacteroidota > Bacteroidia > Chitinophagales > Saprospiraceae > JAFMDF01. The sequence continues at coordinate 5,355 of JBCCQK010000268.1, forward strand.
TTCAAAACTACAATATAAACTTATGTGACCTAGCGGCTACTAGACAAATATTTGAAGACCATCCCGATTTAGGAGGTATTATTCATTTTGCTGCGCTGAAAGCAGTTGGAGAATCAACGGAGAAGCCCTTGCTTTATTTCCAAAACAATTTGGGTAGTTTGCTGAATATCTTGGCCTGTATGCAAGAATTTTCGGTAAAAAATTTAATTTTTTCCTCTTCCTGCTCTGCCTACGGTAACGCCGATGAATTGCCCGTTACCGAAAATACCCCTTTCAAAGAAGCCGAAAGCCCCTACGCCCGCACGAAGCAAATGGGCGAGCATATCCTACAAGATTTTGCCGCCACTTACAAAGATGTTAACTGCATTGCGCTGCGCTATTTCAATCCTGCAGGGGCGCATGAGAGCGCCATTATTGGCGAATCACCTACTAATAATGCGAGCAATTTAGTGCCCGTCATTACGGCCGTTGCCAGCGGAAAACGAGAAAAACTATCCGTTTTTGGAACAGACTACGATACACGAGATGGAAGCTGCATTCGAGACTATATTCACGTCATGGACTTGGCCAATGCCCACACTAAAGCTATGCAATACGTAGTAGAAGGCAGGAACGAATCCAACTCGGACGTCTTTAATTTGGGGATTGGTGCGGGTGTGTCTGTCTTGGAAGCTATCAACGCTTTTGAGAAAGTAAATAATGTCAAATTAAACTACGAGTTAGGGCCACGAAGAGCAGGAGATGTCGTAGCGATTTACGCTAATTACGATAAAGCGGCGAATTTGCTTGGTTGGGAACCTAAAAGAAACATAGACGATATTATGCGGACCGCTTGGGAATGGGAGAAAGTAAAAGACGGAATGTTTGCTTCGTAAACAAAAAAAGCGGTTGCCATCATTCGACGGATTTTTAAGAGCTTGATAATTACCCGAAGGTTAACGAATAATGTCGAAGATAGACAACCACTCTGGTCATTGCTGTAAGTAAAACGTTCTCTGACAATTTGGGTAGTCAAGGTTTTAGGAAAGTAATTTATGATGATAGGAAATAAATACTTTCCTAAAATTTTGACTCCAAATCACCCGATTTGTCAGAGAACCAGTAAAAACTGTAATTTTTGGGGTGCTACTTTTTGTTAATACATTTGCAAAATAGGGCTTATTTTGTAGAAAAAAATGGACTTTTATCGCCAAATAGTCGTTTGATTATTCTTTAACTTACACGCTGTTGATTTAAAGAAAACGTTAAGACCTTAAACTACTTTAACATTGATAATCAAATAGTTACAATTAGCTAAAAACTAGAAAAGGGTAGTTCTTAAATTTTTTAATACCTTGTTAAAATTGGGAAACGGGCCTTTTTTCCCTTATTTTTGGTACTGCTTATGAAAAAGAATACCACTACCGACAACAAGACCACTCCGAAAGTAATTGCTGGAGTTCAATCGCCCACTGCGCTCAATCCTTACCTAAAAAAAATTCTCGCCAAAAAACGTAAAACGGTACCGACCACCGACCACTTTGTAGAAGGAATTTTTCGAGGGGATAAAGTCATTTTATCCCAAGCCATTACACTTATCGAAAGTACGAAACCTACTGACCAAAAAATGGCAGAAGCCATTATCGAACGCTGCTTACCGAAGGCTAACCAATCGGTTCGAATTGGCGTGACGGGAACGCCTGGGGTTGGAAAGAGTACTTTTATTGAGTCTTTTGGCCACCATCTCGTAGCGCAAGGAAAACGACTAGCAGTATTAGCCGTTGACCCCTCTAGCCAAATCAGCGGAGGAAGCATTTTGGGAGATAAGACGCGTATGGAAAAATTGGCGAGTCAGCCGAATGTCTTTGTTCGACCTTCTCCCGCTAAGTCCTCCCTCGGTGGAGTAGCCCGCAAAACGAGAGAAACCATGATGCTTTGCGAAGCAGCGGGTTTCGATACCATTTTAGTAGAAACGGTTGGAGTGGGCCAATCCGAGACTTTAGTTCATTCAATGGTCGATTTTTTTCTACTTTTGCTGCTACCCGGTTCGGGCGACGAATTGCAAGGCATTAAAAGAGGAATCGTTGAAATGGCCGATTTGGTACTTATCAACAAAGCCGATGGCGACCGAGTAGCACTAGCTAAGAAGACTAAAGTGGACTATCGCAATGCGCTACATTTGTTTCCAGCGAAGGAGAGTCACTGGACGGCTAAGGCACTAGTTTGTTCGGCATTGACTAATGATGGTATTGCGGAAGTTTGGAAGGAAATTAGTGGGTATTTTCAATTAACTAAAAAAAATAAATACTTTGAAAATAACCGAAAACGGCAAGCTAAGTATTGGCTAATGGCTTCCATTAATGAAGGCTTACAAAACGCTTTTTTTAAAAACGAGCAAGTAAAGACTCAACTGAAAAAAATTGAAGAAGCGGTTTTATCTAACGAATTATCTCCATTTCAAGGAGCCCATTATTTATTACAATTATTTCAAAATCCTTAAAACTTACCTTTTGACCTTTCTATTGATAAATGCTTGGACAAAAAAATTAGTTAATTTGTCGTACGTTAATCTTGCTACCAAACAATTTTTATTAAAAGGGTCATTGGTTCTCATCACTACCTTTTTACTAACTAATTGCAACCCTCCAAAGCCAACTAATCAAGCACCACCACAAACCCTACCCAATAATCCAGAATCTGTCAGTAAACGCTGGCAACTTCACTTAGACCATAATGAAATTGAGAAAGCTATGCTGTTAAGTACGGACCGCACCAAGGCCTGGCTTTCAAAAAATACAGACCTTTTCCTAGATGACCAGCAAGTTTATCAAACCGAATTTGTCAAAATGGACTGCCAAATAACTGAGGATAAGGCAAAATGTACCTATGTCATTAAGGGAGAGATGACCGAAGAGGATATAGAAGATTATTTTTTACTCAAAAAAGTAAATAATCAATGGTTAGTCGATTTGGAAGAAGAGTCTGCTTCCCCCGAGTTAGACGAACAGATTTTCAACGAAATGGAAAAGGAGTTAAAATTAGATTAATATAGTGACTAGTTAAGACAGGGGCTGATTTCCAAAACTCTATTGCACAGTAAAACTATCACTTTATAACTCGAATAACTAGCCATTATTTTCTTGTCTCAACTCAATCATCACCTCCAAAATCTGGCTCGCTGCCTGTGAAATAACGGTTCCAGGGCCGAAAACGCCCACTACGCCCGCTTCGAACAAAAAGTCATAATCCTGTGGCGGAATGACTCCACCGCAAATCACAATAATATCCTCTCTGCCTAAGTCGGCTAATGCTTTGATAGTCTGTGGCACTAAGGTTTTATGCCCCGCTGCTAAAGACGAAATACCTAGAATATGTACATCATTCTCGATAGCTTGCTGTGCCGCTTCTTCGGGTGTTTGGAAAAGTGGCCCCACATCTACGTCGAAACCAATATCCGCAAAGCTAGTAGCGATAACTTTCGCCCCACGGTCGTGACCGTCTTGCCCCAATTTGGCCACCATAATTCGTGGGCGGCGCCCTTCCAATTCGGCAAATTGATTAGACAGTTCCCTTGCTCGTTGAAAGTCTTTATTATTCGTTCCCATTGCGCTAGAGTAGGCCCCTTGTACCGTTCGGGTCGTTGCCTGATAACGGCCGAAGTGAATTTCCATTGCATCAGAAATTTCACCTAAAGTGGCCCGCAATCTAGCAGCCTTAATAGCCGCTGCCAATAAATTACCATTCCCATTCGCTACGTCAGCCAATGCTTTTAAGGCCTGCTGAACGGCCGATTCATCCCGCTCCGCTTTTATTTTTTTCAACTTGGCCACCTGCGAATTGCGCACTGCGGTATTGTCGACTTCTAAGGTGTCCAAGGTTTTGCCTTCCTCCTTTACTCGGAAGATATTGACGCCGATAATTTTCTCTACGCCACTATCAATTCTTGCTTGTTTTTTGGCTGCCGCTTCTTCGATTCGTAATTTGGGTAACCCATTTTCAATCGCTTTAGCCATACCGCCCAAAGCTTCCACTTCTTCGATGAGTGCCCACGCCTTTTCGGCAATTTCTTTTGTTAAATATTCCACGTAGTAAGAACCGCCCCAGGGGTCTACTACTTTGGTAATATCCGTTTCTTGTTGTAAATATTTTTGCGTATCCCGAGCAATTTTGGCCGAAAAATCGGTAGGTAGCGCAATCGCTTCGTCCAACGAATTGGTGTGCAAAGATTGGGTGCCCCCAAAAGCCGCCGCCATTGCTTCAATGGTCGTTCGGGCAACGTTATTAAAGGGGTCTTGGGCCGTCAAACTCCAACCTGAGGTTTGACAGTGCGTCCGCAATGCTAACGATTTGGGATTAGTAGGGTTAAATTGGCTAACAATTTTTGCCCACAACATTCTCGCCGCCCGCATTTTGGCAATTTCCATAAAATGATTCATCCCAATGCCCCAAAAGAAAGAAAGCCTCGGTGCAAAGTCATCTATTTTTAGCCCTGCTTTTAGTCCCGTTCGGATATATTCCAACCCGTCGGCCAAAGTGTAAGCCAATTCAATATCCGCCGATGCCCCCGCTTCGTGCATATGGTAGCCACTGATGCTGATGGAATTAAATTTTGGAATGTGCTTAGAAGTGTATTCAAAAATATCTCCAATGATACGCATCGACGGTTGGGGTGGATAGATGTAGGTATTCCGCACCATGAATTCCTTTAAAATATCGTTCTGAATGGTGCCACTCAGTTTAGACTGTTCGACGCCTTGTTCCTCCGCCGCTACAATATAAAACGCCATCACGGGAATTACTGCCCCGTTCATCGTCATCGACACCGACATCTTATCCAGCGGAATTTGGTCAAAGAGCGTTTTCATATCCTCTACAGTATCAATAGCTACGCCTGCCATGCCCACGTCCCCCATCACCCGTGGATGGTCGGAGTCGTATCCTCGGTGTGTTGCCAAATCAAAAGCAACGGATAGTCCTTTTTGCCCCTGTGCCAAATTTCTTCGATAAAAGGCGTTACTTTCTTCCGCCGTCGAAAAGCCCGCGTACTGCCGAATGGTCCAAGGTCGGCCCGAATACATGGAACTGTACGGCCCCCGCAGATTAGGCGCTAGGCCCGCTACAAAGTTGAGGTGCTCCGAATCTTTGATAGCTTCCGCATCGAAGTATGGTTGAATGGTGATGCCTTCGGGGCTTTGCCAGAGTTGAGTTATTGTAATAATCCCCTTCTTTTCCGACTCACTTCTTTTAAAGGGTATATTTTTAAAATTGGGTACAGTCACAGTTTGAAAATATTCATCTTAAATTAATGTCAAAGCCATACTGCCAACTAAGCAGCCAACATTTTTTCAACCTCTTCCAAATAAGTAACGTGGAAAAAATAAATGTACATTCTTTTTGTAAATTTGGGTCAAAAATTTATGA
>JBCCQK010000269.1:0-10749 GCA_039024375.1 Bacteroidota bacterium
AAATTATTCAGATTTCATTCAGAATGACCGTCTAAACTTGCAGGGAAATTGGTAGTCCGAAAGCCAAACAGAAACACCTAAATTGAATATTGCGGAATCCGCAATGAACAGATTAGGAAAATGTAAAATTTAAAATTACAAATTCAAAATCTAAAAGTACTGATAATGAAAAAGTTAGAATTTTGAAAATGTAAATTTATCTTTTCTTCATTCCTTAAAGAAAGGGCTACTCCAATTCAACTAATTTCAATTACCATTTAAAATTGATGAACAATGAAATCTAAAGCACAAAAAAACACAGCAGCTAGAAAAATCGCCGAGGCGGCAAAAGCTAAGAAAAAAGCCATTCGGGATGCGAAAGCGAAAGCCGCACCAACCAATACTAAGCCTGGAGGAAGAGGTAGGTCTGCGGTGCCGCAATCTAAAAAGAAAAAATAGTAGGTTTTCGGCAGAACGGAAAAGTTGATAGATAGCGAAATCGAGTCGATTTAGTTAAACAGGTTTTCAAAGGTGAACCCAAACAAATTTGGGTACGTCTCAAAATGTCGCACAACTCGAAGAGTTACGTTACTTTTGGCAATCGACCGTAACATAACTCTCCGAGTTGTGTCAAGTTCTTCGAGGTTACAAATCCCTTAAACGGGTACCCCATATTGCGCTTGCAATTTTGCCAACTTACCCTTAGCCGCATTCAAAGCACGCATGGTCGGCTTTTTCTTAGAACCATGCGCCTCCATTCTGACCAAAATTTGTTTCAGCATACGGATGGCTTCAACAATGTACGGCCCTTTGTTTAACATGACACATTCGGCGTGGGCACTCATGGCCGCATCCGATACTTCCGCCCTCGTGGCTACACCCGCTTTGGCCAGATTTTCGAGCACTTGGGTAGCCCAAATGACGGGGACGTGCGCCGCCTCGCAGAACCAAAGAATTTGTTGCTGCACTTCCGAAATACGCTCGTAACCCAACTCCACTGCTAAGTCGCCCCGAGCAATCATCACCCCAATTTTTGGACGCTTCATAGCTTCAATTAAAATACCCGCTAAGTTCTCGAAGGATTCTTTGTTTTCGATTTTAAAAACGACACCAATATCTTCATTGCCCAACTTGGCCAACTCATGGTACAATTGCTGAACATCTTGGGCCGTTCGTACGAAAGAGTAACCAACAATGTCCGCATTTTCACTCACGAAGGGTAAGTTTTCCAAGTCTTGTTCGGTCAGTGCGGGCAGCCTAAGTTGCGTTTCGGGCAGATTAATCCCCTTCTCCCCTTTTAGCTTTTTCTTGTGAGCCTTAGTGATAACCAACTCAATATCCGTCGCATTTTTATTCAGTACCTTTTTATTCAATACCTTTCCTTCGAACAGACCATCATCAAAAAATACGGGGTCGCCGATTTGTAAATCATCAATAATTTGGGGCAGTGTCACACCAACTTCGGCGTAGTGAAGAATTTGTTTACCATCTTCACCGTAAACCGCTTTTTTACCATCAGTTGGTCGATTCGTCAAAACAATATGCTCTCCTTTCGTGATGCGAATAGCGTCCCGAATCTTTCCCTTTTTATTTTTAATCGCAATGCTCCCCGTTCTAATTTTTGGCCCCGCCAAGTCCATGTATATCTTAATGGGCGTCCCCAATTCTCGGCTAACGGTGTGCAAATTATCCACCATCTTCTGCCACACTGGAAGATTATCGTGACTCAAATTGATACGAGCGATTTCCATGCCTGCCATCATCAAGTGTCGCAATAATTCGACATTATCCGCTGCTTCGGAAGGCATCGTCACCATGATTTCCGTGTGTTGCTTCTGATTGATGGGATTGAATAAACGATTAGCGTGTTTTTTCAATAATTTTTTGGCACTTTCGTAGCCCAAACTAGAAACGGAGGGGTCAGGCTGCCATTCATTCCCCAAAAGCAATTGGGTAATCCGTAGCGAATTGGTCAGGTTTTTCCAAACGTAACTTTCAGCCGTTCGCATCGAGGAAATGCCAAATTCGGAAAGTCGGTCGTGAATGTTACGTAAATCAAAAGAACGAAGCACCAAATAGCGGTAAAGGTTTTTAGCGCTTTGCTGATAGTCGGGGTGAACGGTTTCCGCAATTTTAGCGGCAATCGGTTCATTCGTTAAGAGCGCATCGTAAATTTTTTGAAGTTCCACTGCTAGATGTTGCATAGTCGGGTGATTTACAAGGTAATAGTTAGTATTTCGAATCCTTCCTAGAACAGCACAATAAATTGTTTTGTTTAACTAGTCAGAACTGGGAGTAGAGACCAGCCCGACTGCGTCATGCGGGCGGGATAGGGAGCAGAGACTTAGGATGTTGTATTCACTAAAATAACCAACTTCTCAACGAGCTATGATATTTAAAAAGCCATCAGTAGAAATTTTTCTCCTTGTCCTATTACTTGGCATTAGGTACGTCCCTTCTGCTTTGTCAAATTGGATAAACCAACGCCCTAATGTTCATCTGGTCATTAATTACTTGGGGTTTGTTTTACTATTTAGCCTAGCTACTCGATTAATTAAGTACTTGTATGCCAAACGCAATCGGCTACTTAGAAACCATAGAAATAATATTCACTTCGGGATTGACAACATTGCTCGCGTCTTGTTGGGATTGGGATTTATCATTACCGTTTTCGGCCTTTTTGGGATAGACCTTAAATCTCTGCTGACTTCCTTGAGCATTGTGGCCGCCGCCGTAGCGATTATTTCCAGAGATTTTATCAACGACTTCTTGGTGGGTCTCTATTTCAGCTTTTCCCGTAATTTCGAAATTAACGATTACATAAAAATGGGCGACCATCGAGGAAAAACTACGGAAATAGACATTTTAAAGATTCGCTTGCTCAACGACGACGACGACCTAGTTATCATTCCTAATTCTAAAATCTACAACAGCGAAATCATCAACTACACCAAGCGAGATATTCGTAGGATGAGCATTGATTTCCAATTAGACATCAAGGCCGTTTCGGACATCGAATCGCTCGAAAAAGATTTGATTACTTCCATCGCCGACTTTTCGGAATACATCGAACCCGCTTCCTATAATTTAAAAATAATGGAAGTCAAAAGGATTACTTGGACCTCAAATTTCAATACACTCTGCGACGTATTGACCGAGATTTACAGCGGCAAATTCGGGAAAAGACGGTGCGGAAAGTGCTGAACTCGATTTCGCAGAAGAGCTGATGGTATTGACTCCTAACTCAATCTATTCTGAGCAACCGACAAAATTTATTGCCAGCCTAAGCAGTGCTTAATTCAAATTGCGGATAACGACTTAGAAAGCGATGCTTTGTCAGCATCTCTTTCTTTTATGCTCTTGAAAAGCAGGGGATACTAGTAAAGTCTAACGACACCCCACAAGTTTACTTTAGGGCAAAAAGGTACGGAGTACCGATAACATTTGTATCATCTGCTGCTAAAAATAGGTCTCAAAGGTGCAGCGCAGTTCTCCGTATGGACCGTTCGCATTGAACCTTATTTTTAACAAATGTGGTCGGTCCATACGGAGAACTGCGCTGCACCTTTGAAGCATTTTGACCAACTTTCGATACAAATGTTACCGGTCCATACGGAGAACTGCGATGCACCTTTTCATCTCTAAAAAGATGCGGGGTGTCAATAGACTAGTAAAGTATTGCCTGCTGAGGCAAAATGAGTTATAGTCCGCAACTTGAATTAATCAAACAAAAGCAGTGATTTTTATCTTTAATAGGAAATTCGCCCACTAATTTCCTCAAAAAATGTATGTACGGTTCTCATTCAAATTGTTCTTACTATCTTTAGCCGCTCTTTTTTTCCATGCTGCCCTCTTTGCACAGGAACAAGACTTTAAGCGTCGGTTCAGTTTTGCCAAAAGCTATTTCGGCATGGACTTCGACTATCTTCCAAGTTACGGCACTGGTCAAACATTGGATGCGGACGGCGGTGTCCAGCCATTTGATTATCAAAGCCGACTGGTACCTCGAATAAACTTGGGCGGTACGCATTTCTGGGGACACGCAGATTTCTACGTTAGTATTCGACTACGCAACTTTGAATTAGGAGAATCGGAAGTAGAAAATGAACTCAACCAGCGGGTATTTACGGGACTAAGAATCTATCCTTCGAAAATTCAAGCGAATCGGTTGCGTCCTTTTTTGGGCTATAAATTTTCGGCTCATCAGTATCGACAATTCAATCAAGCCGACGAAAGGAGCCAATTTACCCAAGTAAAATCAGTTGTTGACATTGGCTTAGCTTACCAAACAGCCAGCCTCTACGCCTACGTTGGGTACAACCGAATCATGAATCCCAACTTCGATTTTTACGCTACTCGCTCCCAGACGGTCAGCACTCAATTTCCAAATGGCTTTTTCAATATTGGCGTCAACTGGCAGATAGAAACCACCCGAACAGAACAAACAGCCGCATGGCTAGCCCTCAAAGAAAGGTTGGGTAAATCCAACAAACACGGGCTATTTTTTGGTATTGGCCCTTCTTCCGCCTTTCCACTGACCAATTCTCCCCGCATCAGCCAACAATTGCCTTTCCTCGACCAAAAAGCGATGCCCTCCGTATTCCTCGACCTTGCAGTCGGCTACCATTTGTCTAAATGGGGCACCATCGTCAACCTAGCGTATCGCCCCATTACGCAAGAGCGCCACGCCCTCAGTTTTGAGCAAACGGTCAAACGCCGTAGTTGGGTCTTGGAAGCGGTCAAAGAATTAGGAGACTACCACGGCTTTGTCCCCTTTTTGGGAATAGGCATCGGCTACGAAAACATCGGTTTAACCGAAATGGACCGAGAAACCGTCGTGACCGACAATACTTACCGACAGGCAACCCCCATCTTAACGTTTGGCTGGGACATTCGCCCCAACAAAAGTGCCGATTGGTTTATCTTGCGAACGAATTTGCGGTATGCGCCATTTTTGAACGTGGAATCGGGAGCCGCCGAACTGCGTCTGAATCAATTGGAGTTTAACTTTATTCAGGCGGTGTTTTATCCCTGGCGACGGGCGCAGTATCGGGTGCAAAGAAAGTAATGCTAAAATTTAAAACAATGAATATCCAATACGCCTACACCATTCTCTACGTTCCCAACGTAGCAAAAGCCATCGAATTTTACCAAAAATCCTTCGGCTTCGAACAGAAGCTACTTACCCCCGAACAAGACTACGGAGAAGTAGTCTCGGGCACGACCACCCTCGCCTTTGCCAGCTTAGAACTAGGTCAATCAAACTTCAAAAAAGGATTCACGACTAGCAGTTTAGAAGCCAAGCCTTTCGGTATTGAATTGGCCTTCACCACTTCAGAAGTAAAAAAAGTGATGGACAAAGCTATTGAAAATGGCGCTGTACTTTTGGAAGAAGCGGTGACCAAACCTTGGGGGCAGGAAGTAGGTTACGTCCGTGACCTCAATGGATTTATTATCGAAATTTGTACGCCCATGTAAAACTAAGGACAAAAGATGACATTCAGTTAACAAAATGCGCTGGTCGTTGTTGTGAAGAAAATAATTCGAAAATAACTACACTACTTTAAACAAGACACAACAATGAGCAAATTTTACGATACAAAAAATCTAAAAGGCGACTTTACGGGTGGATTGGTAGCGGGCGTGGTTGCCTTACCACTAGCTTTGGCCTTTGGGGTACAATCGGGCATGGGAGCTACGGCGGGCCTCTACGGCGCTATAGCCGTGGGTATTTTTGCCGCCCTTTTCGGTGGAACGGAAACCCAAGCTAGCGGCCCAACGGGACCGATGACGGTCGTGTCAGCGACTTTGGTAGCTACGGCCATCCAAATGAATGGCAATTTGGACAATGCCCTAAATATCATTTTGCTGACTTTCCTGTTGGGCGGTCTTTTCCAAGTACTTTTTGGCTTTTTAAACATTGCCAGCTACGTCAAGTACTTTCCTTACCCAGTAGTGTCGGGTTTCATGAGCGGTGTTGGACTCATCATCGTTATCTTACAACTCTTTCCTTTTGTGGGTTTAGGTTCCGCCAAATCAACGGTGGCCGTCATTCAAGACTTACCGAGACTATTCGCCGAATTCAACCCTTACGCTCTCTTGTTGGGCGCAATCACCATTGCAATTTATTTTGTTTTTCCAAAAATTACCGAAGCCATCCCAAGTGCGTTGGTAGCCCTTATCGTGGCGACTCTGATAGCCTACTTTACCCAAATGGACGTTCCCTTAATCGGCGAAATTCCTTCGGGCCTCCCCTCTTTCCAACTCGATGGTATATTTTCGGTGGACGCAAGTGCCTACGGACTAATTATAGAATACGCTTTGGTTTTGGCGGTATTAGGCAGCATTGATTCTCTGTTAACTTCGGTCATTGCCGACAATATGACCAAAACCAAACATAACAGTAATCGAGAACTAATCGGTCAAGGTATCGGCAATATGTTAGCCGCCGCCATTGGAGGCATTCCCGGTGCGGGTGCCACTAAAGGCACAGTGGTTAATATCAACGCAGGAGGTCGAACTAGACTATCAGGGGTCATCCACGGCCTCTTTTTATTGACGGTCTTGTTGGGACTTGGGCAGTTAGCGGCACATATTCCGCTTTGTGTACTAGCGGGTTTATTGATTCCCATTGGTTTCAAAATTATCGACTTTAAGGGTTTAAAACATCTTACCAAAGTACCAAAAGCCGATGCGGTGGTCTTGGTTCTGGTATTGTTGATTACGACCTTCGGAAGTTTAATTCAAGCCGTCGGTATTGGGATTGCCCTAGCCTGTCTACTTTTTATGAAAAAATTGGGCGACATCAGCGAAAATGGATTAGAGGTGGGCAAAGTGGCGGATATAGATGGCTCCAAACCTTGGCAAGACGAAACTGAATTTTACGAAAAATATAGCGACAAAGTAATCATCAAACATCTCTACGGCCCATTGTTTTTTGGTTTTACCTCTTATTTTAAAGACCAAATCAAAGCCTTACCTAATAACATCAAAGCCGTTATCTTTCGAATGGATAGAGTTCCCTACATTGACCAATCGGGGTTGTACACTCTAGAGGATATTATTTTCGATTTGCGTCAGCAAAAAGTGGAAGTGATTCTAGTTGGGTTGAAAGAACAGCCGCTCGATATGCTAGAGGCGGTGGATATTATACCCGACCTCGTTCCAAAAGAGGATTTGTTTGAAACAGTTGACGATAGTTTTGGTTATTTGCGGCGGAAATTGGTGGGGTAACTACCTACTTTTGACCTCAGCATCTAATCATAAAAAATTTAAGTCCACTACCCCGATGGCGTAAGAAAGCACAACAGCCGTTCACCACCAAAAGGTAAACGGCTGTTTTTTAGCACTTTAGCGAGTATAAAAAACGAACGGCGATGTTTGAAGAATTTTTCTTCAAACCAATATCTTCCACCATTTTATGGTGTCTAGTTTAATCATTTTACCCGCCAGTGAAAATATAAAAATCAGTGATGCCCATGTCAATAATCGTAACGGGTAAAATGCTCGTACCATCTCGATAATTGGAAGCACTGCTATAAACGTAATGATGAGTTTCGGATACGATACCAGCACGTACAGGGTTTTGGTGCGTATAATTTATTTTTTGTCGAATCCACTTAGGGCTAATCAGTTCAATCGGACAATTATGCTGTATCCACACTTGATAATTACTGTTATTGCTATTGAACTTGGCGTGATATGCAAAGACCATCAATAGCCATTCTCGCCGACTTTCGGGCTGCGTTTTTATCGTTTTGATAATTTGTTTGGTAGTGTGTCGCTTAAAATCACCGACAATGGCCGAGAGTCCTTTGCTGCCTTCTTTAGCAGCGACCATCAAATGTATATGATTGGACATGATAACGTAGGCGTATTCTAATGAACAACGAAATTTTGTAAAGTATAAAAATGTTGATACAAAGGGTTTTGTGGCTTAGCTTTCCAAATAATCAAGTCTCGGATTTGCTGCAAAAATTCTTCAAAAGTGAAGATTTCTGCTAATAAGTGTTCAAAACCCTGCATGAAAACAGATTTAGCGGGTGCGATATAAGGCTTTGGGTCATAATACAGATTCATTTTCTGCGGTTCTTCCTCCTCAAAATGGATAATTCCTTTTTGAATAGCCATCGCATAAATGAGGGTGAGTGCAGCAAACATTAAATCAATTTTGTGCTGCCCCTGTACCGCTAAATCTTCTAAACGTAAGCCACTATTTTTCAGATGTTTAAAGCAAATCTCAATTTTGTATCTTTTGCGATAAAACATGGATGCCTCTTTCATATCATCCATATTTGTCATGATATAAATGTACTTGGCTTTTCCTCTGGAAGAATCATTGTCAAAAGCTGTCAGTCGGACAACTAATTCTCCTAGCAAAACGGCTTCGGCATAGGTCTTACAAGAGGCGGATAAATAACGCTGGATAACTTTGAGTCCTAATTTTCGGTCTTTTATTTTTCCTTTGAACCATAATTCGACCTTAATATTCGCCTTAATTCTCATCACATAGAAAATATTTCGTTTTTCTAAGCCTTTGAGCCAATGAAAACCGATAAATTCTCTATCCCCAGCAATATGTAATTGGGGCATCGGTACATCCGTCAAAGGCCACCAACGGATAAGTTTATCTACTAAATCCAGTCTTTGTTGGCAATTACTGTTGCCTGCTCGGCCCAAATCCAGCCAAACCAAGGGGATGAAAACATCTCGATACAAAAGCCCAACAACCAACAGGTTGACATGAATTTTGCCACATTCCCGATGTCCGAAGAATAAAAAGCCGTTTGCCCCTGCTGGCACAACAGTTGACTAAAAATTGTACTGCTGGCTAGGTCATTTTGACCGACACCTTTATTTGTGCTGCCTCTAGCAACAGTAGTCAGAAACAAATAGTCTGCAAAGCAGCTAACTACAATATTGTGGTTAGCTGTTTTCGTTTTTTGATGGAAGTCATCGAAAGCAAAGCTCCCGATTGTTTTGCTTAAAAAATCAGCATTTTCAAATTGTTAGCCTGACGGCTATGGTCTGGAGACTTGATACATCTGTCTTCTAATCCATTCAATCAGTGTTAAATCGAGTCCTAATTCACAGACTTCGTACAGCACTATTTAAAAATTATGAGTACGAAATTAACATTAACAATTCAAAAAGAAGTCATTGAAGCTGCGAAAGGATACGCAAAAGAAAGCGGTCAGAGCCTTTCCGAAATGGTCGAAAATTACTTAAAGTGGATTGCTTTGGATAGAAGAAGAATCAAGCCCGAACAATTATCTCCAAGGATACGCAGGTTGCGAGGGATAATTAAGACCAATAAAGAAGTAAACCACAAACAAATTCTGCAAGAAGAAATAGCAAAGAAATATAATTTCTAATTTAATCGATTAGAAAGTTGTGATTGATAGGTTTGTATGCTGAAATTTTTCGTACAAAAGAGGTTTCAGCACTTCGAGTGCTGGAACCACCTAAGTATCACCAATATTTTAAGATTTTGAATTTATGATTTTACATTTTCCTAAGCCCCTAAATCTTCTAAAATCTGCGCTAGTTTATTATCCAATTTAGTCTGCGTAGCTTCAAAATCCTCTTTACTTACCAGCGGCTCATTCACACTACAGTAGAACTTGATTTTAGGCTCCGTACCCGAAGGCCGTGCAGAAATAATGCTGCCATCTTCGGTGTAAAATTGGAGTACATTGGAACTTGGTAAGTCAATAGCAGTAGTTTCTCCCGTCAAGGCATTGGTCGAAATGCTCGATTGATAATCTTTAATTTCGGTAATCGTCGAACCACCCAATTCCTTCGGTGGATTGCTACGGAAACCTTCCATCATCGCCTTAATTTCCTCGGCGCCCGCTTTCCCTTCCTTCTTAATAGCAATCAATTTTTCTTTGTAAAAACCGTAGGTTACGTACATATCCAACATCGCTTCGTACAAACTACTGCCTTGGTCTTTATAATAGGCGACCATTTCGGCCAACATCGCACAGGAAATGACGGCATCTTTGTCTCTAGCGTGTTCCCCTACCAAGTAGCCGTAGCTTTCTTCACCTCCTGCAATGAAGGTCTTTTGACCTTCTAGCTTAGTCATTATCTCTCCGATGTATTTGAAACCCGTCAACGTATTATAACAATCTACTTTTTTAGCCGCCGCAATTTTATCAATCAAGTAAGAGGTCACAATCGTTTTGACGACGTACTGATTACCATCTAATTTACCCGCTTTTTCCCAAGCCGTTAATACATAGCGAATCAATAGGCAAGCTGCTTGATTCCCGTTCAGTAGAATAAATTCGCCTTTGTCATTTTTAATCGCCATCCCTACTCTATCGGCGTCGGGGTCGGTGGCCATTACCAAATCGGCGTCGATTTCTTTGGCCTTATTGATAGCCATATTCAAGGCTTCTTGCTCTTCGGGATTGGGGTAAATCACCGTTGGAAAATCACCATCTACGACCATTTGTTCTTCGACTAAGGCCACATTTTTAAACCCAAATCGCTCCAAAACGGGTGGCACCAATACGCCACCCGTCCCGTGAATCGGCGAGAAAACAATTTTCAAATCGGACTGTCGCTGAATGGCCTCTTTTGAAATAGATAGGGCTTCTAATTCATCCAAATATTTATCGTCAATTGCTTTGCCAATCGTTTCAATCAATGCTTCGTTCGGCGTAAACTTTATTTTATCAATGCTATCAATTTTTCGTACTTCGGTCAACACCGCCTTATCGTGCGGGGCTACTAATTGACCACCGTCGGCACCGTAGGCTT
>JBCCQK010000270.1:0-10725 GCA_039024375.1 Bacteroidota bacterium
GAATCGGATACCTCCTGCTGAACATTATTTCGGAACTAAAACTTATTTCTTACCAACTAAATATTCAACTTCCGTGGTTTAATTTTGGGGGTAACCTTATAATTTCAATATCAATCAAGTCGCATTTAATACGCTGATTGAACAAGAAGGTATCCAAAAAATGCGGATAGATTTCTTTTGGAAGAATACGGCGGGCGACACCATACGGTCGGTTAGTTCGACCACATTGGAAGAAATTACTTATCTATTTGATATCGAAGCGTGGTCCTACGAGATTACCCCCGCAGATACTTTAAATGGGTATTATTTAGCCCAGGTGGCCATCGGCGAAGCAGCCTGTGGACCGAGAGTGGAACTGCCCATAGTAGCCGATAGCGTAGAAGAGGAGGAAGAAAAAGAATTACCCATCGAACTTCCCTTGTTCGAGTGCGGCGACGAATACGTGGAGGATTCGTTAGCCTCGACCAACCCTTTAGAAGCCGCAAGCACGGGGGATATATTCTTGATTGGTGGTTTTCCCGTTTTGGTGGAAACACTAGCCCCCTTTACGGCGGGAACAGGCTATTTCAGTGGAACGGGTGTTATCCCACTACCCTTCAAAAAGACCGTCGTCGAAGTGGAATTCAATAATATTTTTGTCACCGACGAATATCGGGTAACCGAAGGAACGGTCTATGCGAAAAGCGATGACCCCGCCAACTATCCCGACTTTAGCGTGGCAATAGATACCATCAGCGTCGGTGGAGATATTTGTTTACCGCCACCGCCACCGCCAGGTTATACGGCCGACGGCATCAATAAAGCTACAGGACTAGACGATTGGGGATTTAACGTCGAGGGAATTCACCAAAATGGAACGATGTACGACGACTCGGGCTACGACAAGGACGGCATCCACAAAGATACCAATACGGCCTACAACTCACAGGGATGTAGCCGAGAAGGAACCGACGAGGAGGGAAATGTCTGTGACCCCAATGCGGGAGAAAACCCAGCCGCCATCGCCTTTGCCGATTCTATTGCAGGAGACCTAGCCCCGATGATTGACAGTTTGCTCGGCGATTTAATGGCAGAATTACAGGACAGTCTTGACCAATTGGACTGCGAGGCGATTCGGATGGAAATGAAAAGTTTGGTTAATACGCTAGCGTACGACCCCTTATTCATTTTTGGAGTTGGAGATAAATATCTCGAAGAAGGCATGCACCAAGAGTTTGCCCAAGAACCCCTACCGCTGGAAGCAACGGTAGAACGCCGAGCAGAAGCCCAAGAATTAGAAGAAAAACACGTGGACTTGTACCACTGCGATAAAAATGCGGCGGCCTTGAACGAATTACTGACCAAAGTGGCGGCGATGCGGTCGGATGATGCCTTAGCCACTAGCTTACTAGAAACGATTAAAAATTGGACGGAATACGCCTACGGACTACATACAAAGGATGCAACGGCGTTTATTACTTGGTTATCCAATCAATTGAATAATACCTTACAAGCACCGAGCGATATTGATGGGCTAACTGCCATTAAACATTCGGATAAGTTCCCTTTTCTACGGCAGTTGCCATCATCCCCTAAGCAATTGTTAGAACAGCATTTGGGTCGATATGCGGCCAATACCACTACCAATTACCCCACTTCGAATCAGCACACACTTGCGTCGCTCATTCAGTACGACCGTGGCTTATCAGGGCATAATACACTAGCTACTAATGGAGATTTTCTTTTTGACGAAGGCTTTACTTTAGAAGATGCTTCTTTCGAATTTCGACAAGGTGCTCAATGGATAAACGGCATTAATCGGGGTTATTATTTGGAAGGAATTGCTAGACAACAGTACTTCAATCCGACCGAAGCAAATGCCAATTTACAGCCCATCAAAGTATCAAAAACGGCGGGTAATCAGACGGTCACCATCTATTTAGACCAAATGGCCTTTACCCCCGACGGCGCTGTACTAGACGCCTATGCTATTATTGAGGACCCCGAAACGGGTCGTCGATTGATGTTCAGGGGCTTGGGCATTTCTTTTGGCCCAACGGGACTGGCCCAAGAGTCCAGTTTATCTTTAGGAACAGATATTGAAATCCGACTCAATAACGCTACCTTACTCATCATCAAAGGAACGGAAGGAACCAATTTGACTTGGGACTGTGACGGGTTCCAAAGTGTAAGCATAGATGCCGCTATTGAACTCTGTCGAGAATACATCATTCCGCTCAATCCCGGTACGTTGGAGCCGTTACCCGACCCCGAACGGTACCGCATTGACTTTGCTTTCGAAAAAATCTCTAGTTGGTTAGATTTCACTTTTGAAGTGGGAAGTCCGAGGCCCTTCGCCGTAGCGGGCGCCGAAGATATTAAATGGCAATTAGACCAAATTGTGTTGGATTTTAGCAGCGAATCAACTCCCGAATTTGACCCCATCGAAGGCTACGCCAGTCCCTTTTTTGATAAAAGGTCTGGTATGGAACCCGGTTGGAAAGGGTTTTACATGAAAACGTTAAGCGCCACTTTTCCCAACGATTTTTCTAGCAGTAGCGAAGCCATCAAAGCGAAAGCAGAAGATATTCTCATCGACGAGTGCGGCTTTTCGGGTGGTTTTAGCGCAAAAAATCTGATTAGCATTGCCGACGGAGACGTTGGCGGTTGGCCTTTTTCCATCGACCAATTTGAACTGAGTATTTTGAAAAATGGCTTTGGCGGAGCTGGTTTGGGCGGAAAAATTAACGTCCCTCTTTTTAAAGAAAATATGGACTATACGGCCATTATGTACCCCAATAGTCAATATAAATTTACGGTCAGTCCGATTGCCGATTTAACCGCCGACGTTTTCTTGGCCAAAGTAACCCTATACGAAGATAGTAAAATCGAAGTGGGTAAAGTGGACGGGGCTTTTAGGACTTTAGCAACGATGAGTGGTAACATCAGCGTTAATGCGGATAGTACCGAACAGAAAGGCGCAAAATTTTCTTTCCCCCAACTTTCCTTCGAAGGCTTTCAAGTCTCCAATCAAGCGCCCTATTTTAGTCCGGGAAAGTGGGGAATAACAGTGAGTGGAAATAATGGAGCAAATGCAGGTGTAGGAGCCAGTTTTGCGGGATTTAAAGTAAGTGTATCCAATATTCGTCCCTACAGTCCAAATGACAAAGAAGTGGGATTGGGTTTTAACGCCAATATCTCCCTGGTAAAAGCCTTGGAAATTACCGCCTTGGGGAGACTAGGCATTGAGGGGGAACTCTTAGAAACCAACGGTCGGCAGAAATGGGTGTATAAAGACCTCAACGTTAGCGGTGTAGGTATTAATGCTAGCTTTCCCGGAGCAGCGGTGGCGGGTTTCTTGGAATGGTATAAAGGAGATAATACGTGGGGCAAGGGGTTCAGAGGCGTCTTAGAAGCCAAATTCAAAGGTTTTGAAGGATTTGGCTTACAAGCGGCGGCGCAATTTGGTAGCGTTGACGATTACAAATACTTCTTCGTCGATGCCTTGGCCGATTTAGGGACGGGTATTGGTACGGGCGCACTACAGCTTAAAGGTTTTGGTGGTGGCATTTCTTACCACATGGACGCCCAACAAAATGAAGTCAACTACTTTAATACTTCGGGAGCGTTTACCTTACCCACCATTGGACATTCTTTTTCGGGGACGGAATATATGCCCAATAAAACGATTGGTCTGGGACTGAAAGCGGCCGTTCTGGTAGCGACCGCCAAAGATGAAGTATTCAACGGCGCGGCGAGTCTACAGTTTTTGTTCAATAAAGGCAATGGTTTAAAAGAAATTTCGCTACAAGGAAGCGGGCAATTTTTGGTTCCACTAGATTTGATAATCCCACCACTTCCAGAGTTTATTCCCAATGCTTCGAGTGCGCCTACTTCAGTAAATGCTTCACTAGCAGCTTATCTAAATATAAAGGTAAATTTTTCAAAACCGTCTTTTGATGGAAGTTTAAATGTCTTCTTGAATACCCCTGGCGGTATAATTAGAGGCGATGGTACTGGTGGACATTTGGTGAATGCACAGCTCTATTTTGCCCCCGAAAAATGGTATATACGTATGGGTCGACCTTACGATAACCAAATGGCAGGGCTACTGGTTGATATACCTGGCCTAGGCAGTTTGGGTGCCAAAGGTTACTTTCAAGTTGGTACCGATACCGACCCAATGCGCAAAATCCCCTCAAATGTATCCGAAATCGCCTACAAAATTAATCGCAACGAATCGTTGAGACGGTCAGGTTCGGGATTAGTGATGGGGGCTTCGAAATACCTAAAATTGGATGCCGAGATTGCCAAAATCGTCAAAGCCACCTTAGAAGCCGAAGCGGGCTACGATATTATGCTACGAAAATACGAAGGCGTTTCCTGTGCGGAAACGGGCGGCCCAATTGGTATTAACGGGTGGTACGCCGTGGGACAAATGTACGCCTACGCTTCGGGAAAGCTAAAAGTTTTTGGTGTCAATATTGCCGAAGCGGGCATCGCTGCGGTGTTACAAGCTAGACTACCTAATCCGTTTTTGGCGCAGGCAACCGTCGGTGTAAAAGTGAAAGTAGGACCACTAAAAGCCAAAAAGAGTCTGAAATTAAAACTGGGGACGGATTGTAATTTGGTCGTCGATGACGATAGCGACTTGGGAATGCAAGTGATTACGTACCTCACTCCTTCCGACCAAGAAGCAAACGTAGCCACCAACGCACAACCCGAAGCCTTCTTAGCGTTAAGTTTGAACAAACCGTACGAAATAGCGGGCTTAAACGGAACCCACCAATTTCGAGTAGAATTGGTAGAGACTGTCTTAACCTCTAGTTCGGGCAGCCTTATTGGGCATTATTCGGTGCCCAGCGAAGATGGAACCAGTGTAAAAGCCATTCCCCATAATACGTTTACGGCCAATGATAGTGTAACTTTTGCTATTACGGTCCAAGTATTCAAAGAGGGAGAGCCGTTTGTTTTAGAAACCAAAAGCGTGACCTTTGCTACGGGAGATTTTCTAGGATACATCCCCGAAATTAACGTTAAAGCGGCCTATCCCGCCAACGGAATGGTGAATTTTTACCGCAACGAATACCAAAAACAGGAGGGCTACATCGAGCTAGTTACGGGGCAGTCGGAGCTATTCAACGACTTGCCCGAAGGAGCGGCCCAGTTTATTCGCTTGACAAGTGCTAATGGTGCGGTACAAACCGTCGATTTTACCTACAGCAAAGGTGCCAACAAACTGACCTTTCCGCTCAACGGTAGCCAGTTACAAGCGGGCGAACTGTATCAATTGGAAGTGGTGCAAGTGGGTGGCGCTTCGGTGGCCAATGCTACCTCTGCGGACACCCCGCCAAGTACCGACCAAAACGCAGCGGTTGCCACCGAAACGGAGGGCGTCTTGTATCAACTGTTTTTCAGGGTTAGCAACCACGCTACGTTCGGCGAAAAAATGGATGCGATGGTGCGCACTTCTTCCAGCGAAAGAGGAATCGTCCATACCCTGCCCGAACTGCTCGACGCTATGGAAACCGACGGTAATACTAAATACGATGCGTTGGTAGCCTTTGAAACGGATGTTGCCCACGATTGGGTGTACCAAATAGAAGAACACCTCAAATCTTTGGAGATTTTGATTAGTTGTTCGAGAGACTATCCATCGATTACTGACTTGAGTCAAAGTGTACGGATTAGCCGTGCAAAAGGGGCGACGAGTGTGTCTCAAAACGATTTTAGTGCGGGAACTTTCAACGCTTCCAGCCAGCAAAATGTCATTTTAGAATTGGAGAAGCTAGTGGGGCAGTTTGCCCGAATCCGTGAAGACTTACTCCTCGAGTGTGGAGGTGGTAGCACGGGTAGTTTGACGGCGGACTGTATAGGCGCTGACGGTTCATCGGCGGATTGTGAAAACTTTTTGGGAGAGGCAGAGGCGACTTATAATGCTTTGCCTAGTGGGAGTCGGGTTCGGGTGTTTGTTAGTTATTCGTTGCCGGGGGGGATAGAGACGACTACGAAAGAACTTACTTTCATCAGGTAAAGAGGAAAATCTTAAGATGGTGAGGTGAACTGCTTTCTATTCTCTTTCTACTGCACACTTTTTAAAATGCTGCCTTTGGCAGCTAAACAAAGGAGTTCGAGGTGGTCAAATTTTGATTTTGCCTACAACAAAATCACAATTTGACCACCTCGAAACCTCTTCTCACACACGTAGCGTAGCGAAGTGCGTGATTCAAAAAAAGTGTACGATAGAGAATCTATTCTTTTCTAAAACACAACATTAAAAAAGACGAATGAAAAATATTATTCTCTACGGTTTACTACTACTGTTTAGTGGAACACTATTCGCTCAAACCTATATCCCCTTATCGGATAACGCCGCTATCGACCGAACGCCCTACCAAGCTAGACTGGAAGCCGCCACTCAAGATTTGGTAGCCGTTTTTGCCGATGGTCCGAACACCAGCTTACAAAGTCAATTTAAGGTCTTTGATTTTGGCTTTTATTTACACGCCACCAAAACCGCCGACGGAGTTCCCGAAGCCTTTGAACAAGCTAAGGCCATCGCGGCTAGAAGGGCTCCTTACTACTTGTTGTTTGCCAAGCAATCGGACGAAACGGGGCTGTATCGGGAGTTTTTGGTGGATTTGAAGTTGCCGAGTGAAGCGGATGGGTTTAGCTGTATAACAGATGCCAAGAAAGAATTTCTGCAAAAGCTAATTACCAGAAAGGTTAATGAAGTACATGTTGCTAATAGGCAACGGTACTATAAGTATGCGGAAGCTGAAATTGCGGGAATGCAGGCACTGCAAGAAGAGCTTTTTAGAGTGATTGGATGTTGTTTTCCTGTATCCAATGCTAGAAATGCTACACCTTCGTGTAATTGTAAGGATACAGATGATATGGTTAGAGACCTAGACTTGATGGGTTTTTTACCTATTGAAAATGGAACGGTAAGTATCGTCAAAAAGGATTACTACAACCCAACTTACTTAGAATCTCCGATTGAGATAAAAATAACTACCAATGGGCAAAATTGGGACTTAACAGACCAACTCTACACCATGCTTCAGGACATGAACGGTACGGGAAGAGGAAAAGTACACTACATTAACGATAGCACTTGCTATGATGCTTTCGAGCAAATTACGGGTCAGCCGCTACCAGCCACGGGAGTACCTTCACTAAATCAAGGTAAGGCAAGAAGTAATGAAGAACTTGATTTTTCTGAGCAAATCGTGGTGCTGGATTATGGTGGTAAAACCAAACTATATTTTAGTTTTTCGGATAGACTTGAAGCAGACCCTACCACTAGAAAAAGTGTTACTCAGAGGGCGTTAAAATGGATGTCCGTCGCAAAAACAAGTGGATTATATGGTATGGCGTCTAATTTATTCTTCGAAAAATGTTTACGCCGTGAAGATACTTACTGGGAGGCAAAATATGCTTCAAGTTTTACCAATATTGAACTTGTCAGAGCAGAATTGGAAGGAAGTAGAGTAATTGACATTGATGCGACCAAAGCGAGTGCTACTAAGGCAGTGTACGATTATATCACCTACGAAGTGGCGGATGAATTGAGTATTGATTTAAACAGTTTGATGGAACGAGCAGAACCAGAACTGGTAAAAAATTATACAGACTATCCTAGAACGGCAGAAGTATTCGCCACCCCCGTAGCACATTCCATTGGAATATTAGACACTAAAGAAATAGAAGCGGCAGCCATAGCCTGTACGGACGGAACGTTTGATTTTGATAAAGATAAAGATATTGACTTTAAAAAATTAACCGATGATGTAAAAGAGTGGAAAGAAAAGCACAAAAATCAGCTAGTTGATTTTAACCCCGCAGACTATCTGTATAATGCTACCACTTTTGTCAGTTACTACCAAATAATTGATGTTCGAAATACCATAACACACAATCGTAAAACCATAAAAATTAGGGGAGGAATTGGTAATAGTGAAGGAAGTATCATTATCGGAAAAGTGGATGCTTCTACCTTCTATTTGGGAATTGATGCCGAAAACGAAACCGTTAAATGGCATCATCGGGTGTTTTATGAAGATGGGCCTAATGCGGGTAAGTTAGCTATAGATTTACACTTTGAAACATTTGATGACTTTTTAATTTATTTGGACTATCTAGGATGTGGAAGCGTCAAAGACTTTATTCTGGGGGCCGGTAAACAGTCCTACATTGACGAATTCTTTACCACTCTTGACGACATTGACAATTCTAACTGTGATAATATTGACTGGTTACTAGAAAAAATGCCCCCCATATTTTTGCGAGACCTACCCTTTCAAAGCAAAATACGTTACCTTAAAATTCTACTATCTTGCTTTGTAACTGACGGGGGATTTTTTGGAATTGGAACCGACGAAGAAGCGGCCGTACTTAATATTTTAAAGTCCATCCAGAGTCAACAGGAAGCTAGTAATTTTATTACTGCGCTTTATGATATAATCGTTGAATTTCCTTTTAGAGGGGAAGTTAAGTTTACGCCGCTTTACGAAAGATTACTTTACCGAATGGATGACTACGGGGGAACCCCCAACTTTTCTACTACAGTAAGTGAGTTATCCAGAATAGTAAATGTCTTTAATCCAATTGCCTCGGCTGACAATCTAAATCGCACCCCTTTATTTTGGAATAGTAACAACCATTGGCTAGAAAGTGATTTTGAAGGCATGATTCAGTACGAAGAGATTGAGTCGACGGGAAGCGGGCAAGTGCAATATCGCATCACTACTTGTAAAGAGATGCGAGTCGAACATACGAGTTTTTACACGGGCAGCCACACCGGCCAAATCACCCAAGTAAAGTGTCAAGCAGACAACTCTTCTACCACCTTACAATTGGCCTACTTTGCCCCCGTGACCATCACTTTTCTAACACCTCCACAGAACATCATAGGCGGCGAAAGGCTAGAAAATACCACCATCAATACCTATGCTGGGTTCGTTGACTACTTACTGCGGAAGCGGAATACACAAATGACCGAAGATATTGTGGTCACCTCCGTCAACGTGGCAGCATTTACCATTGGGGTAGGGCAGCTGACCACCGCCATTAGAGCAGGTAGTGTTTTCCGTGGCGTACTAGCGGGCGCTGACGTTGGGACGGTCGTAGCCGACCAATACATTAACTCCTACTACCTAGAGCAATACCTAATTGAAAAACACGGAGAAACGAAAGGGCAGGAACTACTCAACCAGTTGAAGGTGTATAATTTGGCGGCGCAGTTGGTGTTGGTGCCTACGGGGACTTATGATGCTTGGCGAACCGCGAAGGTTATTCCGACTAATGGAAATGCTATAGCCAATTTGGACGATTACACAGCCAACTTTATAAAGACGAATCTTCCTTTGAACAATGATGGATATTTTGATGTAATCATTCACGGTTCAGGAGAAGACTTTTTTGTTCAGATAAACGGAATTACTGAAACGCTTTCTGCTAACGAATTAGGTGTATATTTGCATACCAACTTTCCAAATGATAATCGCCCAATTCGCTTACTGTCTTGTAGTGATTTAAATGCTGCAAAGGGGTTAAATGTAGCTACCGGAAGGGAAGTTGTTGCCACCGACTCAAAAATAGCTATCTATAAAGATGGACAAATTGGGTCAGTTGATAATAAAAATTGGCATCTTATTTCAAATGGACAAAGTTATCAAATTGATGTAAATTGGGATATAGGACAGCCAGAAGGGTTTGGGAAATTTTATAGTATATTAGGTGACGGGAATTCATTTCAACTTCCAGACGATTTTATAGAAGGAATCGATGTCCTAGCTGGCAAGGCCGACTTGGGATGGTATGATGGTGAAACTGCTTTTGTTTATATTTCTGCAATTTTGAAATCACCTAATTACAGCGGATCAATTATGAGAAATTTGACGAATAAAATAGAGGAACTAGCACGAGCAAACAATTTGACGGATATAAGGATTGAGTTTGGACTGGTCGTGAATCCTAGATTACAAAGTGACCCCACTTGGGCGAGCGAATTTGGCTATTTCTTTTCTTCAAGTGAAGATAGATTTGGAATAACCGTTTTGTGGGAAAAATCATTATGAGATAAAAAAATAGAATATGGAACCGACTACTCTGAGAGACAAAGTCGTTAATATAACCATTAAGTCAATGGATGAACCACCAAATCACTGGAAAACTTTTAATGACAATATAAACACTACTGTTGTATCTAGGCTAAACAATGATAAAAAGCCAAACAATGACGAATGCCCTATACTAGAGTGTAAATTGGACGATAATTACCTACTTATAACTACGGATAAAATAGTATCTAAATTTGGTGGTCAAAGCTACGGACTTAAATTAAAAGAAGTGACTGGATTAAGTAATAGGTTTAATGAAAGAAATTATTCCAAAGTAGGGGGCAAACCTCAAAAGACTATTATACAAGAAGTCCTGGGAGAGAATGGGCAAAATTTGATTTTTGAGATAGATTCTCATCATCCAGCTTATTTTGCTACTTTAATTATTCTGAACTTATCGACCTTTTTGAGAAATGAAAGATGGTATTTGAACCCCGATAAGGACTTTAAGCAATCTTTAAAAAGATGGAAGAGTGAACTATGACCAAAAAAGTAATCAACCAAATAGATGAAGTAATAGATTCAGTACAAGAGGCTGCCCTTGAAAATTCATTCTGTTTTTATGACTTACAAATAATATTATGCCTTAATCTAGTAAAATTAGAAATTATCTCTTTAAAAA
>JBCCQK010000271.1:0-10713 GCA_039024375.1 Bacteroidota bacterium
AACGGCCTAATTTATACCCCATCCGCCTATCTAAACCCGTGGAAAACGATAGACCTAGGCTTCACCCATTTCAGTCAATCTACCTCGTTCACCTACTTAGCGGGCGAAAAATCGGAACGGGCATTCATCGCCAATTTAATCTTTTTACCCAGAGTGGCTTTTTCGGCGAGGATTACACGGCCCTACGACAATTTACGTCCCGATTTTCAATCAGGCAGTGGACGACCTAGAAACTGGGGCATCGGTGACCGTTCCTACGGGATGAGAGTACAAGTTTTACAAGAAAAAAAGCAGCAACCCGCCTTGGTTATCGGATTAAACGACCCGTTGGCGAATTTAGCGTACTTTCATAATGTGTACGCCGTGGCGTCTAAACAAATTACGGTTCGGTCGGTACATTTTACGGGAAATATTGGTTACGGTGTTCACATAGAAGATACCCGAAGCGAGTATTTAGAAGGTATTTTCGGTGGTATCACTGCTACTTATAAAGGCATGAGCGTTTTAGCAGAATACGATTCGCAACGTCTTAATGTAGGGCTAAATTACGGCTTCCGAGATTTTATTTTTATCAATTTGGCGATGATTGAGGCTCAGCACTTCTCGGGAAATGTTAGTTTTCGGTTGCAACTAAATTGATAAGCGGTACTCTTAAAAATACCGCTTATCCCACTAGCTGCGTACAGTACACTACTGCTTAATCAAGGCATCAGCAACCGGCTTTTCCAGCAATGCTAAAATCTAATTCGCTAAGTGCTGTCTCCGAAGATTGTTCAGATTCATTAAGAAGGATAATTGCAGCTATTTTTTAGGATAGCCGCCATCGTTCAAACTAGGATAGCGGCTATTTTTGAGAATAGCTGCTACCAGTATAACACAAGACATTATTAAAAGACTAAAGACCTTTATCATCTTTTTCGGGATGCTGCTAGTACTAAACAGTTCGTTAACTGCTCAATTAGATGCTTCTCTAACAAAGCAAAAAAGGGCGCAGTCCATCGCCGATAACTTAGTAGGAGAAGGCTTCCAAAGCATTGATATTTATCAGCAGGACAAGGTCTTGACCATCGCTTACGAAAATCGAGTCTATCGCTTTGATGCCTTGGGACTTCGAGAGGTAATGGCGATTACCAAACAAAGTCTGGACGGCAATTGGGGCGATATCGAACAGTTGGTATTTATCACCAAGCGGGCGAATATCCCGATGTTGCAAACCGATTGGCATTTGACGGATAATAAGGGTGGAATGTTCACAGATGCGTCCGTTTCCAGAACACTCAATCGGACTAACTTATCCAATCCATTGGTGCGCAACCAAAATTCGGGGAATTTTCGGGCAGAACTAGTATTGCGTCCGTATCTATCTATGGAACTAGGAAACCTGTATGTAGAAGACCAGTTTATCCATCTGATTGACCTACGACCAAAACTCAATCTCTATTTGTGGAAAGGCGCACATTTCACCTACGAGATGATTTTACCTATTTCCAATGAGTTCCAAACGGCTCCGCATTGGAGCGAAGTCCGTCCGAGAGTAGTATCGCTAACGCAGCAATTTCGACTACCCGCTACGACCTTTTTGAATATTTCTGCGGGACTTTTTTCTCGGAATCGCTACGGTGTTTCGACGCAGTTTAGTAAATATTTTTTAGATAGTCGGATTCGGCTGTCAGGCAAAATAGGCTACACGGGGCACGCTTCTTATGTGCGCTACAACGGGATAGAAGTGGACAAAAATTGGGTCTATACGGATTTAGACTACATAGACTATAAAATTGGGATGCATTACTGGTTACCCAAGTTCAACACACAAATCGGCGTAGAATACGGAAAAGTACTTAACGAAGAGCGGACTATCTTCTTTCGATGTATGCAAAAGTTCAAAGAAATTGATTTGGGTTTTTATGCCTACCGAACGGAATCGGGCGAGAATTACGGTATTGATTTGGCGATACCTATTTTCCCAAAAAAATATTGGAAACCTAAACGGGTTTCGGTGCGGCCGAGTAAACGGTTTGCCTATAATTATCTGTCGGGTGCCAGAAGAGGTAGCGGTATTATTTTAGCTCGGGAATACCAAGCGCAAGGAATGTTCGACGATTTCCCGCAGGATTTGAACCCTCATTTCATACGTAATTATTTGAGTAATTAGAAGAGAAGTCAGACCATTTCATTATCAGACCGTTCCGATTTTCTATCGGGACTGTCAGAAGGCCAGACTGTTACTGACCATAAAAAAAGCTGATAATGAAACACAAACTCAGTGCTCAATCATAACTTTTCGAGTCGTAAGAACAGTGGAGTTAGTCGAAAAATCTCTACTCTCTGCTCTCTATTATCTACTCGAACAAAAAATAACTAAGAGCCATCTCTTTCCTCCTCCCCTCCAAAACTAAAATGCTAGAGGCATAGTAGGAAAAAATTCTATGCTCGACGGAGTAAACAAGAATTTTGACCAAAAAGTAGCGATGACCCGACGGGGTGGCGCTGCTCTTTTATGTGGATAGTGGATTGGTATCGGACGGGGTTGGAGGCTTTTAAGAGTGGCTCTATTAACTACCATTCAGGTTTTTTGATGACAAAGAGATGGGACCTAAGGGAATGTAAAATCTAAAATTACAAACCCGCCAGACTGCCGTGCGGGCTGGTTCAAAATTTAAAAGTACTGGTAATCAGGAAGTTGAATTTTTGAAAACGTAAATTTATTCTCTTACTATCCCTCAGCTACATTAAAGAGATGGTTAATAATCATTACTAGCACCCGATAAGGGGGATGAGAGATGGACTCCATTTAAGCTGTAGCTAGTAAAAAACTATTAAAAAAGAGATGTATTTCAGAGATGGATACAGAGATGGTTTATTGGAGATGGGAACCTGAACAAACATTTTTTAAAGTACGGGATTGGACTTGACCAAACTGGTCAGAGAAGTTCCCGAAACTCATTTTTATGAAAAGATTTCTTAATTTCGGAATGGCGCTACTGGTAACAGTAGGGCTATTAACATCCTGCGGTGTAGAAAAGGTGGAAATAGACGAGTTGGTGGACCAACAAGAGTCTTTTGCCGCCAGTAGTCGAGCCGAGAACGTCGTCATTTCGGGCGTGATTACCGACCCTGGTAATTTCGGTCTAGTGACGCGCCGGCCCGTACCCGTAGAGGGGGCAACGGTGCAAATCGGCTCCGCTTCCACCACCACCGATGAGAATGGTGCGTTTAGCATCACGTTAGAAGACACGGGACCGGGAGCTGTGGTCAAAATCTCCCAAGAGGGTCACGTAGACCTTACCTTTCCCGTTAGCTTCAGAGGGTATGCGGATAATGCTGCTGTCAGTTGGACCATCAGTTTACCTGAGACCCAAGTGACTATTCCCTTTACGCCGGGAGCGGCGGCTAGTGCTATTTTTGTGTATCTAAACGTTCCTTACACGGTCAATGTACCGGAAGATGCTTCCACGCAGGCGATTGACATCTCCGTAAGTCCTTCGGGAACAGTGATTGGACCTGGTATTTCTGGGGTGTTTGCCGTAACGGGCATCCACGTCGAGACGCCAGAGGAGAATTTTATCTTTGACGAAAGTATCTCCGTCCTGTACGACCCCATAGAAGCGGGATTAAGCGGCGGTGTTGGAGCGATTAACCCAGCGGCGGCGCTGCCGGGGGCACCTCCCGAAGCGGCGGAAGCGGCGCGGGAAGTTGTCGATGCGCTCGCAGCCGGCTTGAATGCCATAAGTGCGGGTGCTACTCCCGAAGAAGCGGCCATGGCTTACATAGAAGAGTTGTACGACGGTTCCGACGAAATCAGCGTGGACGCTGACGGTAATACGATAGTCGTCAACACGATAGAAGGTAGTATTTACCTCGACCTAGGCGTCGTCACGGAGGAGGATACCATCGTCCAACTGGACGAAAACGGGGAAGTCGAAGAAGACGAGGAGCCAGAAGAACTGATTAACGAAGACGGCGAAGTACCCAATATTCCTCACCAAGGAACGGGTGACGGGGGAGGCTAATCTTCCTTCAGATTGATTAAATTAGAGAAGCCAGATAGCTGTATTGCTGTCTGGCTTTTTGTATTCAACGAGTAAGGAATGCGATAAAAATAAATTTATCATTTGTCAAAGGTTTAGTTAAATAAACGGTTCATTTTAAGTGTTTTAGCTAAACCTTTGACTCTGAAAAATGTAAATTTATTTTTATCTTACTACTAAGCACCCTACTGTTGATTTTTACTATCTCGGATTCTGATTTGAGAAAAATATCTATCTTCGTACCAAAAATAGAAAATGAAAAAACTACCCATTGGGCAAGATTATTTTAGAACAGTTAGGGAAGACGACTTACTTTATATTGATAAAACACCCATTGCGCTCGACCTAATTAATCGGGGGAGTTATTATTTTTTATCCCGCCCTCGGCGATTTGGCAAGAGTCTTTTCTTGAGTACGCTCAAAGAAATATTTTCGGGGAGTCAGGATTTATTCGAAGGATTGTATATTTATGATAAGTGGGATTTTAGTAAAAAACACCCTGTTATCCACATCAGTCTTGCTACTGGATTCATTGGAGAAGTTGCTGATTTTAATCGAAGACTCCGCTTTTTTTTAAAGGAAGCGGAGCGGCAACTAGATATAAAGATTGATACAGAAGATGCCGCCGAATGCTTGCAGGAACTAATCTGGCAAGCACGGGAAAAGTATCAACAGAAAGTAGTCGTATTAATTGACGAGTATGACAAACCGATACTTGATAATATCACTAAAAGGGACAAAGCGAGGGCCTTGAGAGACGAATTAAAGGTATTTTACTCAGTACTC
Source organism: Bacteroidota bacterium (assembly GCA_039024375.1). Taxonomy (GTDB): domain Bacteria; phylum Bacteroidota; class Bacteroidia; order Chitinophagales; family Saprospiraceae; genus JAFMDF01. The sequence goes on from JBCCQK010000271.1 coordinate 4,815, forward strand.
AAAACAAATACGGCTCATCTTCGATTTGTTTTTATTACAGGGGTGAGTAAGTTTTCTAAAATGAGTTTATTTAGTGGGTTGAATAACATTGATGACATAACACTAGAAGAGCGCTTTGGAAATATATGTGGATATACTCACGAAAACTTAATCACTTATTTCGGAGATTACTTACAAGGGGTAGATTTAAATGAAGTGAAAGCATGGTATAATGGCTACAATTTTTTTGGAGAAAAAGTCTATAACCCCTATGATATCTTGTTATTCATTAATAAGGGTTTTGAATTTAGAAATCATTGGTGGCAAACGGGTAGCCCCAATTTCTTAATAGAATTGCTAAGAGAAAAAGATTATCACGCACCCGATTTGTTGAATTACGTTGCCTCGGAAGAAATATTGAATAGTTTTGATGTCGATACCATTGAATTGGAGCCATTATTATGGCAAACGGGGTATTTGACTATCGCTAAAAAGGTGCCGTCACCCTTTGGTATGCAGTACGAATTGACCATTCCGAATAAAGAAGTACAAACTTCTCTAACTAGCTTGCTCATTACGCACTTGACGGGGGAACGTATGCAGAAAATACAAACGCAAAGAAAATTAGTTGATGTTTTGCAGAAGGCCGATACGAAAGCACTGAAGGACTTACTTATTTCCCTTTTTGCTAGTATTGCGCATCATAACTACACTAATAACTCAATTGCTCATTACGAAGGCTACTATGCCAGCGTCATTTACGCTTACTTAGCGAGTTTGGGTTATCCAATTATTCCCGAAGATATTACGAACAAAGGCCGCATTGATTTGACTTTAAAACTGCCCGATAAGACTTATATTTTTGAATTTAAAGCGGTAGATGCTCCAACGCAGAGCGCCTTACAGCAAATAAAAGAACGAAAATATTACCAAAAATATGATAACGATTTACCCATCTATTTAGTCGGAATCGAGTTCGGTAAAAAGGAACGAAATATTGTAGGATGGGCAGTAGAAAAGCGATAATAAAAGAATAGGTATTGGTTATCTGCCCAAACGCTGCCCGCCAACGTCCAAACAAATAACCAATACACCAATAACCAACTACTCCTCAATCTTATAAATCTTCTGCCCGAATCGCTTCAATCGACCATTGTCAAATTTCAAGAAGTAAATACCGTTGGGTAAATTACTAATGTCAATGTCTTGGGTAGAACGGTTCAAGTCAAGGTCGATGGTTTTTAGGGTCTGACCGAAGCTGTTAATGATGTGTGCTTTGGATGCTTTGGCTTCTTTTTCAAAAAGTTGAATCGTCAAAGTGGATTGCGCAGGGTTCGGATAGATATGCACGCGCTGGTTGTTGGCAGGCTTGAGTTCGGCCATAGCCACATTGGAGAACGTACTTTCCATTCTGGGCGCAAACGTTTTGATGCGGTAGTAATTCTCCCCGAAAGTGGGCGATTCGTCCGTAAATTGGTGCTGCTCCATTTTGGCGGAAGCCGAACTTTCTAGCACAGAAATGACTTCAAAATTAACCCCGTCAGTACTCTTCTCAATAATGAATTTCCCTTCGTCGGAAGCCACTTGTCCTTCCCAGTCTAAGGCAATATCCCCCGCAACGACCCGTGCGTTAAGGTTTTCGGCGGATGGATTGGCTAAACAATCTATGATGGCCTTGCGGATGATATTTGTCTCACCGGGGTAACTATTACAGCCCGCTCTTCTAGCACAACGGATGAAGTAATTAGTATCAGAAATAATGCCCGGGTCATAATTGGGCGAATTGGAATTAGGAATTTCTATCCAATCGGGGTCACCGGGAAAGTAATCGGGTTTGTTACTACGCAACCATAAGTATTCAATGGGGCCCGTTCCACCCGACGGAAAGGTCACGTTGACAATTTCTGCGGGGTCGCCACTAGGGCCACATAACACTTCGTTGGCTCGAATCTCACCCCCTAATAGGATATTATCACAGACGTCATTCGTAATCAAACCTAAGTCCACCGTTGGTACCGAATCGTTGGCGGCCAAGGTGATGACGGGACTCATGTTCGTGTTCGGGTCAAAGTCACTATCCAAACTATCGTCACCTCCCGCATCTAGCGGAGAAAACAGATACCCAAAAGCATCCACGACGGTTATTTTGACGTCACCTGGGGGTACATTGAATTGGTAATTACCGTTGGCATCCGTCATCGTCGTAAGGACAATCGGTTCACCGTAATAAGTGGTGCCCGTTAGTTGCAGCGTAACATCTGGAATACCCAGTTCGCCCGCATTTTGAATACCATTCGAATCAATATCTTCGAAAACAAAGTCACCAATTATTGCTGGATTTAATAAGCGCAGTGAGTCAATACAGCTACAACTACCGTCGTCGGTGATGGTCACGATGTAATTATTCGTACTCAAATCGTTGATGACCGAATCCATACCTCCATTGTTCCAGCGATAAGTATAATTACCCGTTCCGCCAGTAACGGTTACGCCCAAGCGACCTTCCGTGCCGTTAAACGTCTCAATGTCGTTTAGAACGGTGATGCTACAAGCAATATCCGTAACCTCTTGGACAGTTACCGTATCCGTCTGGCTACAACCATTCGCGTCGGTAGTTGTGACGGTATAAATACCTGCTACTAAGTTTAAAGCGGTATCGGTGGTTTGCGCTGTGGCGTCGCTCCAAAGATAGGCATAGAGTGGTGTGCCACCACTAGCCGTTACATAAGCACTACCCATTTGACTACAGTTCATATCTTCACCAACGGCCGTAGTCACGAGTGGTGTTGGTTCCGTAACTTCAATAGAATCAATGACTTCGCAGTTATTACCATCCGTAAGGGTTAAACGGTAAGTTCCCGCAATTAAGGTACTAATGGTAGCCACGTTACTATCGCCTGTGCTCCACGCTAACGTCAACGGCGTAGTGCCACCTACTACGATGGCTTGTACAGCGCCCGTACTATCTCCGTTACAGTCAATGTCCGTAGCCGTCAAAGAGAGATTCAAGCCACTTGCTTGAGTAATGGTTACTGTGTCGGTGGCAGTACATCCATCCGCATCCGTGACAGTAACGGAATAATCATTGGGGTCGAGACCCGTTGGATTGGGAATATTACCGATACCGTTACTCCAAGCATAAGTATAGGGCGCTTTACCCGATACTACGTTGACCGTGATGGTACCATCGTTATCCCCGTTACAAGTGATATCCGTTTTAGTTACGTTCAGTACGACGCCATTGCCAATAATGACGATGGTTGTATCGGAATTCGAACAAGTTCCATTGGAAACCGTCAAAATTATTTCGTGACTGCCGGGCATTCGCATCGTATAAACGGGCGTTGCGCTGGTACTATCGTCAAATCTTCCACCACTTGCAGTCCAACTATAACTTAAAGTGCTATTGTTGGGAGAAGCCGTTAAGTTGACAGAACTGCTCGGGCAAAGGGTATCACCTTCTCTAGGATTAATGATGTTGATAAAAAACGGCGTCGGTTCCGCAATTGTAACCGTATCCGTAGCTGCACAACCCAAAGCATCCGTAGCAGTTACGCTATAAGTCCCCGCCGCTAAATTCTGAATCGTATCGACATTGCCTATACCGTTGCTCCAAACGTAGGTAATCGGGGCAGTGCCACCACTCGTTGTAGCGGAAATACTACCCGTATTATCGCCGTTGCAAGCAATCGTTCCAGCGTTAAGGCTAACCGTCAAAATTGGATTTTCGCCGACAATAATCGTATCCCTTGCGCTACAGCCCGTTTGGTCAGCAACAGTTACGCTGTAAACACCTGCGGGTAAATTGGATTGGTCTTGCACACTATCCAGCCCATTTGACCAGATATAAACGTAGGTCTTCGTTGTATCACTGACTGTTAAGTCAATACTACCCGTGCTATCTCCAGCACAGCTAACATTCGTCGTTTGAACGGTAAAGCTAACGCCCGTTCGAACGGTCACCTCCACCGTATCGGTCGCCGTACAAGTTCCATTATCTGCGGTCACATACACGTCGTAAGTGCCCGGCATCATCATGGTGTAAGAAGGAGAAGCAATAGTGGTACTACTTAAATTACCGCCCGATGTTCCCCATTGGTAGGTCAACGTTGTATCCGAAGGCGCTACGCCCAAACTGACCGCTCCTCCAGGACAAATATCCAAAGGCGTATGAATGATGTTGATGAAAAATGGAGCGGGTTCAACAACCGTAGCGCTGTCGATTGCACTACAACCACGCGCATCGGTCACCGTTAATCGGTAAACGCCCGCTGTTAGATTTTCTACTACACTAGAATCCGCCCCGTTGCCCCAAGCATAGCTGTAAGGAGCAGTGCCACCACTCGCGACGGCGGTAATACTTCCTTCGTCACTGCCTTGGCAGTCGGCATTATTGGTTGTCAAGTTAACGGTCACGGAACTTCCTTCCAATACGGTATCTACAACAACTCCCGCCACACAGCCGTTAGCGTCGGTCACTGTCAAACTGTAGGCATTAGCTACTAAGTTAGTCGCCACGGCAGTATCTCCAATAGCTGCATCGCTCCACGCATAGGTGTAGGGCATTTGACCACCCGAAACGGTTGCGGTAATGGAGCCGTTGTTTTCTCCTGCACAAATAACGTCTGTACTTGTGGTTGTGACCGTTGGCGTTGCTAAAATGGTGACATTAGTAGTATCCCGTTTGGTACAACCATCTTTGCTCACGGCTACGATAATTTCGTACGTGCCGGGCATCATCATCGTGTAGGTCGGATTGGCCGAAGCATTATTGTCAAAACTACCCGCCGAAGCGGTCCAATCATATACAAATCCAGTGTCGGTGACGTTCGTTGAGAACGCAATCGAAGTCCCCGAGCAAACGGTATCCGACGGATTATCAATAGCTAAGTTTTCTAAAAAGTTGGTACAAGTATCGGGACGGCAATCTTGTCGAATGATAGTGAGCGAATTTGACAACGCAAAACAACCTTGTAAATCTTGTACTTTTTCTCCTACGGTTAAGCCAGTCAAGCCATTTTGGTAAGTTAAATTCCAGAGTAAACAAATCCCTGGTGCCGTTCCTTCAAAGTCATAAATCGTAGCCGTTGAGATGCCCAAAATAGTTAGAGCGGTATCCGTGAGTACAAATCTCGCTACATCGCCCATACCTACCGTTAACGCTACCCGAACGCTATCGGCTTGTCCATCGTTGACGCAGAAAACGGTAGCATCGGAGGTGGAAATTTGGCTCGGTGTGGCTAGACAGGTGTCCATCGAACAGTCTTCTCGAATAACTAAAATAGAGTTGGATAAATCAAAACAACCCGAAAGGTTAGCGGCGTTTTGCCCGACGACTAATCCAGTTACGTTTCCTTCGAAAGATAAATGCCAGATTAAGCAGGAGCCAAAACCAGCACCGTCGAAGTTAAAGACATTGCCATTCGGTAGTTCTAAAATATTTAATGCGGTGTCAGTAACGACCCATTGACTACTATCGCCCACGTTACCCGAAAGGGCCACGGTAATATCGTCGGCCACTCCGTCTCCCGCACAAATAGTAGTCGTATCGGTAGTAGCAATGACGCCACCATCGACCATGCAAGTGTCCATGGAGCAGCCTTCTCGGATGACTAAAATAGAATTGGATAAGTCAAAACAACCCGAAAGGTTAGCGGCGTTTTGCCCGACGACTAATCCACCAACCGTTCCTTCGTAGGACAAATGCCAAATCAAGCAGGAGCCGAATCCAGCACCGTCGAAGTTAAAGACGTTTCCAGTGGGTAGTTCTAAAATATTTAATGCAGTGTCGGTAACGACCCATTGGCTGCTGTCACCCATATTACCCGAAAGGGCCACGGTAATATCGTCGGCTACTCCGTCTCCCGCACAAATAGTAGTCGTATCGGCAGTAGAAATGACGCCACCATCGACCATGCAG
>JBCCQK010000272.1:0-10712 GCA_039024375.1 Bacteroidota bacterium
ATTTAATTGGGCATCGAGCCCAATCAAATCAAAAAAGGGTTTTTAAAGGGTGAGCTAAAATAGATTTTCAAAGAAAATCTATTTTAGCTCACCCTTTAAATCCCCTTTTTACAAATTTTTCCGTTCGATACGGAAAAATTTGTGAGGAACGTCTAGCTCAGCAAGTTTTATAAGAAAGTCCTCGTTGTACTTTATAAACAAGTCTAAGCGTTCGTTAGGTTCTAAAATACTAGCAGAAATGTGAGGCAAACGAATAAAAGATTATCCCCAAAAGGTGCCACTCCCATTGGTTTAACAAATTTTTAACGGGGAAAAGAACGTTAAGGCTAGCGGACAATTGGTATCTATGCGTTAAAAAACAAGAAGTTTGTTCGTTAATGTCGGTGAAAAAGTAAAAAACCATCAACTCTACTAAAAAACACTTAATTTTGCGGTCTTATGAATCAAAGATATACTTGGAGCCTCTTATTAGGACTATTATTTTTTTTAGGTGCTTGTCGGAGCGAGTTCGAAAAAATTCGAACTAATCCCGACCCTGCTTTTTTACAGAAAAAAGCATTTGAATACTACGAAGCGGAAGACTATCAGAAAGCACAAACCTTATTTGAATTGATAATCAACAGCTTACGAGGCCAAGCGGATGCGGAAAAAGTTTATTTTGCTTATGCCTACTGTCATTATCATCAAGAAAAATACGTGCTCGCTTCTTATTATTTTAAGAACTTCGTATCTACTTACGGAAACAGTGCGTATAAAGAAGAAGCGGAGTTTATGTCTGCTTATTCGCATTATCAATTGTCGCCGATTTACCGCCTAGAACAATCCTATTCGGAAAAAGCCATCGACGGATTTCAACTATTCGTCAATACTTATCCAAAAAGTGAGCGGGTTAAACAGGCGAACCAATTGATTGATGAAATGCGAAAGAAAATGGAGAAAAAGTCCTTAGCCGAAGGGCAACTCTACTATAATATTCGCCAATATCAATCCGCCACAAGGGTTTTTGAAAATGTATTAAAAGATTACCCTGATTCTAAGGATGCCGAGCGGGTTCGCTATTTAATCGTAAAAGCACATTATTTATTAGCCGAAAATAGTGTTTACGAGAAGCAGGAAGAACGATTAGAAGCTACGGTTGATAAGGCAGATGCGTTTATGGAAAAATACTCGAAGAGTGAATACACTGACGAAATAAAAAAATTCAAAGCCAATTCTAATAAAAGTCTAAAAAAGTTTAAAGATGTCAGACATAAAAACAAAAGTTCAAGGGCTTGACCCCAATATTCGCGCTAGAAACGTAAAGGCTCTGGCCGAAAATACGGGAAATATCTATGAAGCCTTGGCTATCATTACTCGAAGAGCTAAGATGCTATCCATTGATTTGAAGCACGAACTGCACCAAAAACTGGACGAATTTGCCGTTAGTTCTGATACTATCGAGGAAATTCACGAAAATAAAGAGCAAATTGAAATCTCTAAATTTTACGAGCGACTGCCCAATCCTGTATTGATTGCGATGAACGAATATACGGAAGGGGAACTCCACCACCGTTACGGTAGAGAAGACCGAGATAGTAACCGAGGGGGGGATAGAGACAGAGGCCGCTACTAAGGGAAAGTCAAAATTTAAAATGTAAAATTCAAAATCTAAAAGTGCCAGTTTTACTGACTACTTTTGAGAAACCTTTACAAGCTATTTTTCATATAAGCCTGAGAAAAGTAATGATATTTTTCGGTTTTTAAAAAGTAAAAACGTCCAAATTTCTTCGGAGATTTGGACGTTTTTGGTTTAAAAGGATTGCTTAATCGTACTGTTCAGTCCTTCATTCCTTCTGTCCTTCAATCCTTACACTTATGCAGCTAAAAGGAAAAAAAATTTTATTGGGTATCACTGGCAGTATTGCCGCTTACAAATCTGCTTCTCTCGTTCGCTTACTAATCAAAGAAGGGGCGGAGGTTCAAGTCTTAATGACCGAGGCTGCTACGGAGTTTATCTCCCCTTTGACGCTTTCTACCCTTTCTAAAAACTCTGTACACTCCGATATTGCGACTGATGCGAGTTGGAACAATCATGTCGAATTGGGACTGTGGGCCGATGTGTTGGTAATTGCTCCATTGACGGCTACCACCTTAGCTAAAATGGCCAACGGTTTTTGTGATAATATTTTGACGGCATCTTATCTCTCTGCCAAATGTCCCGTTATGGTAGCGCCCGCCATGGACTTGGATATGTGGAAACATCCCGCTACGCGGAAAAATATCATCACTATTAAACAGTATGGCAATCAAGTTATTCCCGTTGGACACGGCGAGTTAGCGAGTGGATTAAAAGGGGAAGGTCGCATGGCTGAACCCGAAGAAATTGTTGATTATATCACAGCATTTCTTTCAGAGGAAAAAGAACTAACAGGTAAAAGAGCCATTGTCACGGCGGGGCCAACTTACGAACCTATTGACCCCGTACGATTCATCGGCAATCGGTCTTCTGGCAAAATGGGTATCGCCATTGCAGAAGCCCTCGCCGAAGAAGGGGCGTTGGTAACGTTAGTCCTCGGACCAACGCACTTGACCTGCGATGCAACAGGCGTAAATACGATAGAAGTGGAAACGGCACAGGACATGTACGAAGCCGCAACGGAGGCGTTCACTACTGCCCAAATCGCAGTGCTAGCCGCCGCCGTTGCCGATTATCGGCCCGAAACCGTTGCGAACCAAAAAATAAAGAAAAAATCGGATGGATTGACGATTCCGTTAGGGCGTACTAAAGATATTGCTGCGGAACTTGGTCGTCGAAAAGTAGCAGGTCAACTGACCATAGGATTTGCTCTAGAAACTAACAACGAACTGGAAAATGCTAAAGGAAAGTTAGCCAAAAAGAATTTTGATTTTATTGTCCTCAATTCTTTGCAAGACAAAGGAGCAGGGTTTCGACACGATACGAATAAAGTAAAGATTATTTCCGCCGATGAGGTAAAAGATTTTCCGTTAAAAACAAAAAAGGAAGTGGCAGAAGATATTGTACAGGAGATAGTCAATCAGCTTAAATGATTTTCACTTCGGGACTCAATTGGATACCAAAAATCTGTTCAATAGAGTCAATAATCTTAAAGGCCAGCGCTTTAACCTCCTCTCCCGTTGCGGCTCCATAATTGACCAATACAAGTGCCTGTTTAGCATGTGCACCTGTGTTACCAATTCGTTTTCCTTTCCATCCCGCTTGCTCAATTAGCCAACCAGCAGGTACTTTAATATTTCCGTTAGGCAGAGGATAAGATACGATATGGGGAAATTTTTTCTGTAGTTTTTGAAAATGAGTTGGGCTAATTTCTGGGTTTTTGAAAAAACTACCCGAATTACCCAAAACAGCGGGGTCGGGTAATTTACTAGACCGAATTGCAATGACGGCGTTACTTATCGCTTTGATGGTTGGTTGGCTGATTTCTTTCTCTTGTAATTTTTCTTGGATAGCGCCGTAGCTAGTGTGGAGTTGATGGTCAGTTTTAGTTAGGGTTAAGTAAACGTGGCTAATGAAATATTGGCCTTTTAACTGCTGTTTAAAAACGCTATCTCGATAGCCAAATTGGCAAGCTGATTTGGTGAAGGTCTCCGATTTTCCCGTAGCTAAATTAATCGCTTCTAATTTGTGAAAAACATCTTTCAATTCTACGCCGTAAGCACCAATATTTTGAATAGGCGCTGCTCCCACTGTTCCTGGGATTAAAGATAAATTTTCGATGCCCCCGTAGTTTTTTTTGATAGCGTACAAGACTAATTGGTGCCAATTTTCACCGCCACCAATACGCAAGGCTACCGCTTTATCTGTTTCTTCAACGACTTCAATTCCAAGTATTTCATTTTTTAAAATGAGGCCTTTGATGTCTATGGTCAAAAGCATGTTACTACCACCTCCCAAAATGAAATAAGTGGAGAAGTCCATTGATAGGGCCTTCTGTAAAACTTCGACGGAAGTAACTTTTAGTAAGTTTTCCGCCTTAGCTGAAAGCCCAAAGGTATTGTAAGATTGAAGTGGGTAGTTTTTTAAAATGACCATTATTTCTCAGTGAAACTTAAAAATTAATCAGTGCTACTTCGAGGTGTATATTACTGTTTTTTAGTTTTTTTGATTTTAAAATTGTAAGTTCTCAATGCAGGTCGGGAGACCTGCGGATATTGGTATCAAGTCTGGAGACTTGATACATCGAAAATTGATATTTTAAGCCTCAACGAGCTAACTGCTCTTTTTCTCTGAAAAATATTAAAAACAAAATCAAAACGGCAACCGCTAATACCGCAGGCACCAACCAAATAGACGTCCAATCAAACCCAACAGCTTCTCCATTTTCTAGGATGGTGTAACGGTTCACAATCTGTCCCGCTACGATAGCGCCAACGTACATTCCAATACCATACGTAGCCAACGTAATGAGTCCTTGGGCGCTTGCTCGTACTTCTTCGGGGGCTTCGTTATCCACGTAGATTTGTCCCGTGACGAAGAAAAAATCGTAACAAATTCCGTGTAGTAAAATACCAATGTAGAACATCCAAACGAGCGACTCGTTATCGCCATAAGCAAATAGCAAATAGCGGACTATCCAAGCTAAAATACCAACCAGAATCATTTTCTTAACCCCCAATCGACTGAAGAAGAAAGGCATCAGTAGCATGAAAATAATTTCCGATGCTTGTCCCAAAGTCATTTTGGCCGCAGCGTATTCCATGCCGACGTTGTTGAAAAAATTATTGGCAAACGTGAAATAGAAATTAAGCGGAATAGAAACTAAAAAAGAACTAATCACTAGGACCGCAAAGTTTCGTTTTCTCATCAACTTCAAAGCATCTAAGCCCAGTAATTTTCCAATATTGATAGGCTGCCCTTTACTTTCAGAAGGCGTATTGGGTAGCGTCAGACAGTACAAACCCGTTACTAAAGAAGCCCCTGCCGCCACCACAAATTGCATATTCGACGCTTCGAACTTGGCAAAACTGATAATAAGCCCCGCAATTATCCAACCAATCGTTCCTAACACCCGAATGAACGGGAATTCTTTTTCGGGACTCGTCATTTGGTAGAACGATACGGCGTTAGTTAAGGCCAAAGTGGGCATATAAAAAATAGAGTAAAGCAGCAAAATCCAGTAAAAAGTATCCGCATCGTTGACACTCGAGATATAGTACAAGATACCCGCTCCGATTAAATGTGACACCGCTAAAACGCGCTGTGCTTCGAAAAAACGGTCGGCAATGATGCCCACAAAAAGTGGCGCAATGATGGCTGCCAAGCTAATCGTACTGAAAATGCCTCCGATAACCGCTCCATCAAATTTTAAGGTTTCCGATAAGTAGGTCCCCGTCGTGGCGTACCAACTTCCCCACACGAAGAATTGGAGAAACATCATCACCGATAATTGAATCCTAACACTGGTCTTCATAAGCACTAATTTTTGATAGTCAAAAAACGGCGGGAAAGATAGGAAAAATTTCTATTAGTCAATTTATTTTTTCCATTATCGAAAAAACGTCGATTGAATACTGATAGTGTTGAAGAAGTCTTGGTGAATAATCTGCGGATTGAAATATATAACGATTAATAAAAACAAGTCCATTTCCCTTTTCTCGCCCTAACTTTTCCTACATTTGCACCGATTTTGGTTGCCAACCTACTTCATTTCGAAATAGTGAGGCATTAATAGGGAATCTTGTGTGATTCAAGAACTGTACCCGCAGCTGTAATCTCCCCTAATTTTTTAGTCAATTAAAGCCACTGTCAACAGATGGGAAGGCGGCTAAAAAGAGAAAGTCAGAAGACCTGCCAAGTTCAATAATTTTATTTTGCTTTCGGGACTAAAAGCGAATAGAGTTTAGGGTAGGCGATACTCCAAATCGTCACTAAGACCGACGAGAATTTTTCTCTTCTATTTTACTTACTTCCCAAGTAAGACTATCACTCTGTACCTTCCCGAAACGATTCACTACTAAATCGTTTCATGATGAAAAAAATTTACATTTTCTTTCTATTTCTAGGTTCCATTAACCTAGCATCTGCTCAAAGTACGGCGGACTTCGAAAATTTCGATTTGCCTTTAGATACTTTTTTGAACAATACGGGCGAAGTGGGTAGCTACACCAGCGGAGACGCTACTTTTCCCAATTCGTATAGCCCCGATTTTGGCGGTTTTTGGGCCAGCGGTTGGGCCATTTCTACCCTACGCAACGACTCCACTTTTGAATTTAGTAATCTAGGAAGCGCCATTATGGCTAGTGGTTTCAACTCTCCCACTTATGCTATTGGTCAACAAAAAGCCATTATTTCTATTGGTGGCGAATCGAAAGGGAAAGTGGTCAACGGGGCCTATTTCACTAATACAACCTACGCTTTTGGCAGTATGAGCAATGGCGACCAATTTGCCAAAAAATTTGGCGGCGACGAAGGAACCGACCCCGATTTTTTTAAATTAGAAGTGCGAAAGTTTGCGGACGGGCAGTTGGATTCCACCAAAGTAGTAGAATTCTACTTAGCCGATTTTCGATTCGAAGCGGATAGCTTGGATTATATTGTCAATGATTGGCAATGGGTAGATTTGAGTCAATTAGGAAATATCGATAGTTTAGAATTTACGCTTGTGTCAAGTGACGTGGGCGATTTTGGCATCAACACACCCCTCTTCTTTGCCATGGATAACTTGGAGATGACGAACTTCCAAATCAACGTACCGACGGACCCTAATATTTCGACCTTCGAAGAAGCTGGTTTGGCAAATAATACTTTTTTAAACGGTTCGGACGGGGCAAGTGCTTACGAAAGTGGTGCGGCGGTCTATCCTACTCGATTCAATCCCGATTTTGGTGGTTTTTGGGAAAGTGGTTGGGCTATTTCTACTGTGCGGGATAGCGCAACTTCTGGCTTTGGCAATCTGTACGCTGCGAAAACGGGAGCTGGTTTCACTTCCTTTGGCTACGCCATTGGGCAGCAAAATGCGGTCGTTCGATTAAAAGAAGGAGCGGCGAGACAAATCGTCAATGGACTCTATTTGACCAATACTACCTACGCACACAACAGTATGCGTGACGGCGACCAATTTGCGAAGAAATTCGGTGGCGAATCGGGCGACGACCCAGATTTCTTTCAACTAGACATTAAAAAATACAGCAACGGACAGCTCGGTGAGGAAACAGTTACTTTCTATCTCGCAGATTACCGATTTGACAATAGTGAAGAAGACTACATCGTCAACGATTGGCAATGGGTGGATTTGACAAGTTTGGGCAATGTAGATAGCCTTCTGTTTACATTGAGTTCGAGCGACGTGGGCGATTTTGGTATTAATACGCCGCTATTCTTTGCCATCGATAATTTAGAAGTAAGCGAGGAAATTTCTACTAGTACATTCGAAACTTCCATTTCACCAATAGAGGTAACCATCTTCCCAAATCCAACAACGGACTTCATTTTCGTCGAATTAGATAACGAACAAGCTGTTTATCCAACCCAAATCTTTGATTTGATGGGGAGACAAGTTTTGGAAACCAGAATGTGGCAAAATGAAAATAGGATTGATGTAAGTTCTTTAAAGACGGGAACCTACTTATTGCAAGTCGAAACCGAGAAGGGCTTAGTATGGAGGCTTTTTGTCAAACAGTAGATAGTGGCGGTAGGCAGTGGCAGTCACTAGCGGTAAAAAGGGATTTAGTCAACGTCTAGTTATCGTATGGGCAAGATGTGTTCCATCCAATCCGTGTTAAAGAATCAACATAATATTACTTTTCTCTTTTTTCAAAAAGGCGACGTAAAAAGGTGCTTTCCTATTTGTGTCGCTTTTTTATTTGTACTTTCCAAAAGTAAAAATTCCTATTAGCACACCAAAGGAATATTCAAATTACGTTATTTTTACGGACAACAAGCAAAGCTACGCTACGTTCTGCATCGATAATGCACAGAAAAACCTCTAACTTGAGACCCAGTTAACCGAACAATGTCGATACAAACTACTTTTCGAAAGAAATCCATTTCCTAAGAAGACAATAACTATTTATCGCCCTAATTAGAAACATCTAAGAAGGGCAAAATAGTCAATACTACTGCTCGAAATAGTCAATACTACTGCTCGAAAAAAACTTTGTGGACTTTATAATCTGTATGGACTTTATGATAAAAAATAGTGCTATTAGTTAGTTACAAAAGATAAATCACCCATCCATGAAAATTATCAAGAGAATAGCTATCTGGCTCGGCATCGCCTTTTTTTTCCTTTTTATTGCGTCCATCATCATTGCGGTGGTATTCGAAGATGAGATTGGGCAGCAATTGGTGACCGAAATCAATAAGGAATTGGTGGCCGATTTAACGGTAGAAAATTTTCGATTATCCCTCATCAAAGGCTTTCCCAACGTGAATGCGGATTTGCAAAACGTAGTACTGCCCGATAACCGCCAAGGTGTTTTGTTGGAAGCGAAAAGTATGTCTTTTAAAATCGGACTGTTTGGCTTACTGACCTCCAATCTCAAAATAAAATCCGTTGAAATTGAGGACGGAGCGCTCTTCGTGGAAATCAATCGGCGAGGAAAGGCCAACTATTTAATTACCAAGCCGCAAAAAAAAGAAGTGGCAACGGCACAGGTAAATTTTGCCTTATCACTAGACGAAGCCATTCTAAAAAATATCGAACTCATTTATATCGACGAGCGAACCAGGCAGGAGATGAAATTCTATGTAGAAAACGCTACTTTTTCGGGGCAATTCTCTAATGACCGATTCTCCCTAATTAGTCAAGCGACCACCCTAGCGCACTTTGTAGAATTAGACGGGCAGCGTTATTTTGTAGGTAAAAAATTGGGTTATGGGGCAGAGATATACGTCGATTTGGCCAATAACTTTTACGAATTAAAAAAGGTAGGGCTACAAGTCGCTAAGAATAAGTTTGATGTCGTAGGAAATATTGAACCACGAGAAGATTATACGGGCTTTGATTTAGCCATCACTTCCGAAAGTGGGAGTATTGAATCGGTCGTTCAACTGTTACCCGAAGAATACCAATATCTGGAAGGCTTTGCGAGCAGTGGTCAATTTAATTTTGACGCTACGGTCAAAGGGAAATTGAGTGCGTCCGAAAACCCACGTATTCAAGTGGACTTTGGTCTGGAAGATGGAAGTTTGAGTCATACGAGTTTGGAAAGTGCCGTGCGAGACGTTTCTTTTTCGGCTAAGTTCAAGAGTGGGAAAACACGAACGGGACGAGACGCCACTTTCGAAGTAGCCAATTTTAAGGGCTATTTTAATCGAGAGCTGATTGAAGCCGATTTTTCTCTCTTTAATCTGGAAGACCCTAAAGTAGATTTTAAATTAAATGGTACGCTACCTTTAAAGTCCGTTTATAGCTTGTTTGATTCTCCTAGCATTACCAACGGCCGAGGGGAAATTGAAATCAGGGATTTGCAAATAGAAGGTCGCTACTCCGATATGGTCAATCCCAACCGCATCTATCGAGTGCAATCGTCGGGAATTGTGGAATTAGACGACGCTTCTTTGACTATTAACGGGGAACGTATGACCATGGACCGAGGGATTTTAACCATCAAGGATAATGAGGTCAAAGTAGATGAACTAAAACTGGAAGGGGCAGGAAGTGAACTCATTTTAGAAGGCTACGCCACTAATTTTCTCCCCGTACTACTAGCCGATTCTATCAACAGTAAAGAGGCCAAACTTCGCTTTAATGCCGTACTCACGTCGGACGAATTGGATTTAGACCGACTGCTTGGTCTCGCAGAAACAAAAATGACCGAAGACATGGCACCAAAAGGAATTGTTGATTCGGTCAATACCAAAAATATTCAGCGTCGGGAGGCGCTGACCAATTTTCTAGAAGGCACCTTCCAAGCAGAGGTTGAGTCTTTTAATTATGACTTAATCGAAGGAGAAAGTTTTACGGGAAGTCTAAGTTTTAAAAATAAGCAAATGACCTTAGTCGGTGAAGCGGGTGCCATGGACGGTTCTTTTGACATTGACGGAACGGCTTCCTTTGAAAAATTGCCTAAGTTCAAAGGGAAGGTTGTCTGTAATGACATTGACGCTAAAGAATTTTTTCGGCAAGGTAAAAACTTTGGTCAAACAGTACTAAAATCTACCCATATCGAAGGAACGCTCAACGCCGATATGGTGGTCAGTGCCACATGGGATACCGACGGTACTTTTTTGTACGACGAACTGCGGGTCATTGCGGGATTGGGTATTACCGACGGGGAGTTGAACGATTTTGAACTATTGGAAAACTTTTCGACGTACGTCAATCCAAGAGACTTGCGCCGAGTTAAGTTCGTCGATATGCAAAACTGGCTAGAAATAAAAAATCAGCGTATCTCTATTCCCGTTATGTTTATTCAAACCAATGCAATGAATATGCTACTGAGCGGGGAACACACTTTTGAGAATGAGATTGACTATAACATTAAGGTGAATGCAGGGCAAGTTCTTTTAGCTAAGATAAAAAATAACTCGGGAGCGAAGCCACAACCCGCCAAGAAAAACGGACTGTTTAACCTATATTTTAACGTCGCTGGTACCATTGACGACTACGAAATTGAAACCAACAAACGAAAAGTCAAACGGGCCTTCACCCGCAGCGAATACAAGAAAGAAGCCGTTCAAAAAGCCCTCGCCGCCGAATTTGGCAAAGCCGAAGTAACTAAAGAGTTGAAAGAACGGGAGGAAAAAATCC
>JBCCQK010000273.1:0-10701 GCA_039024375.1 Bacteroidota bacterium
AAAAAACTTTATGGACTCTATGAGCTGTATGGACTTTATGGTAAAAAGAGTGCTAAGTAGTTACCATTTATGAAACGAAAATACTCGGCAAGTAGCACATTTTTTCGATATTTGCGGCCTGTAAGCATTACTTCCTAAAACAAAAAATAGATGAGCCAAAAGGTCGTTATCAGCGGTTCTGGATTGTGGAAACCAGCACACACGATTTCTAACGAAGAATTAGTCGAGAGTTATAACAGATATGCCGACAAATACAACCAAGACAATGAGTCGGCTATTCAATCGGGAGCGTTGGTGGCTAAAACCCATTCTTCTGCGCAATTTATCGAAAAAGCATCGGGCATCAAAAGTCGCTATATCTACGTTAAAGATGGTGCATTAGACATTGACCGCATGATGCCCAATATTCCCAAAAGACAGGACGAGGCACTATCTGACCAAGCAGAAATAGCGCTACACGCCGCTAAATTAGCCATGAAATCTGCTAATAAGTCGCCTCGGGATATTGACGCAGTGATTGTTGCTTGTGCCTACACGCAGCGTTCCTATCCTGCTATCGCCATTGAAGTACAAGGGGCTTTGGGGATTGAAGGCTTCGGATTTGATATGCTGGTAGCCTGTTCGGCGGCCACATTTGGCTTGCATCGGGCCTACGAAATGATAAGGTCAGAAACGGCGAGTTGTGTTTTAGTTATTAACCCTGAGTTAACTTCTCCACAGGTCAATTATAAAGACCGAGATAGTCATTTTATTTTTGGCGATGTTTCCGTAGCCACCATTTTGGAAAAAGAAACAACTTGTACGAGTAGTCACGCTTACGAAATACTGAGTACCAAGGCATTGACGCACTTTTCGAATAATATTCGCTCCAATTTTGGCTACGTTTTAAATGCTAATAACGCCAATCCCTTGTCGGCCGACCAATATTTTCATCAACAAGGTAGAAAAGTATTTAAAGAAGTTTGCCCAATGGCGGCCAAGCATATTCAAACCCATATCAAAAAACTCGGTCTGTCTGCCGAACATATTAAAAGATGGTGGTTGCATCAAGCCAATATCAATATGAACAAGTTGATTTGCAAACTACTACTCGATAGAATACCAAGTCAAGAAGAAGCCCCCATTGTGCTGGATGAGTTTGCCAATACGGCGTCGGCGGGTTCTTTGATTGCTTTTAATTTATATAATGAGGATTTGAAAAGTGGGGACTACGGTCTGATTTGCTCTTTCGGTGCGGGTTATTCGATTGGTAGTTTGGTGGTGAGAAAGCTTTAGGAGCTACACGACAGCATCGAACACCCCACTTTATGCCTTGCCCATTCGGGGCGTTTGGCGAACCATTTTTCCATATCGGGCTGTTCGGCGTAGGGCTGCTTTAATAGTTGAAATAATTCGTCAATCAATTCGTATTTGCCTTCGTCAGCATCGTCGATGGCCATTTGTGCCATATAATTTCTTAAAACATATTTCGGGTTGACGGCGTTCATTTTCACCTTCCTTTCCGAGTCGCTCCATGTCTCCAATTGCAACCTTCTTTGATAATTTTTGAACCAATTTTGCCAATAGGTGCGAACCGAATCGGTTAATTCTTCTGGTTTGTAAAAAGAGGCGTAAACAAGTTGTAAAAAGTCGTCATCAATCAAGGTTTCTTTTTGGAAATCAGCTAAATTTCTAAAAAAAATAGTCATGTCGGTCTCCGTCAAATGCAACGCTTCTTCCAATTGCTGAATTAGTTGTTCATCTTCTTCAAAATCTTTTTCCAAACCCAGTTTTTGCTGCATCATTTGGCGATACGCTACTACATAATTGGACTTGAATTGTTTTAAAATAGTTTCCAGAGGCGCCACTTCCTCGATAAGTGGATAAAGTGCGTTAGCCAGCTTAAGCAAATTCCAAAGGCTCACATCGGGTTGATTTTCAAAACGATAGCGTTTTTGATGACGGTCAGTGGTATTGGGAGTCCAACCGTGTTCGTAGCCTTCTAGCCAACCGTAAGGACCATAGTCAATAGTTAATCCCAAAATGGAAAAATTGTCCGTATTCATCACCCCGTGCACAAAACCAACTCGCTGCCAGTGGACAACCATTTTTAAGGTTTTTTCGGCTATTTTTTTGAAAAAAGCTAGATAGGCCTCCTTCGATGGCTGTCCTAAATGTGAGTAAAAGTGCTTAATGGTATAATCCACTAATTTCCTAAGGTTGGTGTAATCTTTCCGAGCAGCAAATATCTCAAAATTACCAAAACGAATGAAACTGGGAGCTACTCGACAAACAATGGCTCCTTTTTCATAAGCCGCATTTCCGTCGTACAGCATATCTCGCAGCACTTGGTCCCCCGTCAAGGCCAACGACAAGGCCCTCGTGGTTGGAACGCCCAAATGGTACATCGCTTCGCTGCACAAATATTCCCGAATCGAAGAACGCAAAACGGCTAATCCGTCGGCACGACGAGAATAGGGAGTAGGCCCCGCGCCTTTTAATTGTAAGGCCCAATTTTTCCCTTGATACTGGACTTCGGCCAAGTTGATGGCTCGGCCATCGCCCAATTGCCCCGCCCAGTTACCGAATTGGTGCCCCCCGTAGCACATGGCATAAGGGCGACTTCCCTCCAACAGGGCATTACCCGTAAAAATTTTTAGAAAATGGTCACTCGTTACTGCTTCTTGGTTAAGTCCAATCAACGCTGCGACTTCCATGGAATAATGCAATAGAGTAGGGGCGGCCGTTTTGATGGGCGTAACGTAGGAAAAGCAGGCACCTTCGACTTGTCTTGGTCGATTTTCGGTGCTTTCATCGGCGGGCAGTTCCGTTCGAAAAGTATCTTTAAGCGTTAATTGTAAGTCAACTGGCAGCATATGTCAATTATCAATTTGCAATGAACAATTATCAAGGAGCAGTACAGTGTGCAAGTTAACTACGCCTCACCTTTATCTGCACTTTCTAAAATGTCAATTTGTAAAGTATTGTTCATTGTACATTGATAATTGCCAATTGTATCTGGTTTACCCGCCAATGACTATCTGAAGAGGTGGTGGTGGGATTTCCGATTCGGGGACGTGACGGTCGATAATACCCAAATGATTTTCTATTTCCTGTTCCAAATATTTTGCTTTAGCCCGTTCGTTAAGCATGCCGATGAGTTTGACGTGTTTTTGCCCTTCAAGTTTATTGATGATGGCGTAAAGTGAAAAATGTTTCCCATCTCCATAGGGTTTTACGTACAATTGGTCAATCTCGTTGACCGCAAAACTTTTGTCTTTAGAAAAATTGTTCGGACGAAATCGAATGTCTAGATTATAGCTGTTAATGGTAATATCAATTTCGTCCTTCTGTCGTTTGGTAACTTCCAGTATGGATAATCCAAATAGGGCGGCGCTTACGATTGGCCACATCATTCCAATTTTTCCTTTGTAAAATAAAATTAAAAAGAGCGGAACGGCAAAAGTGAAAATGATAATACCCGCTAGACCAATAGACCCCGTGTAGGGTTTTTTGATTTTAAAATCCAGTTCGTCTTGGAATTCAAATTTGTCAATACCCACTGGCTTTTGGACAATAGATTTAGGCGACTGTTGAAGCGCGGCAACGGCGTCGGCAATGGGAAATACCGCATTACACGCTTGACACTTGCCTAATTTATCGGGTAAACTCAGATTAGCCGCTGATACCTCCGTATCACAAGCAGGGCAATTTATTTTTATGAATGCCTTCTGTGGGGTGGACTTGGGTGGATTCAAATCCATTTTGTGGGCCCCGAATTCTAGTTTATGTTTTGGTTTGTATTCGCCAGTCATGAGCAGGTGTTGAAAACATGGTCGTTAACTAATATTTAGGTTTCTAATTTTACATTTTGACTTTCCCTAGAACAGTTAAAAAATAAATTTATCATTTCAAAAATTTTAACTTATCGATGGTCAATACTTGTAAATTTTGGACCAGCCCGCACAGCAGTCTGGCGGGTTTGTAATTTTAAATTTTACATTTTCCCCTAGTCAACTCCCCAATCTTTCAAAACCGCTTCCGTGTCTTCTCCCGCCGCTCGCGAACCAAACTGAACTTCACTGGCCGTTCGGCTAAATTTAGGAGCGGGAGCGGGTTGCGTCATGCCGTCCACTTGGATGTAGGCCTTCCTTGCGACATTGTGCGGATGGCTGGGGGCCTCCAAAAAATCCAAAACGGGCGCAAAGCAAACGTCCGTTCCTTCCATTAGGTCACACCATTCTTTTTGCGTCTTTGTTTTAAAAATAGCCGTCAATTCTTGTTTCCTAATTGGCCAAGCTTTGGAGTTCATCTGGTGACCAAAGGTCGATTTATCCAACTCCGCTTTTTCCATCAAAAGAGCATAAAATTGCGGTTCGATGGAGCCAATAGAAACGTATTTGCCCTCTTTCGTTTCGTACGTATCGTAAAAGTGGGCGCCCGAATCCAGTAGATTGCTCCCTCGATTAAGGGACCACATACCCATGGCGTGAAGCGAATAAAACATCGCCATTAGGTTCGCCGACCCTTCGGTCATCGCCGCATCTACTACCTGACCCTTCCCCGAATTTTTCACCTCCAATAAGGCCGCTAAAATGCCCATGACTAAAAACATGGTTCCGCCACCGTAGTCGCCCACTAAATTCAAGGGCGGAACGGGATTTTCCCCTTTCCTGCCGATGGCGTGCAGTGCGCCCGTTAGCGAGATGTAATTGATATCGTGGCCTGCCGCTTGCGCCAAAGGCCCCGTTTGCCCCCAACCCGTCATACGGCCGTAGATTAACTTAGGATTTTTGGATAAACAAACGTCAGGGCCCAAACCTAATCTTTCCATTACTCCGGGACGAAAGCCTTCAAATAGAACATCCGCTTGAGCCACCATTTTCAATAGTGTCTCGATGCCTTCTTCCGTTTTCAAATTTAGCGCAATTGACCGCTTTCCCCGACGACTGCAATCGGGCAATCGTCTTTTATGTGGGTCTGCTCGACGTTCGACAGAAATCACTTCGGCTCCCATATCCGCAAGTAACATTCCTGCGAAGGGGCCAGGGCCAATCCCCGCCATTTCGATAACTTTAATTCCTTTTAGTGGTCCCATTACAAGTTTAGTTTTAGTGTTTCTTTCCTCCTAACTTTTCCCCCGTAGCTGCTCTTCTACCAATTGGCGCTCATAAATCCGTTGGTCAATCGTATTAACATAGTTCTTGGCCTTTTTGTTATTAAATTCAACGTACGCCCGCTGCGCCCAATCTTTGGCTACCTGCAATTTCCCCAAACATTCGTTGGCCACGGCAATATTATAAGCTGCCTTTCCTCTCGTCTCCTCGTTGCTACTCGATTGAACGATGTGTGTCCAAACCTTTGCGGCCCCTCGCCAGTCTTTCGTCTTGGCCATTCGCACCGCTCTTTCCATATCATTCTGTTCGGCCCCTTTGACGGTTTGGTAATAGCTTCGATTGACGGAAACCCAAGTTGGGGCGATGCGTTCTCCGTATAATTGACCCGCAATAAAACTTATTTCTCGTCCCATCTGGAAGGGGTCGGGTAGGTTAGCTCTCGCTTTTTCTTCGGTTGCGCCTTCCGCATTGCCACCATCTTCATCTCTAGTGGTAAATTCGTCCAGAATCGTTCCCGTTTTTGGGTCGTACAGTCGCCAGCCCATCTTTATGGCCATATCCATATCGTCCCGAAAATAAGTTTCGGTGTATTCTTCGCCGTCTTTGTTTTTGCGTTTACGTTCTCTTTCCTGAGTCTCTACAACCAAATCCGAATCATACATTTCTATGGCAAGAACGGCATCCGCGTTAAATTCTTCGCAAAGGGCCTTCACTTCGTACCAATTCATGGGTTCAATCAATCGTAGGCTAGCATTAGCGCCCGTTTTTTGATAGCCCGAATGAACGACTTTAAATCTCGGCGTTCGAGTCAAGGCTTCCGTAAGGCCATTTAGGGCTTGGATGCGCCCTTCCTTGTCTTGACCAATCTCTTCTCCCGAAAAGGCACCTTCCAAGAAACTGAGAAAACCTTTTGCGGGCTTGCTGCGGTCAATCGTTACGATGGTTTCAATATGTTCGGGAATGAAAATCTCGGCGGGTTGCAGTACTTCAATGCTTGTAGAGGTAGATTTACAGGCTAAGCCGAATAGCGATAAAAAAATAATCAAATGGGTAATCGTTCGAAACATTTTTTAGTGGATTTTGATTTTTGAAGTTTTTCAAAATCAAATGTAGGCAACCTCTTGAACATAAAAAACTAAGGATGTTTTAATATTTTCGAGCAATTGCTAAAATGTGCAAATTTTTGTAAAATAGACGTTGAAATTGTCCCAATGAAAACGCTTCGAGGAGTTTTGTGCTTGACATATCGAATATTTTGAAAATATCCGATATGTTGCATCAAAAAATTTTATTAAATGAGTAAATGGCTCATCATTTTTGTGGGAATACTGCTACCGATAACCGCAGTCGATGCGCAAACTTGCTGCTCGGGAGGCGTTCCGCTATCGAGTAACTTGGGGCTTCCTGCCACTAACAAAGGGGCGATTCAGCTAGCCTTGACGTACGATTTAAACGTACTGGAAACCTTAAAGTCGGGCAATCGAACGCTAGAAGATAATTCCAGAAGCCGTCGAACGCATTCGGGAATTTTTGAAGTGGGCTACGGTATTTCTGAGCGATTTTCGGTGGACGGTTTCTTCTCTTTCGTGCGACAAGAACGGGAAATTCGCCAATTTGGCAATACAAATTTCGTAGCCACCAATGGTATCGGTGATGCCGTTATTTTACTAAAGTATAAATTATTCGCTACCGAGGGGAATGAAACGGTCTGGGAAGTAGGAGTCGGACCTAAAATCCCTTTGGGCGCAACCGACAAAACCAATAATCAAGGAATTGCACTCAACGCCGATTTACAGCCAGGGAGTGGTGCGTGGGATGGGGTAGTGTTTACTCAATTTAGCAGGGTATTGAATTTTCGCCCTAGTATGAGTATATTAATGACGAGCACTTACGGACTAAAGGGAAAAAATAAGTCCTATTTTGGGGTTCAAATCTATCAATTTGGAAACGAATGGCAACTGTCGGCGGGTGTAAGTGATAGGGTTTTATTGGGAAAAATGGTGTTAGACCCTTCTCTTTTGTTACAATATCGAACCCAACAACCCGACCGAATTGACGGCGAAATATTACCAAGTACAGGTGGGAATTGGCTTTTCTTCAATCCATCTGTCGCTTATTGGATTCAGCCCAATTGGTCGTTTAATATTGGTGCAACGTTACCAATCGTATCCAATATTACGGGCGTTCAAGTGACGCCTACTTATCGTTTTACAACGGGCTTTTTTTATCGGTTGGGGAATAAATCGCCGCAACCAATTGGTATTTTGTAGCACTTTCTACGGTAATGGCTCTGCTACGTTAGTTAGGGAATATAATACGGTGAAAAATGTGGGGAGGCCACACTCTATGAATTTGTCACAACTCAGAGAGTTATGTTACGGTTGAGCTGATTTGTCACAACTCAGAGAGTTATGTTACAGTTGACAATAGCACTTTTGAATTTGAAATTTTACATTTTGACTTTACTTTAAACCTTCTACTCTATGAAAAATTGGTCCTTGCTTTTTTTACCTTTATTGGTCTTTGGTCTATCCAATTGCGGCGATAATTCTACAATGACGACGACTATTTCGGGAAGCGGCTCCAATTCGGACGCCGAATGGTTAATTCCCGCAAACGAAGTGCGCGATGGTGGCCCCGGTAAAGACGGAATTCCAGCCGTCAACAACCCCAATTTCAGTCCAGTTGCGGAAATTGATTTTTTAAGCAGCGATGACTTGGTCATCGTAGTCAAGTCCAACGAAGAGGTTCGGGCCTATCCGCATCCTATTTTGGATTGGCACGAAATAGCCAATGATGAATTGGCTGACGGCACGAGTTTAAGTTTGACTTATTGCCCTTTGACGGGAACAGCTATCGGTTGGAATAGTAATCTGAACGGCGTGAAAACCACTTTTGGGGTTTCTGGGTTACTCTACAATTCTAACTTAATTCCCTATGACCGGGCTACGGATAGCTATTGGTCGCAGATGGAACATAAATGCGTGAAAGGAGAACTAGCAGGGGAGGAGATTGAGACGATTCATCTGGTGGAAATGCCGTACAGTTTACTACAAGTTATGTACCCCGAAGCAATAGTCATGAATACCGAAACGGGCTTCAGCCGAGACTATCAACGCTATCCTTACGGTGATTATCGAACGAACCATCAAAACATTATTTTTCCCGTCGGTAATCGAGACGAGCGATTACCCAGTAAGGAACGAGTATTAGGCGTATCTATTTTTGGCCAAGCAATTACCTACCGATTTGATGCTTTTGCAAACGAGGAAGTCAACGTCGTTCAAAATCGCTTTGTTGGAACGGATTTGGTAGTGGTTGGAAGTAAAGACAAAAATTTTCTGACCGCTTATGGAAGGACGCTAGAAGACGGCACCACACTCCAATTTGAAGCCGTTCAAAACGAACTGCCTATTGTTATGCGAGATAACGAGGGGAACGAATGGGATATGTTTGGTCACGCTGTGAAGGGGCCTAGGGCAGGCGAGCAACTTCCCGAAGTGCTGAACTATATCGGCTATTGGTTTTCGTGGGCCGCCTTTAATGAAGGTTTAGAAATTCACGAAGAATGAGTAGGGGAGTGCTCTTTTCGGATGACTGCTTCATGTTCTACTAAATTTTAACGTTAATTGCCTTGTGTTCCCTTGGCGGTTGTGTATATTTGCCAGCGTTCGATTTCGAACAAGTTAAGATAAGCACTGCAAATCGTTTTTATCAGTGATTTGCCTATACCTAATTTACAGTGAAGAAGAAGACAAACCATTTTAAAGTATTTTTTACGATTAGCGCCCTTTTGGTGGGCGCTGTTTTGTTCAATAGTTTTTTACACGAAGATAAAAAGGAAACGATAATTCGGGCAGCTGAGGTGCCTTCTTTGAGCGCCTTTCCAATTAAAGTACCCGAAGTTAAGTTTGGTTTCGCCCTCGATACTTTTCACGTTTTTCGAGATACCATCCGCAACAATCAATTTTTGGCCGAACTACTACTTCCTCACAAGGTCAATTACCAAGACATCGACCAATTAGCCAAAAACGTGCAGGATACTTTTTCGGTCACTAAACTTCGTGCCGATAAGGAATATACCATTTTGAGTAAGGATACGGCGTCGGGCGCCGATTATTTTATTTACGAACCCGATGTCTATTCCTACGTGGTCTATGATTTGAAAAACGATTTGGACGCTAGTGTGTATTATAGAGAAAAAGAGACCACGGTAAAAGAGGCGGCAGGTACAATTGAGTCCTCTCTTTGGGTAACCATGCAACGCAACGGTTATCCCATTGATTTAATCGACAAAATGGAAGGAGTGCTGCAATGGTCTTTGGATTTCTATCATATTCAAAACGGCGATAAATTTAAGCTGATTTACGAAGAAAACACCATCGACGGCAAATATGCGGGCATTGGAAAGGTCTTAGGAGCTTATTTTAAAAATTATGACAACGAATACTACGGTATTTATTTCGAGTCGGATAAGTTGAAAGGGTACTACGACGAAGAGGGAAGGCCGATGAAAAGCCCTTTTCTGAAATCGCCCGTTAAATATTCTCGTATTTCTTCAAGTTTTAACTTACGAAGATTTCACCCCGTTTTAAAGCGAGTCAAACCACACCTTGGAACAGATTACGCCGCTGCCCGAGGAACGCCCATTATGTCAGTAGGCAATGGGGTAGTGGAACGTGCGGGTTACACCCGAGGCAACGGCAACTACGTCAAAATCAAGCACGATAAAACCTACGCTACCCAATATCTCCACATGAGTAAATTCGCCAAAGGGATTCGCAGTGGAGTACAAGTGAAACAGGGGCAAGTTATCGGTTACGTCGGTTCGACGGGACTAGCAACGGGCCCTCACGTTTGTTTTCGTTTTTGGAAAAATGGCCGTCAGGTCAATCACTTGCGATTAAAATTGCCTAATCCAGAACCGATGCCCGATGCGTTAAAACCGCTCTATTTCCCGATTAGAGATGAAATGGTGACGGCTTTAGGGAAAATTGAGTATCCAACTGTTCTACCTGTTGAAAAAGCGGAACCCGCAGAGGTGTTATAGCTAATTTGGGTTGCTAGTTTTAGGTTGCAACTCCTCATATTATTATTGATAGGGGAGGGGCTTTTTTAATTAATTTGCCAAAGAGCAGAATTATAGGTTAATTCGGTGCAAGGGTTGATTTATTTTTAGGTAAGAAGGAAACAGAGGAATCATACAGCTGCTTCAAATCGTTAGATTTGGAATAGCTACCTATCTTGAATTACAGGTATTAAATTGGTAATTTTGATAAAAATCAAACTAAAAAATGATAGATTCGTCAAAAAAACTAATTCGCTTCGATTGGGCCATTAAATCGTTATTACGAGATAAAGCTAATTTCGATGTCTTAGAAGGCTTCCTAGCTGCATTGCTAGAAGATGAATCTATTCAAATTCTAGAATTATTGGGGTAAGAAGGACAGCAAGCAGATGAAGACGAAAAATTTAATAGAGTAGATATTCTAGTCAAAGACAATAAAGACCGACGCATTATCATTGAAGTGCAAACCACCCGAGAATCAGATTATTTAGAACGCTTACTTTTTGGCACCAGTAAGTCCATTGTAGATAATATCAG
>JBCCQK010000274.1:0-10699 GCA_039024375.1 Bacteroidota bacterium
CAGGTATGTGTACTTAGGTCTTTGCTATGGAGAAGGAAAGTATCAAAAAATCCTAAGTGCCTTGAACGGGTAAGAATCATAGTAAAACTATTAAAATAATTCTAGTTTTCCTAATAAAAGTTCAACCAAGTAATATTTTTCCAATTTTTCAGATAGGAATAATGAATAATTAAAATAAATACTATCTTTAAGCCGAACGAAATTTTTGACTTATACACAAGCTAGCAAGCAAGACGTAGGCCGTTCAAAAGCGTAGCATCTCCTTTTTTAAACGGTCTGGTCAAATCAAAACGAACCAACTTTATGAAAGTACTTCACATTAGTGCAGAGTGCTATCCAGCCGCCAAAGCGGGTGGATTGGGCGACGTTGCCGGCGCTTTACCGAAGTATCTCACCGAATCGGGCTTCTCCGCTGCCGTTATTATTCCTAAATACCATACAAAATGGATTCTATCCCAAGAATGGACAAATTGTTTAAGTGGTATTTTTCCGCTGAACGGCGAGTACATCAACTTTACTATTCAAAAACTACAAGGCGGCGGCTTGGGTTTCCCGCTTTTTGTGGTTGATATTCCTGGGAAATACGACCGACCGAGTGTATATTTAGACGATAACGGAAAAGGATTTGCCGATGAGGTAGAGCGCAGTCTTAGTTTCCAACAAGCCGTTTTACATTGGGTCAAGCAACTAGATACGCTTCCCGAGGTCATTCATTGCCACGACCACCACACGGGCTTAGTCCCCTTTATGGTCAAGCACTGTCACGTCTTTCGCCGATTGACGGATATTCCCACTGTTTTCACCATTCATAATGGAGAATATCATGGAACCTTTGGTTGGGAAAAAGCCCATAAGCTGCCTTTATTTGATGAAGAAGTAAGTGGGCTATTGGACTGGAATAAAGCTATCAATCCGTTAGCGGCTGCCATCAAATGTTGTTGGCGACTCACGACGGTCTCGCCCACATACATGCGAGAATTGCAATATATTTCGGGTAATTTGGCTCCTCTATTGCGACACGAACAGGCCAAATCTAAAGGCGTATTGAACGGTATCGACGTACAAGTTTGGAACCCGAAAACCGACCCGTTACTTCCCGAACATCTGAAGCGTAGTTGGAAAAACTTCAAGCAAAAAAACCGAGCAATTCTAGCCGAAAGGTTTCGGCTCAGCGAAGGATTGCCGACCATCACTTTCATTGGCCGCTTGGCGCAAGAAAAAGGGGCCAACCTACTAGCACCAACCATCGAACGTTTTTTGAACGAAGGCGGTCAGGCGGCTTTTATCATACTAGGAACGGGCGAACCCTTCATTCACGAAGCACTCAAGTGGCTAGAACAAAGATATGGTAGCCATGTAAACGTTGCTTTAGAGTACAACGAAGGCTTAGCCCATCAACTATATGCAGGGTCTGATTTCTTGATAATGCCTTCTAAGGTAGAACCTTGCGGTTTAAATCAGATGTACTCTATGCGCTACGGTACCCTACCTATCGTGAGGGCAGTCGGGGGGTTGAAAGATACGGTTATTGACATAGACGAACCCAACGGTAGAGGTATTCAATTTGGCGAGTTGGACCCAGCAGATGCCGCTAGGGCATTACATCGGGCCGTTGCACTTTACAAGGATACCGAACGATTTGAAGAAATTAGAAAAACTATTACCCAAGTTGATTTCTCTTGGGAAAATTCGGCGAATCAATACGTTGATTTGTACGAATCCATTATTGAGTTGGTGCAATGATATCATTCATCACTTATCATTCATTTGGCGAAGACGCTAACTAGCAGTAGTAAATTAAATTGTTCCAAACATGACAAAAACCATTCTCAACGCAGGTTCCGCCGTGGGAAGAAAAATTCCGGGTATTGATAAAACCGTTAAAATGGTCGCCCTCATCCTCGGTGGCGGTGCGGGGACTCGATTGTTCCCTTTGACCGAGCAACGTTCGAAACCCGCCGTTCCCATTGCGGGAAAATATCGACTAATTGATATTCCGATTTCTAATTGCCTCAATTCTAACGTTACTAGGATGTTCGTTTTGACACAGTTCAACTCGGCTTCTTTGAATAAACACATTAAAAACACTTATCATTTTGATGTGTTTAGCCAAGGCTTTGTAGATATTTTAGCGGCCGAGCAGACCCGAACTAACGAAAACTGGTTCCAAGGAACGGCCGACGCCGTCCGACAGTGCATGCCCCATTTAGCCAATCACGATTTTGACTATTTGCTCATCTTGTCGGGTGACCAATTATATCAAATGGATTTTGAACAATTTGCCAAATATCATATTGAAAGAGCAGCGGACGTTACGATTGCCACAATTCCAGTAAATGAGCGTGATGCGCCAGCATTCGGCATCATGAAGGTAAACAAAAAAGGCTACATTGATTCCTTCATAGAGAAGCCCGAGGCTTCTCTTTTACCGGAGTGGCAATCGGAAGTCCCACAGAAGGACAAAGACGCAGGCAAGCATTACCTCGCCTCAATGGGGATTTACCTATTCAATAAGTCAACGATGAATCAACTCTTCGGCGAATATCCTGACGCCACCGACTTTGGTAAAGAGATTATTCCCAAGGCCATCACAACGGATTATCAAGTAGCTAGTTATCAGTACGACGGCTATTGGACGGACATTGGAAATATCCGTTCTTTCTTCGAAGCCAACGTAGAATTATCCAGCCATATTCCCCAATTCAATCTTTTTGATAGCGACAACCCCGTTTATACCCGTCCGCGGATGCTGCCTCCTTCCAAGATTTTGGCGGCTTACTTCCGCAGAGCCATTGTCGCCGAAGCCAGTTTCATTGAAGCCGACAAAATCGAAAATGCCATCATCGGTATTCGTTCGCGCATTGGCTTTCGAACCATCATCCATAAGGTTATTGTGATGGGGAACGACTCTTTCGAAACCATCGAAGAGATTGAGGCTTTGAAAAAAAGTGGTGGCGTACCGCTCGGCATTGGCAATAACTGCATCATCGAAAACGCCATCATTGATAAAAACTGCCGCATTGGCAATGATGTTAGTATTCGGGGTGGGGTAGAATTACCCGATTCGGAAGCCGATACGCATTGTGTGAAGGACGGTATTATTGTCTTGAAAAAGGGGGCTACCATTCCTCACGGAGCAAAAATTGGAGTTTTCTAATTACCAAAATTATCAAAATAAGAAAAGTCCTTCGTAATCTTCCCGTTTTCAATCGTAAAAATCGTACAGATGGGCAATTCAAAAGTTGAACCATCGGGCGCCGTTCCCGTCGAGACAAATTCCACAATGATATTCCTCGCTCCAGCGGAATAAGTCTGAACGACTCGGTCGTGTACGTCGGGAAAAATGGCGTTCAGTTCCGAATACTTAGCCATCGTCTGCGCTTGCGTCATTGTAACAACACCATTTCCCAAAGTAGGGTCTTTGAAGTCGGCCGTTGTCGAATACATGCTCGCCATTGCTTCCCAATCATGGTTGTTAAAATGCTCGAAGTATTGATGAATGATTTGCTCGTTGGGAGTCATCTCTGATTTTGTTTCCGATTTGCTAATGACAGATAGGGATAGGAGGGCCGTAATTGCGGCCGTGAAAATTGAATGAAACATGATTTAAGTTTTTTTATGTAAAAGGATAACTTAGTCATTAAAGTTGGTTCTTTGATACATTGCAAAAGTTCAATCCTTTTAGGATTGTTAGACTGAATTTATCCAAAATCTCCGCATTTCATCCCGATTAAAATACGGGACAAGTTACGGAGTTACTCAGGTTTAATCACTTCGTGATTGTTAGGCTTGTAATGTGTTAAAGAACCATAATTTTCTTCTGAATCCTGAAAGGACCCGCCCGCCAGAGCATTCGGGCTGGTTCAACTCGAATAGCCTCGAATGAAATTCGGGGAATAAGATATAACGGACAAAATCCTACAACGCTGAAGGCGTTGAATTTGAACAATCGCCTACATTCTCACAAATTTGTGGACATATTTTCCAGTATATACGCTCGCCTAATCTCTTGATGTATGCCTTTGAGCAGTTGCTCCATAGCTTCTCCCGCCTGCGGTAATTCTTCTACGTCTTTCAGCATATTGATTTTTACCAAAGATAAATAGATGTGCTCATTAGGCAACTCTTGTTCTACCGTTCGTAGCAGCGTTTTTGCTTCTTCCATCCTGTCCGCTTTGTACAGAGAATAGCAAAGATTGAGTTTGGCAATAGGAGAATTGGCAATAGACAGCAACAGTTTGTATAGGGTAACGATGTCTGACCAATGGGCCGTATCGTTGTTCAACGTAGCGGTCATGTGCTTGCTCACAATCAAGGCTTCGAGGTAGTATTTATTCAAGACTTTAGGCTTTTCCAGATAATGGAATCCTAGGTCCAAAAAGTCTTTATTCCAGTCTTTTGTTCGTTGTTGTAAAAAAGGAATCAATTTACCTTCTCGAATTTTAGCAGGAATTCTTGCTAGGTGAAAACAACAGAGTGCCAGTAGGCTTTTTGTTGTTATTTTTGAAAAGGAAGTCCATAGAATTTTACCCAACGAAATGGCCTCCAGACACAAATCCTCGTTAATCACCGATTCGATTTTCTGATTAAAAGAATCAAATCCAATGTTAAATACGGCGTAGAGAATTTCTTCTACAATGTGAATCTCGGCGGCCGTTGTGCGTTCGAACGTTGCGTCAAAGTCCGCATTTTGGGTCGCTTGGCTAAAATTTTTCTTGGCTCGATTAATTCCCTTGTAGATAGCTTCTTGCGATAACAAAGTGGCGGCACTAATTTCCTTAATATGAAGTCCGAAAATGTTTTTCAAAATGAAAATCACCTTCATCTGCGCTGATACATTGGGAACCGCTGCGAGAAAAAGCATGGTTTTAAGTCGCAAATCCTCGTTAGGCGGTTCTTCGTGCTGTTCTGTTGCCAAATCGGGCGTATCATTTGACCAGCGAGCCTGTTTTTTCAACTGGTTCAATACATCGTTTTTAGCGACAATAAATAACCAGCTTTCTTGATTGTCGGGCAGTTTATCGGGCTTCCAGCTTTTGAGTGCTTTGTAGAACGCATTTTGAATAGCGTCTTCAATTTCACCAACGTAGTCAGCGCCAAATTTGCCGAGTAAAGCAGCGAACAACTTACCGTGAAGCGTTCGAAAATTCCAGGGACTTCCAAAAGATGTTTTATTCTTCATACGCCATAACAGGTCTAATTTCGGTCGTGCCGCCCCACAGGTGGCAAGGACAGCCTTTGGCAATTTCTATGACCGTTTCCAAATTGGGCGCTTGCAGTACGTAGTATCCACCAATCATTTCTTTGGATTCTAAGAACATCCCATCTTTAACGATGCTCTCTTTACCAGAAATTTGAATACTTTTTACTTCCAGGCCTTCACCATCTATATAATAGTTCGATTGACTCAATTCTTCCACCCACGCCATGTGTGCATTGACCAATTCTTCCATTTCCTTTGGAGACATCTTTTCCATTCTTTCCGCATCTTCGTGGAGTAATAATAGATACTTTTTCATGATTTACTATTTTTTGATTGCTTTAAAAATTTGTAATTCGCCTTAAAGACAATCTGACTCTTTGATTTTGGACATCAGCGTTAATTTTTTTCAAAGAAAATTATTTTTCTCAAAATAAGGAAAACGAAGACGCTTTGAACAATATGGATTCGATACAATTTAAGTTTGCGTACAAACTTTTCTCATTTGTGCGATAAGTATTCGCTCACTATCGACCGTTGACCGTGTACCATTCACCGTGTACCGCCAACCGAACAAACTACACTATGCCAGAATTACCAGAAGTCCGCACTTTCCAACGCTATTTCGATGGCACTTCGCTCCATCAAAAAATTAGTCAGGTAGTCGTTCACGACGAGAAAATTATCCGAAATGTAAGCGGAATAGAGTTCGCCGAGAAGATACAAGGGCAAGCCTTTTTAAGTTCGTATCGGCAAGGGAAATATTTGTTCGGTGAGCTAGACAATGGCCACTCCGTTTTGTTGCATTTTGGTATGACGGGCGACCTGAAATATTACTCCGACGACTTAGAACGTCCCAAATACGAACGTTTTGTCTTTCATTTTGACAATGGCAATCGGCTCGGTTTTGATTGCCCTCGCAAATTTGCCAAAATCCGCTATTTAGAAGACAGAGACGCCTACTTAGAAAGTATCAAGTTAGGAACGGACGCACTGACTATCTCCACCGAAGAATTTTTGGCGAAAGCCAAAGGTAAAAAAGCTAGTATCAAAGGTTTTTTACTAAATCAAAAGCATCTAGCTGGCGTCGGGAATCTCTACGCCGACGAAGTACTGTATCAACTTCGCATCCATCCTGCCTCTAGAGTCGAGAAATTATCTAAAAAAAAACTCACCGCTATTATTGAAAAGACCCAAGCTATTTTAAATAAAGCCATCGAACGAACCGCTTACTACAAAGATTATCCTGAAGATTGGTTTTGGCAATGGCGCAAAGAAGGGACATTAGCGCCCGATGGAAAAACACCCGTTCAAACGGCCAAAATTGGTGGTCGAACCACCTACTTTTTCGAGGGCTACCAAAAATTATACGTCTAAATATTGTTTGGGAAAGGGCATAAAAAAAAGGTACACACTTAGCAAGCAAGTATGCACCCCGTACAAATACTTTCGAGTAATTGAGACAACTATTCGGGGGGAATGAAGTATTTGCTTATATATAAACAAAGCCTGTGCCAAAAGATTAGACATAAGATTTTTTTTTATAGAAAATAAAAAATTATTAAAATTTATACTCATACGGCTATCGACTGCCACTATTGAGTTCCTTATTTTTGACGGTATTATCCGTTTAATCCATCTTTTTTACAAGAATTCCTACACTTCTTCGTTTAAAAATTATGAAAAAGCAAATAGCTATTATTTTGTGTATGAGTTATGCCATTATTGCACTACAATCCCAAATTCTAGTGGGTTTGAGTGCCAAATGGAACGATGATTTTTCGGAATGGCTTATTTTGACCGATGACGAAGCGATTGAAGGTGATTTGCGGATGACTTGGCCCATGCAACGTGATTGGTCTTCTTTTGATTATCGAATAGAAGAAGCATCCGGTAACATTAAAATTAAATGGCGCAACAATCCCAACGAATGGGAAACAAGGGGAGATAATCACATCATCACGGCCCGCACTCGGTGGAAAGATGACCCTAGAGAGTGGCGCATCACCAATAATGACTTTACATTACTACTGAAAAGTAAGTGGGGCAATAATCCTAACGTATGGATTTTGACAGACGAAAAATACGGTTACTTTGAAATGCGGATGTATAACCGAGACGATTTTAGAGAATGGGAAATCATTGATGAACTAGACGACGCCATTCCGTTGGCGATGAAGATGACGATGGTATTTTTGGTGATGTATCACAGTACGCCGCGGTTGTAAGGAAAATGTAAAATGTAAAATTATAAATCCAAAATTTAAAAGTATTGATAATCAATAAGTTGAAATTTTTGAGATGGTAAATTTATTTATGCGTCGTTTCTAAAATAGGAACCGTTATTTTTATCTTACGCTTCACAGAACAATTTCTTTCCTAATACAATTACTTTTAATACGTATTTTTCACTTCAAATAACTTATCGACACAAAATTGATGAAATATCTATTCCTTGTTTGCGCTCTTGCACTATGCTTCGCCAATTGTAAATCAGTTTACATCACTCCCAAAGGCAGTTTTAACAAAGCCAACGCCGCCAAAGCTCCCGATTATAGCCAAGAACGCTACTGGGCAGCTTTACCAACCAAAAAGGACGAAGCGGACAAAACACCTAAAGGGTTGACAGACCAACAAGCTGGCGCTACAGTTGATGTATTCTTTATGCACCCAACGATTTACACGGGCGAAAAGGGGGACGACCAATGGAACGGACCAGTCGATGACCCCGAGTTAAACGAAAGAGTGGACGAAAGTACCATTCGTTTTCAAGCAAGTGTATTCAATGGAGTAGGGAAAGTGTATGCGCCTCGCTATCGTCAGGCGCACATCAATACCTATTATATTCAAGACAAAGCGGTGGCCAAAAAAGTATTTGATTTAGCGTACTCAGATTTAAAAGCCGCTTTCGAATATTATTTGGAAAATTATAACAATGGACGTCCAATCATCATTGCCTCGCACAGTCAAGGAACGACCCACAGTCGGCGTTTGGTAAAAGAATTTTTTGATGGAACGCCTCTACAAAAACAGTTCGTAGCGGGCTATTTGGTGGGCATTCCCGTCAAGAAAGACGAATTTGATAACATCCCCGTTTGTCAGAATCCTAGCCAAACGGGCTGTTTTACCTCTTGGCGAACCTACGAAACTGGGTTTACACCCGAAGGATTAACCTCGCCCAATATTGCCGTTACGAATCCAATTACGTGGACAATGGATGGTAATAAGGCACCAAAATCGGAAAATAGAGGTTCGGTTTTGCGAAAGCTCAAAAAGGTGCATCCCGAATTGTGCAGCGCAGAGGTGGTTCCCGAAAAAGGCATTTTGTGGACAGATAAGCCGAAGTTCTTTGGTAGTTTTTTATTAAAAACATCTAATTATCACATTGCGGATTTCAACTTTTATTACGTAAATGTGCGGGAGAATGCGAGGGAGCGAGTAGCCGCTTTTTTAGCCAAAAATGTATCTATTCAGAGTAGAGAATAGAGACCATTTCATTGAGAGAATAGAGACGCAAATTTCGAGGAAACCGACAAAATTTCAATGATTGTTCTCGTTTGTCAATATTTCAAGTCTCTACTCCATAGCCGTCAAGCTAAGAAAATACTTGTTGATATTCAGCTACTTATGATTTTGGCGATATTTCAAGATTGCATCTTGAAATCAATATCTTTTAGGTCTTTAACCTAATTTACTTTGAAAAGAGCCAAACTGAATTGTTAGCCTGACGGCTATGGTCTCTACTCCCTATCCCGCCCGCATAACGCAGTCGGGCTGGTCTCTATTCTCGGCTCTCAATAGTTACAATTATACTTAATTTTCATTTCGCTCTTATCATGAAAAAAAGATACCTCTTTCCAATAGCTTTTCTAGGTATATTATTCTTTGGCCCCAAAGCCGAATTTCAACCCGTTGATGGCAAAATCCAACCCGTTGATATACCCCTCTCAGCGTTAGATGCCCATATTGCTGCGAAGGAAGCTAAAGTGGAAAATATCAAACCCAACAACGAATCAAGGATTGTGTGGGCAGATTCTATCCGAAAAACGGAGTACGCAGTGGTCTATTTGCACGGATTTTCGGCTAGTATTTGGGAAGGGGATGCCCTTCATACAGCGTTCGCCAAGCGCTACGGCGCGAATCTGTACCTAGCGAGGCAGCAAGACCACGGCATTGACGACAGCAATACGTTTAAAAATCTGACGCCTAAAAATTATATGGACTCTGCTAAGGAAGCCATTGCTATCGGTCAGTTGATTGGAGAAAAAGTGATTCTGATGTCTTGTTCAACGGGTGGAACACACTCTATCTATTTGACGGCCAATAATCCCGAAATGGTACACGCCCAAATTTTGTATTCCCCTAATATTGCCATTGCCAATCCCGCTGTTCAGTTGGCAACGATGCCTTGGGGAAAGCAAATCGTTGGAACCATTGTAGGCGAATACGTAAAATCGGGCAGCTATGGTAAACCCGAAATGGCTAATTACGCCACGATAGAATACCACTCTAACGGCATCATTGCCTTAGAAGATTTGCTGGAGCAGACCATGATGCCCGAAACGTTTCAAAAAATCAAATCTCCGTATTTCCTCGGCTATTTTTATAAAAACGAAGAAGTGCAAGACCCCGTGGTGTCCGTGGCGGCGATGCGAGAAATGGACAAACAAACGCAAACCCCCGATGCGCAAAAGCACAACGTTCCATTTGCTGATGTGAACAATCACGTAATTTGTTCAAGCCGACAGTCGGACGATTACGAAGCGGTTCGACAGGCTACTTATCAATTTGCGGAAGAAGTGCTAAGAATGGTGCCTACTATTGAATAGTTTTTTTGTTTAGCCTTTTGTTAGTGGTAATCAGAGAAAAGAAAAGCTAACTAATGAAAAAGCTAGTCCAAAGAGACAAAGAGTGCTCTTGCATACATTGTTTTTACTAGTTCTCATCAATTTCATCTACTAGCCCAAATAGATATTGACTTAAATCTGCTTACTTGAAATGCTAATTATTGTCGGTTGTATGGACAAAAAGCTAATTCTAGTTTTGCATACTAAAATTAGCAATGAAGTCAGATAAAGAAATACTAATTAAGTTTGGAAAGCGAGTTCGTGATTTAAGAAAAGAAAATAGACTTTCTCAAGAGGAATTAGCCCATAAAGCTGGCTTTCACAGGACTTATATAGGTATGATTGAAAGAGCTGAAAGAAATATTACTCTTGGGAACATAGAAAAGATTTCCATTGCATTGAATGTTTCAATAACAAAGCTATTTGATTAGATGGAAGTCAAAAAATATGAAAGTCATTTGATAGGCGAATTAGAAAAGATTGTCGAATCAATCATTAATGACTCACCCAAATTAGATATACCTGTTAAAAAAGGAGAAAGAGTTGGTGACGCAATCAGTAAATTCTTTGAAAATTCATTTGTAGAAAAAATCAAAGGTCGCAAAGATTTTTCTAGCGCAGAAGCCTCTCCAGTTGGAAAAACAAAAAATCC
>JBCCQK010000275.1:0-10688 GCA_039024375.1 Bacteroidota bacterium
CATTTGTATCAACTCGGGGCTTATTTCCCTTTTGATAAGGTGCAGCGCACCGACCACATTTGTATCAACTCGGGGCTTATTTCCCTTTTGACAAGGTGCAGCGCACCGACCACATTTGTATCAACTCGGGGCTTATTTCCCTTTTGATAAGGTGCAGCGCACCGACCACATTTGTATC
The DNA here is from genome assembly GCA_039024375.1 of Bacteroidota bacterium. Lineage (GTDB taxonomy): Bacteria > Bacteroidota > Bacteroidia > Chitinophagales > Saprospiraceae > JAFMDF01. The sequence continues at coordinate 179 of JBCCQK010000275.1, forward strand.
AACTCGGGGCTTATTTCCCTTTTGACAAGGTGCAGCGCACCGACCACATTTGTTGCTGCTAAACTACCCGTTTTAATTTTGAATGTTAATCAGTCGTCGCCTAAATACTAAAGCAACGACTGAATGCTTACTCCCCCCACGAAGAAAGCCCAATTATCTCTCCATTGGGTCCAACAAAAAACGTGTATTTATCCTGCTTATAATTGTCATTTTCCAACTCGTAGCCTTCTGCTTTGAGCTTATCCCCAATCGGCCCAATGTCGTTGACTTTGAGCATAAAATGATTGTGGTTCGTATTCCCAACGGGGCCAACCGTATGCAAAAATTCGGGTGCCGTTACCGATAATCCTATTTCCAAATCGCCCGCTCGCAATTTTAACACCAACATTCCTTCCAAACCTGGTCCGTGCAATACTTCTGCACTATTCAATTTGAAACCCAAAATTTCCCGGTACAACTTGAGGGATTTTTCTAATTCGAGTACGTGTACCGTGATGTAGCGCAGGCCCGTTACTTTGGCAGTTGGTTCCCCTTCCTGTTTTATTATCGGTTTAGCATCTTGAGCAAAACTCTGTCCAAAAGCTGTAAACATAAAAAAGGAAAGAAGGCAGTATTTCCAAAATAACTGTTGCCGATTACTACTGTTCTTAGTAGTAGTGGATACGATAAATTTTTTCATTATTGCTAGTGTTGATTTTTATGCTTTGATTAGTGCTTTGTAAACAAAATTTTGAGCATTTTTTCAACGAATCCCGAAGGGATTTAACTCGAATAGCCCCGAATGAAATTCGGGAAACAAGACGTAAAAGATAGAATCGCACAACACCGAAGGTGTTGAACTTGAACATTTTAAGTTGAACCAGCCCGCATGCGCAGTCGAGCAGGTCCCTTCAGGATTCTTTTCGCGCTTTCAGTCACTTTCCCCAGATTTTCATCTGGGGTTATTCATGTTTGACCAGCCCGAATGCTCTGGCGGGCGGGTTCTTTCAGAATCAGTTTTAATACTACTCAATAATTTGTTTACAAAGTACTATTATTCTCTCAATAATTTCCCTGATAAAACGTGTTCGGATAAAACAATCCGATAATAATAAATACCCGAAGAAATTGCCGTATTCGTAGCATCCCAAACTAGCGAATGTTCCCCCGCAGGAAGAACCCCTTCCCTTTCTTGAAAAACCAATTGTCCCAAGCTGTTAAAAACTTGAAATACAATCAACCCTTTTTGGTGAGTGCTGATGCTTAATTCCACTTGTGCTCGAAACGGATTGGGACTGACTCGTTGTAATTCGATAGCGGAAGTAGCGAAATTTTTGGGTGCAAAAACGCTGGTCGTCAACGGTGTCTCGGTAATATTAATCGTCTGATTAGCGGGAATATCGTAGAAATATTCGGTGTGCTGATTGGGCCAAATGACCGTTAAGGTATCTATCTTTTTCATCGCACCCAAACCAAAATGTACGGGTTTAATACTCTGCCCCATGATGCCCGCCCCGTGATGATACCGCTTGATAGTTTGTCCATCACCCGTCGCAATAACTACCGCTCCAAAAGCATTACGGTTGGACGAAGTGCCTTCCAATTTTACTTGCAGCCAATTAGTATTCGCCGCTCGACCTACGTTTTGGTATAATGACGGCGAATCATTGGTGTTAGCTACTAAAATATCCAAATCACCATCTTCGTCGTAATCGAACACTTCCGCCGCCATCCCGTGTGCATCGCCGTCCAAGGTCGCTCTTTGGGAAATATCCTCAAAACCAGTCTTTCCCTCAACGTGCCTATTCTTAAAGAATTTATTGCTATACGTCAAACTTTCAAAACCATTGACTACCAATAAATCTTCGTCCCCATCGTGGTCGGCATCAAAAAATTGCGTACCCCACGCCCAATTTGCGTAGCCTACGCCTTCCGCCATTTGTGCTTCCTTAAAGCGATGATTTTGGGTACCTTGAAATAATTTATTAGGTTGAAACTCGGAAATATTGGTGATGTAAATATCAAAAAAGCCATCATTATTATAATCCCCTACGGTTGCGCCCATACCACTTCCCGTATTGCGCAAGCCGTATTCACTAGTCGCCTCTACGAATGATTCTCCATTTTGATTAAGATAAAAATGGCTGAAACCGTAGTCGTTGATGACGTACAAATCTTGCCAACCGTCTTGATTGATGTCCATCGCCAAACTTGACCAAGTAGCCCTAGCATCGTCGACTTTCATCGCCACACCAACCTCTTGAAAAGTACCATCGCCTTGGTTTTGAAACAAGCGATTGGCGGTGCGGTAATCGCTAATGTAAAAATCTAAATCTCCGTCGTTGTCAAAATCCCACCATAAGCCACTCGTATTAACGCAAGGCAAACAAGGAGCAATTTGCGCCGTTTCCGTTACGTCCTCAAAAGTGCCGTCCTGTTCGTTATGGTATAATTGGATATGTCCTGCGTGGGTCAACAATAAATCGGGGAAACCGTCATTATCGTAATCACCCCACGCTGCCCCCAATTTATTGTCTTTTATTTGGGTACTGCTATATTGTTTGTCAAAGCCAGCCTTCGCCGTAGCATCTTCAAACCAACCGCTGCCTCTATTTTCGAGTAGGCGGCTCCACGTTTCGGGTTTCCCTCTTTCTAATCCGTCGTAGGCGACCATAAAAATATCTAAATCCCCGTCTTGGTCGTAGTCGGCTACGGCCGTTCCGTAGTTGTTACGCATTTTTGCTAAGTCTCGGACGGTCATTTTTTGAAAGACTTGACCTAGCAGCGTAGTGGAAATGCTTAGGAAAAGCCCTAGGATTATGTATTCTTTTTGCATGGTTATCGTTTTTTAGGTATGATAGGGGATATTCTCTGAAAATATCCCCTATCCTTGATTGATTTTTAGAAAATAATCGGTGGTTTTGAAAATATCTTTCCAACTTCAGACGGTTTCATTTCCCCCTTTGGAGGCAGGGGTGATTGGTTCTATTATTTTCTAGTTTCTGCTGGTTAGGGCTTGTAGCCCGACACCTTTTTTGGCTCGCCTCTGGCGTTTTTTCGGCAACCTTACACTCGCCAGAGGCGAGCCAATAAAGGTGTCGGACAAAATGTCCTCACCAGCAGCGACCATTTTTTAGAACCAATCACCCCTGCTTTGGAGGGGGAGACCGCTCTAACAGAAAACCACCGATTAAATACTGAAAGTCAATGAAGGATAGGCGGTATTTTTAAGAATACCGCCTATCAGACCCGAAATACCTTCAAAAAGAGAGCAACCGTAAATACCCCCGATTATTCCCCACCAAAATTCCCGTTCGCTCGTTAGCTAATCGAATAGTAGCCGTACCTTTCACGTCTCCCGTCAGGTACAAACCTGACGCTTGATTAGGAATAGCCAAAAAATCACCTTTCCCGTCTCCCAATAAACAAAAGCCCGTTCCAGCATCGTAGCGAATGGTTTCCGTTTCAGCACCAAAAAAATTACCCGCTCCAACGAGGTCAAGGTGTCCATCATCGTTGACATCTAGCAAGTGATTGCCCATTACGGGGCTAATTTGCGCTAATTCGGATAAAGGTTGAAACTGAAAAGTACCGTCCCCTCGATTTAGTAAGAGACCACTCGAAAATTGGGTGACTTGATAATGAATGGCATCAGCGAGCAAGGCGGGGTCGTATATTTCCTCCATACTCGCCGTGGCAAAACTGGCAAAATTGGGAAATTTTTGTTCGATGAAAGGCATTTGTTGGCTGCTACATTCTCTTCCTCGAACGGAAAATAGGGTGTTTTTATCTTTTTTGGATAGCACAATATCGCCCGTTCCGTTTCCATCAAAATCGTTATAGTAAATGTGTAAAGGCTTTTCGGGCCTTGGTTGGTATTTATTGTTTTCACCAATATTACCAACGATATAATCCATGTCCCCGTCCACATCCACATCGCCACTCGTTAAACTAAACCACCAGCCGCTGGTATTGTCTAACCCCAAATCTTCCTCGGTCAGTTTATCAAAAACACCCGCATTATTTTGGAAAATCGTAATCGGCAGCCACTCCCCCACCGCAATAATATCCAAATCGCCGTCACTATCGTAATCGGAAAATTCAAGGTCGGTAATCATACCCAAATTGGTTAAATCGGGAGCCTTATCTTTGGTTATATCAACAAATTTACCAGCTTGATTTTCTAGTAAATAACTTTGTGGCGGACTTGGATATTTTTGGGGTTCAACTCGACCACCAATAACTAAATCTAAGTCTCCATCTTGGTCAAAATCTCCTGCGGCTACTGCGCCACCACTTGCGGTAATGGCTGGCAAACGATTGGTCGCTTTGGTGAAATTACCAGCCCCATCGTTCAAATAAAGGCGGTCTTGGTATAATTTTTTATTGCTAAATTCATTGCTGCCACTCACCACGTATAAATCCATATCTCCGTCTTGGTCGGCATCGAAAAAGAGGGATTGTTGGTCTTCGTAGGTGCGGTCAGTTGCCCAAGTAGTATTACTTTTTTTGGCAAATTGTCCAGTAGCGCTTTGTACATAAAGTGTCCCTTCATAGTTTGCCGAACCACCAATATAAAAATCTTCTAAACCGTCTTGATTGACATCCGCCACCGAGATAAAGGGGCCGTTTTCGGATAATTTGTGGGGCAATAATAGTTCTGCTTTAAAGTCGTCGTGTATTTTTTCTTGGTGTAAATGATTGAGGTCAGCGGCAGCCGTTTGGTCGGCAAACAGCGGTTCTGGACGATTGGGCGAGGGGGTATTTTTGGTAGCTTTCGCAAAATTTATTTTCACCAATTGATTGACAGACAGATTTTTGCGAACGGTTTGACTACCATCGGGCCAAATTACCGTTAGTGATACTACTTTTTCGGAATCGCCCAAGCCAAAGTGCAGTGTTGGTTCAACCGAAGATAAATAACCTCTCGCTGGTTGCACGTCCAAGCGTTGTTCTTGCTTTCCGTATGAAATGGTAACGCTTGCACCGATAGCGTTGATATTTTGTGCCGTCCCTACTAGCTTAACTTTTAGGTAATTATTGGGCAGGTAACCAGTTGCTTGATTCTCGTAAATTTGTGCTGGTTCGTTAAGGTTATTAACGACCAAATCTAGGTCGCCGTCCATGTCCAAATCAGCATAAACGGCTCCATTGGAATTGGTCGCTTTTTCAATTCCCCAGCGTTGGCTTTGGTCTTGAAAACTTAGATTTTGCTTATTTTGAAAAAGGTGATTTTTGATTTTGGATTGTGGAATATCTTTTACTAAATCGTCGAAATAGTTTTGTTTATCTTGCTGTTCGTAATTGGCTTTTTTAGCTAAAAAATCGTTGTCGATAATGTCTCGATAAATCCCGTTAGTGACAAAAATGTCTTTCCAACCGTCGTTGTCAAAATCGGCTAGTAGCGGTGCCCACGACCAATCCGTTTTACTGACGCCCGCTGATTGACCGATGTCAGAAAATCGCTGATTGCCCCGATTAAGCTGCAAAGTATTCGTCGAATAAGGATAATGATACCCTCGGCGAATAATGGTCTGAAAGTTCTCGGTACTCATAGAACCCATGTTCCGTTTAGACCGTGTGTGGCCTCGCATGGCCATGTCCGCCACGTACAAATCGTTTAAGCCATCATTATTAATGTCCGCCAAATCCGTTCCCATCGAGAAAAAAGAAATATGGGGAAAATAGGTCTTGATTTGGTCGGTAAAAGTGCCGTTGCCATTGTTGATGTATAAAAAATCGGGCTTGATAAAATCATTGGCTACGTAAATATCGGGTAAGCCATCTTCGTTGTAATCGCCAATGGCGGCACTCAAGCCCCAACTGCGGTTCAGAACACCCGCTTGTTCGGTAATGTCGGTGAATTTTCCTTTGCCATCGTTGCGGTACAACTTGTCCGACACTTCGTAGTAAAATCCCTCCCTTTCCTGCTCGCCCGTCATTACTTTGTTAATATTTAGCCAATCTACGGGATGATTGACCAAATACATATCCAAATCGCCGTCCACATCCATATCAAAAAAGTAGGCTTGATTGGAAAAAGAGTTATCGGCTAAACCATATTTTTTTGCCTCCTCTTTGAAAGTTAAATTTCCTTGATTGATAAACAACTCGTTAGTCCGATAACGCCCGCCTTCTCTGCCCGATTTACAGACGTAAATATCCAACCAACCGTCGTTATTGATGTCTACGAAGCCCACCCCCGTGGTAATGCCGTATTCTCCTTCCACTCCCGCCGACAGAGAAATATCCACAAATGCTAAATTACCTTTGTTTAAAAATAATTTGTTTTTACCAACGGTTGACCCAAAGTACAAATCGGGCAAACCGTCGTTGTTCAAATCACCTACTGCAACCCCACTTCCATTATAATAATAAAGATAGTTGAGGATATTGATGCGGTTGTTTTCGACCAATTTATTTTCAAAAACAACTTTGGATTTATTGGGCGATAGTTCTTGGAAAAGCTGAAAGTTGGTGGGATTAATTTCCTTCTGTGTTGTTTGTCCACCACAAGCTACCAAGCAGCATAGCCAGCCGCCGAATAACACTTTTTGGATGATGGATAAACGAACAAAAGGCATAGAAAAAATTTTAAAAACGGTAATCAGTTTGCTAGACCGATTACCGTTGTAATTATGAATTGTATGAGACTTAATAGACCTTATCCTAAAAGCATTAGACTTTTCGAGTCTTCGAGACTTGAAAAGTCTCTCCTTACGAAGAACTTTAGAATAAATACTAATATTTAACAAACAAAATTTTAACGAACAGCTGTGCGCTAATCCCGAAGGGATTAAACTCGAATAGCCCCGAGTAAAACTCGGGGAAAAGATGTCAAAATGTTAAAATTCAACACCTTCAGCGTTGTGATATATACATTCGCCCATGTATCCCCAAATTTTTTTCGGAGCCATTGAAGTTCAATCCTTTCATAATTCCTAGTGCGCAGGGTCCTGTACCAATACACCCGATTGCAAATCCAATTGTACTTGCGGAACTGGCCAATGGTCATCTTTACCCGCATCGTAAGTCGCTCCCGTCATCCAAGGTCTTAGGCCATCCTCACTCTGCAAATATTGTTGCAACGTAGCCGCATCAATGCCCCATCGAACCAAGTCAAAAAAGCGCATTCCTTCCAAGGCAAATTCCAAGCGCATTTCGTGTCGAACGGCTTTTCTAGCAAAGTCTTGGTCGGGGAAAGATTCGTATAAACCGAGATTATAGTTAGCGGCGGGTTGCGTCTCGTCAATGTCCAATTCAAAGCCAGCCGCAAAGTTGGTATTGCTGATTTTGCCCATGACTATATCGTCTGCTGCTCGCGCTCTAATCATATTCACCATCTCCAACGCCGTTTCCAAATCGCCTTCTTCTACGGCAACCTCCGCTCTCCACAAGATAATATGTCCCAATCGGAATAAGTTAAAGTTATCTCCATTCAAGCCACCAGCCCACCACCAATCGGACGTTTTAATGGTACTTTCATTGCGCTTGAAAAAGTGAATTTTTTATTCAAAAATGGCCCCATACCCTGCTGGTCGAGCATCCAATCACTACCCGTAAATGGCCCCCAGTCTAGGAAAGGAACGCCCCTCCTACCAATTGTCCAATCCACTCTCGGGTCTAAAGTAGCATCGGTTGGGGTAAATTCTTCCGAAAATAGAACATTATGGTCTTCTCTTAATAAGTCATCTTGGAAATTATCCAATAGCGGCAAACCATTTTCATCTACTTTAAAAGCATTGAACAAATCGAAAGAAGGCGCCGAATAATCACAGCAAAAGCCAATTTTTCTAGAAAAAACAACTTGATGGTCTAGACCAGAATTCGCCACGCCCGCACCGTCATTTACGGAATACTGAATGTCCAAAATACTCTCTTGGTTGTTTTGGAGTTCTTCGTTGTGGTTGTCGTAAAAATGGGGCATTAATTCGAATGGGCCATTTGTTAGGATGTCATCCAAAAGTGGTTTTGCGGCGCCATATTCTTGTTGGAATAAATGCACTCTGGCCTTGAATGCCTTGGCTGCCCATTGAGAAGCTCGACCAATTTGGGCAGGTGCCTCGGACATGTTATTGTCAATTCCCCATTGGAGGTCGGCCTCAATATCATCCCAAATTTCTAGGTCATTGGACACGGTTACAGGGTCCGCATCTTCGGTGATGTAGGGCACTTTTTCAAATTTAATGCGTAACTGAAAATGATACCAAGCTCGCAACCACCTGGCCTCGGCCTCAATTTGTTTGGCAGCATCAGCGGGGATATTCTCGCCTGCTAATCGGAGGACTTTTAATACATCATTCGCTCGTGCTACGCCATGGCCAATTGTGTTCAAGTAAGGTAGTTAATGAAAAATAGCCTATCCAAAAATTGACAAGAGCATACCAAGGTCTATTGATACCCCATAAGTCCATCCAAGGTAGAAAAGGTAAAGAGTATCATTAATCTTTGTATCATTTGCGGCTATCATCCAAGAGCAAAGGTGCAGCGCACATTTTTACCTAAGAGCTTGTTGAGAATTCATCCTTTGGACTAAAAACGAACTCCCAACAAGCTCTAATAAAAAAGAGGTGGGGTATCAATAACACATCGAGGTGCCTCTGTCAATTGGGTAGATTGCTATTTTCTAGTAATATCAAACACCTACTCGGCCGATTTTGTACTTGCTCCTTTTGCCACATGAGTCGTACGCCGCTTTCCTTGAAAACGTCGGATATACTGATAATCACCCGTCTTGTACTGGTGGGTCAAACCCCATTCTAGTGCGCCAAATGGTTCACCTTCTGTATTCAAACTCCGATTGAGACCAATGGCGTGCGGTGCGCCCTTAATTACGGACTTAATCTCGAAATTAATGCCGTCGGGTGCCCATTGAACGGTGTTTTTTTCGGGGCCATCGGTGGTTATCAAAGAGGCAATCCCGCCTTTGTGATGCCAGACACAAATTTCGTGGCCACTATTGGAAATCGGATTGTAGGGAGATTTGACGTAGGGACCAAGTGGATTATCGGCAATGGCCACGCCGTGTCTAATTTGCCGACCGCCAAAAGTAATTTCTTCGCCCATTTGTTCTCCCTTATAATATAGATAAAATTTACCGTTATAATGCAGTAAACAAGGGTCGTGAACTTTATGGCTGTCAAAATCTCCTTTCTTCACCACATTGAACCGATTTTGCTCCGTCCCTTTCCAAATACCGTTATCGGCGGGACTCAAAATAGGTTCTTTGCTTTTGGTCCAGGGACCATCAGGAGAGTCCGCCCAAGCTAAGCCCACCTGATTTTTGACCCGAACGTTATAGGGGGATTTGACCGTTTGATACGTTAGATAATACTTGCCTTCGTGCGCCAATATTTCGACGGTAAACACCGAACGGTCATCATAAGCGCCTTTTTTCCCACGTGGCACCGCCATGCCTTCTTCTTTCCACGTCCAGCCATCTTCTGAGGTAGCGTACCATATATCACATCTGTCCCAAGGAAAAACTTTTTCGTTTTCGATGTCTCCCCCAAAGCCCTGCGTTGGACCAACACTTTTGGTGTACCAAACGTAGTATTTTCCATTTTCTTTAATGATGGCACTTGGGTCACGGCGAACGACCCCTTCTTCGTAAGCTAAATCGCCTTTCAAATCAAAAACCTGAAATTCGCCAAACCATTCGTTACCCAAATCTTTGGGCCAAGCCAAGGCGCGTTTCGAGGCAGCACTCAAGTGGTCTTTATTAGTAATGCCTAACCTATCCAAATCTTCGTCAGTAGCGGTATTAGCAGGTGTCGTTTTTTCTGGTAGCACGTTCGTAGTATTACAAGCGGTCAAAATGATGGCTGATAAGCCAACGAAAAGTAGCTTTCCAAAGTGGGTATAAATTTGACTCATTTTTCTAATATTTTTTAATTTGTATAATTGGAAGTGTCATCTTTAAGGTACAGTTGGTAGAACCAATCTTTTGTCTTTCCATACCTGATGTGTATTTATTGCTGCTGCGAATATTGCTCGGTTTTTCTAAATACTAAGCATAACTTAACTGAACAAAAACTAGACATTTAAAATTTTTATTCCAAAAAAATGGATAGTAGCAATTAAAAATAGATATTTCAACCGTCAAACCAAATAAAGTTAGTGACAGCAACTCAATACGATGGTAAAAGTAACTAGACATACCGTATTTTTTTTAGTCCAATGCTTTATTTTAGTCCTTCTTTCTCGTCAACCACTGTTGGCTAACACTCCTACGCCTTTTGACGTTGATGTTATTCTAAAGGAGGCCAAAAAATTACAGCAGGAGAATAATTTAAAAGCCTTAAATTATTTGGACAAACAATATCAGCAATGTGTGGCGGCGAAAGATACGCTAACTAGTATTATTTTACTAGCACGAATGGCAGATGTACACGGTCACCAAGCGAACTATAAACAATCGTACGACAAATTATGGAAAGCGTTGTTGTTGACCGATGCGGCAAAATTGGAAGTACAAAAAGCGGACATTCATAAACGTATTGGCCGTTACTACAGCTTTTATAAAAGAAAA
>JBCCQK010000276.1:0-10682 GCA_039024375.1 Bacteroidota bacterium
ATTTTACGAAAAGTGAATTTTAGGAAAGGTTTTTGCAATAGATGATAAAGAAGAAATGAAGACTACAAAATAATACTAGAATATATTTCCTTTTTGGAATCGTTTTAAGTTTTCTCCCCCTCATTCATTCTCAACATCAATAAGCCGATTAATATAAGTACTTTGTGCTGAGTAACACCTACGTGGACTACTCAGTTTGACATAAAGAGTATTAGAGTCAGATGTGGCTCTAAGAAGTGAGCGAGACCAGTTTCTTGGGGGGTAGAACTGGTCTCAAAGCTCACTATAAGTGCCCCTCGCACTATCTTCCCCCGATACAATTCTCATAACCGTAAAGGAAAAGGCCAGCAATGGTCTTTAGGTGAGGCAGACCAGTTCGTCGGGGGGTAGATCTGGTCTTGCTCTCACCTTTTTTAGTTTAATAACAAAAGCCTAGTAGCGATTGCTGCTAGGCTTTTGTTGTTTTGGGTCTCTGATTTTTATGGTGGTGCACTATTTTTTTGCTTATTGCTTTCTTTTTTTAATATGGAATCGAACGTTGACTTTTTTGCTCAGACAACGGATACTTTGCTCTATATTGACTTGGACAACAGCTTGCCCGTACGGGGATTTAGATGTTGACCATTTTTGATTGGCACATTGTTCACTGTTTTTATAACATTGGAATTAAATACTAACTTATGTGTCTGCCTACTGCCACTGCTTTACTGCCACTGCCACTAAAAATAAGGTCGGGCGAAGTAAAAAGCGGAAATGGTATGTGGATGCTTAATTTTTCCTTCTTTTATTAAGGTATCAATTTCTTCGGGCCAAACTAATACGATTTCTACATCTTCCGCTTCATCTAATTCTAAATCGTGTTTTAGTTGTGCGTTACGCATGATATAGTGATGAATGGTGCTGTCCATCCAAACGGGATTGGACAATACGTTGCCTAAGTATTCCCATTTTTCGCCGACATAGCCCGTTTCTTCGCGCATTTCTCGTTGAGCAGCGACCAAAACGTTTTCTCCTTTGTCAATCATGCCACCGGGAATTTCCAGTGTATAGTCTCCAATACCAAAGCGAAACTGCCGTACTAGAATAATTTTACCGTCCGTTGTTTGGGCAATAACGTTTACGGCGTCGTTTCCCTCGATGGCAATGGTTTTGACGACTCTTTCGTTTCTCGGATTTTTATAGAAGTCGTGACGGATATTAACAATTCCTAAGTCAATCGCTGGTTCGGACTTCATTAATTTCCAGTTCTTTTCTTTTTTCATAAATGGAGTTCTACTTTTGTGAGAAAACTCTTTTTGAGCTATTATCTAAAAAATGTCGAAGGCAAAATACACATCTTTAATTTCTCAAGAAGCAAATCGCTTAGGATTTGAGTTTATTGGTTTTGCTAAAGCGAAAAAATTGGATAAAGAGGCCATCGAATTAGAAAAATGGCTCAATCAAGGGAAACATGGTCAAATGAGTTACCTCGCCAACCATTTTGAAAAGCGCATTGACCCTACGAAATTAGTGCCGGGGGCAAAGACAGTGGTTACATTAGCCTATAATTATTTTCCCGAAACGCAGCAACAGGACCCCAAAGCCCCCAAGTTGGCCAAATACGCCTACGGAAAAGATTACCATTTTGTCTTAAAACACAAGTTAAAAACGCTGCTGCAGTTCATTCGAACGGAAATTGGGGAGGTGGACGGCCGTTGTTTTGTCGATTCGGCGCCCGTTTTGGAAAGAGATTGGGCTAAAAAGACGGGCGTGGGATGGATTGGGAAAAATACGTTGCTGATTCATCCCAAACGAGGGTCCTATTTTTTCTTAGCGGAATTAATTATCGACCTCGAACTGGTTTATGACCATCCAATTAGAGACTATTGTGGTCGTTGTACCCGTTGCATTGATGCTTGTCCGACGGAGGCCATTTCGCCCGAAGGGTACGTTTTGGACGGCAGCAAATGTATTTCATATTTTACGATTGAGTTGAAAGAGGCCATTCCCGAAGCCTACCGAGGCCAGTTTGACAATTGGATGTTCGGTTGCGATATTTGCCAAGACGTTTGTCCTTGGAATCGTTTCGCTACGCCGCATCGTGAACCCGAATTTGAACCGCATCCGCGTCTGTTAAAGATGACTAAACACGAATGGGAGGAAATTACGGAAGACGTTTTTCGGACTATTTTTAAGAAGTCGGCGGTCAAACGGACAAAATATGCGGGATTGAAGCGTAATATCCAGTTTTTGATGGATAGTGACTAGTGACTGGTAATTAGTGACTTGTTTACTTTAAAAATTAGCTAATACAACATATCGGATATTTTCAAAATATCCGATATGTTAAGCATTCAACCACATTATGGAGAGAGGGTTAAATAATAATTAATCCACTAATAATCAATCAATCAACTAACAATCATGCAATCCTTTTTCTGGGTATTCATCGGTGGTGGACTAGGCAGTATGTGTCGCTACGGAATTGCTCGTTTACTACACGCTCAAAATTGGAATTCGGCCGTGGCGACCTTGATGGCGAACGTACTAGCTTGCATTGTTCTAGGTGCATTATTAGGATGGAGTTTGAAAGGAGAATTATCTAATACGACGAAATTATTGATGATGACGGGCTTTTGTGGTGGTTTCTCCACTTTTTCGACCTTTTCCATGGAGACCTTTCAGTTTTTGCAAGCAGGAAATTATGGGTATGCCTTTCTAAATATTTTGGGAAGTTTGCTCACTTGTTTGCTCGGTATTTTTATTGGATTGAAGTTGGTTGGTTAGTTTTTAAAAAAATAGCTAATAGTAAAGATACGCTTAGATTTTTAATTTTACGTATTCTATTTTGACCTTTCCTTAATGCTTTTTTCTACTTTTGCTCCACTTTTAGTTCTTCCAAGCTGTCATAAATGATAGCACTAGTCACTAATCAACTAATTACGAGTCACTACACTAGTACTAATTCTACAATGGAGCAGCGAGAAAATTTGTTGGACGTGTTGCAAACGCTTTTCAGATGGTGGAAAACCATTGCTTACGTATGTTTAGGCGTGGGGATTGGGGCCGCTTTATTATCACTGTTGCTACCCAATTATTACGAATCGACGACTACTTTTTATGCCAATAGTATCGACCAAGCCAAGCCAGGACAAATTTTTGGTACTTCGACGAGAGAAGTCGAGTTCTACGGAGACGACCGAGACAACGACCGCTTGTTAACCATCGCTGAGTCCAACGATTTGAAGGATTATATGATTGAAAAATTTGGACTATACAAACATTACGATATTAATCCAACGGGCGAAAAAGCCGCCTACAAAGTTCGGTTAAAATTCAATAAGCACTACACCGTCACCAAGACCAAAAGAGATGCTATCGAATTGTCCATTGAAGATGAAGATAAAGAATTGGCTGCGAACATGGTCAATGCGGTAAGGAAAAAAGTGGACGAGTTAGCCGTAGAAGTTGTTAGCAAGCAACTACAAAAAATCCAAAAAAATTTAGAAACAAACATTACCCAAAAGGAAAAACAATTGGCCGTCATTGGAGATAGCATTCGGTTGTTGAGGAATAGATATGGCATTTACAGTACGGAATCGCAGGGCGAGGGACTAGCGAGTCAAATTTTAGATACGGAGTCGCAGTTAGTTAGAGCAGAAGCTAAATTGAATGCTTTCAAAGCCATTCCAACCATCACAAAAGATTCATTGGCTCAAATAGCTGCCAATGTTGCAGGCTATAAAAGTCAGTTGGCCGTACTGAAAGAACGAACAGCAGCGTACAACGAAGGACTTTCCCAAGTGTTGATTTTGGAGCGCAGCGAAAGGGATATGAGTAATAAACTGAGTACCGAAAAAGTCCAGTTGAACCAACTCAAAACGGTATTGAATACCCAAATATCAGCTATCAACCTAATCGAAGCGGGCGCTATTCCTATTATTAAGTCTCGGCCGAAGCGCTCTGTAATTGTCATCAGCGCCGTTTTGGTTACTTTTATTTTTAGTGTAATCGGGATTATTTTGTTCGAAACGTATAAAGATGTTGATTGGGGAGCGGTTACAAAGTAGCATTAAACCAAAAAAAGTAGGATATTTGATAAAAAGTAAATATGGGACAAGCCAGTATCAAAATACCGATTAATAAGTTGAGTGCATCGTTTATTAAAGATATGCAAGAGAAATATGGGGATGCCGAATTGGAAATTACCGTTAACCAGCATCCTGATTTTCGTCCATTAAAAGAGGCTACTTTTTGGGAATTGATAGGTTTAATAGATTGGGAAAAAGAAAATGATGCCGAGAGAATCCAACCAGTCGTTGAAAAACTAGTCTCCTTACCTGTGGGCCATATTTACAATTTCCAAGAAATTTTAGCACAAAAATTATATCAATTAGACCAACAAGTTTACGCCGAAAATATTGGTCAATTTTCTTACAAAGAAGGGAATTACTTCTCCGTTGACCATTTTTTGCACGTTCGAGCTTGTGTGGTTGCCAATGGAAAAGAGGCTTTTGAAGAAGTACTGGAAAATCCTCCGAAAATGTTCAAAGATTTAACGTTCGAACCATTATTATCCATTGCTTCTGCTGCCTACACCAAAAAAACAGATAAATCATTCATCTACGTTCCTTCCAAAAGCATTGAGACTTATAGTAATAAGAAAGGTTGGTATCTATAAAACTGCCCAATTCTATCAGCCCTAATTTCAACCATCAAAATGTCTAAAAAACGAAAAAGGCATGGCAACTCGGTTAAAAACACCAATGCACACCATTTGTACGAAATAATTGATATTCAAGAAAATGATACCTTCAAGTTTGGGATAAGCCACGACCCGATAGAAGCAGATGGGCTTTCCAAACGCTTGAAAGACCAAATCTCTTTGTATAATGTCGTGGCTGGATTCGTTCGTTTTTTTGCTCGTATTTTGATTAAAAATATCCCTAACAGAAAGGAAGCGCTGCGAATTGAAAAGCAGCATATTCAGGCCTACAAAGATAAACATAATCGAAAACCGAGAGGGAACCGAAAATATAATTTGGACTAAAGGCGGCCTCTCTTACCGTTTCCCTAGGGCTAATTCCACGTGCGCAATGTGATGATTGCCGTGCCAAGCGTACATCCCAATCAAAGTGTCCAACGCAATTTGCTCGCCACTTTCGGGGTGAACAAACGTCCGTTCTAGTTGCTCAGGTGTCAACGATTTCAGCAAGATGACCCACCGTTGGTGTAAGTATTCCAACATTTTCAAAGAAACCAAGACAGGGGTAAAGTGATAGTCTTCCAGTTCTGCCCAACGGTCTTCGTAGTAGGCTTTGATGGTTGGATTGTCTTCGGTCAACGTCCACTTGAATCGAATAAAACTATTGAGGTGGCTATCCACAACGTGGTGAACAACTTGCCGAATCGTCCAACCACCAGGTCGATAGGTTAGTTCTAATTGTTCATTGGTTAAGCCGTCCAGCAGCGTGCGAAATTTGGCAGGCTGTTCTTCTATTTCACCAATCCACTGTTTGATGTGGTGAGGTCGGATAGCAAGTGGTTTTTTAAAGGTGCCAATGGGATATTTTAAAGGGTCCATGAGGAGCATTTAGGATGAAACAGAAAATAGCAAATGTAGTGATTTTCAATTAAAACAATATGCGCCAAACAAAAAAGGCGACTGCTACGAGCAATCGCCTAGTAAAATGGTTTTATTCAGTCGGGTAATAAACTTGTGCTACTTGAAATTTTCTTTAACCACCATTTTTTGGTTAGGGAAAACAGTCGGTGTGTAGGTAGAAAAGAGGCAGTTGCCACAATTTCAAAATATAAAACAAATATAGACAGGAATACTATACAGAATCTGTAAAAAATTTGAAGGAATTCTGATTTCGATAGCGAAAATGAAAAAATTAATAGCAGTATGTCCGTCATTATTGATTATTCATCCCGTACGGGTAAACTATCTATTACTCATCAATCATAATTTCACGGAAAAGTAACCGTCAATTGGTGCACTCCTTCTTCAAATATATAGTTGACTTTTAGACGATTAACATCGCAGATTTTTTTAACAATGGCCAAACCCAAGCCCAACGATTCTCCACTTTGGTTACTTTTGCGAAAGCGTTCGAACAACTGCTGCGTTGGAACTTTGGGCGCCTCTCCTGGGTTTCTCACGACCAACTGCTTTTTGTCCAATTGAATATTGACCCATCCGTCGGGCACATTGTATCGGACAGCGTTCTTAATCAAGTTACTCACCAAAATATCGGCTACGGAGGCGTTGATAGCCAGCGAAATATTGGGCGAAATCGCACGTTGCATCTGTAAACCCTTTAAATCGCATATATCCTTAAAAATGAGCGCCGATTGTTCTACCACTTCCGAGAAGTTCGTGATTTCTCGGCTTGTAAATTCGTTGTTTTCAATTTTGGTTAGTAAGGAAAGGGATTGTCCTAAGCGAGATAATTTAGACAAGGCAGCTTGAGCCGATTGAATCAACGGTAGTTGTTTTTCGCTGAGGTCGGGACTTTCCAATAGCAGTTCTAATTTCCCTTTCGCAACGGCAATGGGGGTTTGCATTTCGTGAGCGGCGTTCTCCGAAAATTCCTTCAAAGTAATATAATCTCTGCTGGCTTTATCGGTCATAGTGGTAATAAATTCGTTAAGTTCTTTGAACTCTTTGGTGGAGGTTTGGGATAGGCTGAGGGCCTTGCTTTTTTTTAAATTGAAAGTGGCTATTTTTTGTAAAGTTTTTTGAAAAGGTTGGAATAACCAACTAGAAATCAAAAAGCTACAAACCAATAGCGTTAAACCTAGACCCAAAAAAAGCTGAGACATCACGCTAACGACTCCCCCCGAAACGTCATCCGTTTCCAAGAAAATATCAATCATCTTAAACCGATAATATTCGCCGTTGATGAGTTGAGTGATGGTTAGTTTTCGATGGGGTTCCAAACGTTTGAAAAAGGGGTGCATCGCTAAAGTATCGGTAAATTGGTAAGTCGTGTCCTTGGGAACAATATTGGTTACTTTAGTGATTTGTGTTTTCTGGTTTTGTAAAGCATCGATTGGTTTGCCCGCGGCAATAGCATCTTTCAGAATGAACATATTCTGCGCCAAAGAATAGTCGGTTTCTTTCGCCACAACTTTCATCACCATGTTGTACGTAATGAAACCTGCCGCCCCAAAAACTAAGGACATGATGAATAAATAGAGGAGCGTTGCTTTGGTTATCAGACGCATGGAGCTTTTTGTTTGTAGTAACTATTTGGAACAGAGAGAAGAGACTCGAAAGAAAGGACGCCCAAATTTGACAAATAAAATAAAATTAGTCGTTATCGGTTCTCCCGCGACCCGTTTAATTGTTATGAAATTTATATCCCAATCCATAAATCGTCTTGATATAGTCGTTGCCTTGGGCTGCCGTAATTTTCTTTCGTAAGTTCTTAATGTGTTGATAGACAAAATCGAAGGAATCCAAGAAATCGACATTGTCACCCCAAAGATGCTCGGCAATGGTTTGTTTGGTCAAAACACGGTTTTTATTCGAAATGAAAAACAGGAGCAACTCATATTCTTTGACCGTCAGTTCCAGCAATTTGCCGTGAATACTCACCTCGTGATTATTGGTGTCAACGCTAATCTCGTTAAACTTTATTTCCGTGAATCCTTGAAACTTTCGACGCCGATAGATGGCCTTCAATCTAGCATTGAGTTCGGATAAGTGGAACGGCTTTGTCAAATAGTCGTCGGCGCCCAATTCTAGCCCTTCCACGCGGTCGTCCAACGAATTTTTGGCCGAAATGATTAAAATGCCCGCTTCGGACTGTTCTTTCTTCAAGAAATGCAAAACATCTAAACCATTTCCATCGGGTAGCATTATGTCTAGTAGAATAACGTCGTAGGCAAACACGTTCAGCTTGTTGACGGCAGTTTGATAGTCGTGGGCTACTTCGCAGACCACTTCGTTGGTGGACAAATAAGAGCGAATGTTGTCCGCCAAGGCTTTTTCGTCTTCGATTACTAATAACTTCATAATGAAAAAATTTAGATTGAAGGGTGTCGCCTTCAGTCTAATTTATTAGTGGTGAATGTGTTTTTTTTTAAAAAAAATATTTCCTTGAATTGTCTATAACGAAAACAAAGATAGATGGTAATTTTGAAAAAAATTTGAAGTATCTTGCAGCCAATTTTACAATTGCGTATTGTCTAATATAATTCAGCTCGACAGTGTCCTCAGCAGAAACGTTTTTACAGTATCAACCCCAACTCCAACGAATTGCCTACAACATGGTGGGCTGTATGAAAGATGCCGAAGATTTGGTGCAAGATACATTCGAAAAGTGGCTAAAAGTGGACCACAGTACCATCAAAAATGTTAAGGCCTACTTGATTCAAACACTCAAGAATATCTGCATTAACTTCCTCAACTCCATCCGCCGAACCAGAGAAATTCATTTTCAAAATCCCCTCGAAGGCTTGCGTCACCGCTACGAAGAAATTGATTTTCGTCCTTTCGATTTCGAGCACGATTTATCAACGGGTATCAGCGAGTTGTTACAAAAATTGACCCTACCCGAATTTTCCATTTTGATTCTAAGAGAAGGCTTTGAAATGGACTACCCACAACTGACGCAGATTTTTGATAAAAAAATGGAGCATTGTCGGCAATTAGTGAGTCGTGCCAAAAAGAAGATTAAAGCCCCACAATTGCGTTTCCCACTCAACAAAGAAAAGAAAAATCGAGTTTCCAAAGAAATCTCTACGGTCTGTAAAAACGGTAATCTTCAACAGTTAGTGACTTTTTTGCAAAAAGAGTTGGAGCGCCTACCTAAAGTAAATACCCCTTTCCGAAAATAATTTTTAAAAATTTTCTTTCCCTTTGTCACAAATCTTCCTTTCACTTGTCTAGTACTTGTAAACTTATCTAAAACATCTATTGCAACCCCGATTTATTGAAAATGAAATAATTGCAAAGTTACGCGTGTAGGGTGCTCTTGCCAATCTATTTTGTTACTCAACACACCTTATGAATTTGTAGATTCTCTGATGCAGAAAATCATTTATCACTCATCCCGTACGGGTAAACTATCTATCATTTATATTAGAAAACTGACAGATTAATTTTGACAATGGAACAGCAGATTAAAGCAGACCTAAAAGATTGGGCAAAGATTATTAGCCAATACAAAAAGCCGAACAACACTAAGGCGATTATTCAACTAGTCAACTCATTTGGTCCCTTTATCGGCCTTTGGGTATTGATGTATTTTTCTTTATCGTGGTCGTATTTGATTACTCTAGCATTGGCGTTTGTGAATGCTTTCTTTTTGGTAAGAATTTTTATTATTCAACACGATTGTGGCCACCAATCTTTTTTGCAAAAACGAAAATGGAACAACCGAATTGGCTTAGTTTGTAGCTTTTTTAGTGCGATTCCCTACAAATATTGGGCAAAAGTCCACAGTCACCACCATGGTCATACGGGGCAGTTGGAAGAGCGAGATTTTGGCGACATCAATTTTTTGACGGTCAAGGAATACCATCAATTACCTACGGTTAATAAGTTGGCTTACCGAGCATTCCGAAGCCCATTCATGCTGTTTTGCATCGTCCCTATTATCTATTTGGTGTTTTCGATGCGCTACCCATTTCTAGGAAAAGGTAGAAAAGGCTGGAAACGCATTCACCAAGCGATGACGATAAATAATTTGCTATTTACAGCCGTTTTTATGGGTTGTGGATTTTTATTCGGTTGGCAAAATTTCCTCATGGTGCATTTACCCATTGTTTACTTCTTTGGGGTAATCGCCTTTTGGTTTTTTTACGTACAACACCAGCACGAAGAGACGTACCAGCAATGGAAAGAAAACTGGGACTATGTCCTCGCTGCCATCAAAGGGGCGACTTATTATAAATTGCCCAAAGTTTTCCAATGGCTGACGGGCAATATCGGTTTTCACCATATTCACCATTTAAGTTCTCAGATTCCCAATTATAATTTAGAAAGATGCGCCGAGGAAAACCCAATCTTGCAAAAGCACGTCAAAGTGCTGACGTTTAGAGAAAGTCTCGGCGCTATTTTTAATAAATTATGGGATGAAGACAGTGAACGAATGATTTCGTTTAGTGAGTATGCCGAGATGAAGAAGGTGAAAGTAGTGGAGAAGATGCCAGCGAAAAGTTTGCACCGTCGAACGGAAGCAGCGTAGTTGTTGTGTGAAGTTCTCTTTTTTGGCGCTGAGAGACGCTTTTTTAAGTTATGATTTTTTTCGTAAGGAAAGTGGTTCACTAACCCCGAGTACTTCGGCAGAATTACTATATATTTTCTAGACAGGATGAACACGATTTACAGGATTATTTCTAGCGCTTGCCTAAGTGGTTAGTCAAGATAAAGTTGTCGGATAGGAGAGGGAGATTCCTTGAGGGAATCTTTCTCTTTCAACGGTTAAAAGAAGAAGATTCTCTGAAAGAATCTCCTTCTCCTGCTTAATTGGAACCCGACAGTATTAATTTGAAAACTACTAAGTTGAATCCTGTAAATCTTGAAATCTCCGATGAATGCGGAGTCGTATGACCTGTCAAAAGAAAATTAGGGATGAGGAATTAAATAAACTACGCAAAATGACGAGATTATTTTTTCGATTAGTTAGGCAAATTTTTTCAGCATAGCCTAGCTACGTTGAAAAAATTTGCCTAACTAATCGGAAAAA
>JBCCQK010000277.1:0-10667 GCA_039024375.1 Bacteroidota bacterium
GCGTTATCACAAACGAATATTCGTGGACCCAAAAAGGCACTAAAGATAAAAAAGGTACACAAATAGATTTCATTATTGATAGAGCAGATAACTGTATTAACATATTAGAAATAAAATATCAAGAAGGAAAATTTGAGGTTACCAAGCAATATGCCGCCCAACTCAGAGAAAAAATCCAAATCTTTAAAAATACTACCGCAACCAAAAAAAATATCTTCCTCACTATGCTCACTATTTACGGCACCAAAGTAAATGAGCATTTCTTAAGTACAATCACTAACCAGTTAACGATTGAGGACTTGTTTGTATAATGGCGTGGCTGCCAATAAAGAAACCTACTGACAAAAAGTTTATCTATAATTCGCCAAATTTTATTACTATAGATGATGATGAAAAAAGGAAGTTAATATTAACTAGAATGCTATCATTTCTATCTAAACAAATACCCTACAATTATCACCTTAAAAGACAATTATTAATTGGGACTATTCTTGGAGGCACCGTCACCTTTGTGATGGTTTTCCTCCAGCCTTTTGGTACGTATGACTTCGAATCCAATCATAAATACTTTATATTTTCTGGTTTTGGCGTATTAATCTTTGCTACTTATTTCATCTGGACCCGAATAGAAAATATATGGTATAATTATAAGAACAAGAAATGGGAAGTCGGTTACGAAATTATTTCGTTTCTCCTTTTCATACTTTTTGCTAGTGTACCCATTCATTTTTACAATCAAGTCTTTCTCAATAGTTTTTTCAATTCTGACGGTAATTTATATGACTATCTAAGCCATGGAGTATGGTTTTTTCGGCACTCCATAATTCCAATTATGTTACTTCTGCTTCCCTTCCATGTTTATCTAAGAAATAGGTTTGGAACACTGACGGTTGCTGATATGGCAAAGGAAGTTGAGCTATCTGGGATGAATAAAGGTGAAAATATAACCCTAAAAAAAGAAGATATACTATTTATCAAAGCCTCCGAAAATTATGTAAATATCTATTACACGAAAAACAATACGGTACAGCAGGTAATCTTTAGAAATACTTTGACCGCCATTAAGCAGCAAGCTCCATTTTTAATCCATTCCCATCGTTCTTATTTAGTCAATATGGCAGCTATTAGAGTGGTAAAAGGAAACTCCCAGAATGCCCAAATAGCGTTTCATCAGGAGGATTTAACGATTCCCTTATCAAAATCCTATTACAAAACCGTAAAATCAGACCTAGCCACTCAGCCCAAAAATTAGTATTTCAGCCTACAACCTAGCAATTAATCAATACAATTATCCACTGGTCACTCTTTCTTTCATCTTTCTATTTTTTTGCGTCTCTTTGAAATATCGAAATCAAAAAAAATGATAGATGAAAAAAAATCAGTTTGTACAACTCTTACTAGCGTTAAGCTTGCTACTCCTGTTACTTACCGCATGTATAACTTCAAAGAAAAGTAACCCACATCTACACCAAGAAATAGGACAACAAGCAGATGAAATTTTCGACAAATTAGTCAACATTAGAAGAGATTTACACCAGTATCCCGAATTGGCTGGATTGGAAAAAAGGACCTCTGAGATTATTGCGGACTATTTATCAAATTTAGGTTTGGAGGTCAAAACGGGGATAGCAGGTTATGGGGTGGTAGGTATTCTGAAAGGAGGAAAAGAGGGAAAAAATATAGCATGGCGAGCAGATATGGATGCTGTTCGCAGTTGGATTCCCGAAAAAGGGGCGTTTAAATCTAAAATTAGAGGTGCCCAGCATAGTTGTGGTCATGATATCCACATAGCGATTGGCCTTGGAATCGCTGAGGTGTTATCTCAAAACAAAGCATCCATTAATGGTACGGTCTATTTTATCTTTCAACCCGAAGAAGAGACTTTCTTGGGTGCGAAAAATATGGCCAGTAGTGATTTATTTCCAGCCATGACCATCGACGAAATTTATACCCTGCACGTGACGGCTTTGCCTTTAGGTCAACTCATGGTTAAAGCCAACGAATTGTACGCCTATCAAAAAAGAATAAAATTTACCTTTGATAGCCAATTTTCTGAGGACGATGCAAAAGCCCTTTATGATACCATACGAAAAGAAATGCTACGAAAGGAAGAGGGCGGAAATCCGTGGGAAGTTCAAAAAGCGTTTGATTCGAATATCGGCATCCACCAACCTAATACCATCTTTAAGGATTATTGCTTCCTACAGGAACGGGCTATTATCAAGGCAGATAGTCATCAACTTATAGTAGTAGCGGAGCTATACGAAACCAATGAATCTAATGTGTCTAAGCTTCTACCAAAAATCAAACGTATTATCAACCAATCAGCCTTCAAAGACGCCTTTATTGACGCATCCTATATTATGGAAAACCCAACCGTTATGAACCATCCACAACTAACCAATGATGCCTCCAACGTCCTCAATACAATTTACGGCGAAGGAACAGTGGTGCCAAGCTATGGTCAAATCCCGTACTTTAATGACGACTTCATCTACTTTCAGCAACAAGTACCAGGCGTTTATTTTCTATTAGGTGGCTCTAACCTTGAAAAAGGAATATTTGCCATGAACCACGCACCTAATTTCAGAGTAGATGAAACGTGTATAAAAATAGGCATACAATCTTTTTCCTCCTTGATTTTTGAAAGAACCAATCGTGAGTGAAATCTAAAATTTAAAATCCAAAAGTTATTAAAATCAATAATTCATATTGGTTCTTTGACAATTTTTGCAAAACGTAGCTCAGACATTCTTGTCTGAGACCACAAATAGCTGATTCTCAGGCAGGAATGTCTGAGCTACGCATTTACCGCTGTTACTAAAGTACAAAAATTGTCAAAGACCCTTTACATTCTAAATTGGTAAGTTCTCCAATGGCGTAAAAAAGCACAACAGCCGTTCACCAGTAAAAAGTAAACGGCTGTTTTTTAGCACTTCAATTGCTATGAAAAAAGAACGCCGATTTCTGTTCTTGGAATATCGGAAATCAACCATCCTACGCCCCAACTGTCTTTGTTCGCTCCAAAACCTCAATCTTACTTTCGGCTTTTTTCAATAGCCGATTCATTTCGTTAACTTCTTTTACAACTATATTCCGATAAAGCTGACGTTGTTGAGATAAGCGACTATTCAATATTTTGGCCACTTCCACTTGCTGGTCCGTAGGTGGATAATCGGCACTAGCGGTTCCCACTTCGTGGGCTAAGGCTAACATTCGTCCGTATAATTTGTTAGGACTTCGAAAGGCATCTTCTCTAGCGCCCGTTAGGTTGATGTCGTATAATTCGCTTTCTATTTGAATTAGTTTATTTTCTAAAGTAATCGCTTTGTTTACTAAAGTGGATTTGAAATCTTCCGCTTTTACTGCTTGAATATCTCGTCGCATCCATTCGATGTTGTTTATCATGTTCACCGTTTGGTTAATCATATCGTAGAGGTTGAGCGATAGACTGACTTGTGCGGCAATATCTTCGGTGGTTCCTTCTCCCGCAGGGTCTTTTAGTACGATTAATTTTTCTTCTAGCGTTTGCCCTTTCGCTTTTAAACGGAGCGTATATTCTCCCGGCACTGCTCGTGGCCCTCTTTTGCCACCATATAAATCCAAATCCCAAGTGTATAAAATCCGTTCACCGTTTTCATCAAAAGGCACCCAAGGCATATCGGGTGGCGTATTGCGCAAAATGGGTTTGGTAGTCGGTGCGTAGCGAAAATCCCAGACCATTCGATTGACACCAGCTGCATTTTTGGCCGTCATGGTTCTAACAATGGTTCCATCTTCGTTGACGATTTCTACAATCACGGATTTTGCAGTGGTATCTTTTAGATAATAATGAATCAAGGCGCCATTTTGGGGATTTTGCCCCCGCACATTACTACCACTCCCGGCGTGGATATAGGCTTTTTGATTAAACCGATAGGCGTTTCTAGGTTCGAATAAGTGAACATCTTTCGTGGCAATGGCTGCATTCATTTGCCGTAAGGCGGAAATATCATCTAAGATATAAAAACCACGACCGTAAGTAGCCACCACCAAATCATCGAAATGTTCTTGGATTTCCAACCAATAGATTGGAGCAGGTGGCAAATTATTTCTTAGGCTATGCCAATCTTTCCCATCATTGGGTGAGAAATAAAGATGGTTATCCGTTCCCGCAAATAGCAGGTCTTTTTGTTGATAATCTTGTTTAATCACATGCACAAAACTGGAAGCAGATTCGGGAATATTCTCACTAATTAAACGCCACGTTTCGCCGTAATCCGTTGTTTTGTAAATGTAGGGCTTGAAATCTGCCATTTGGTGCATATCGTAGGAAAAATAAGCGGTTCCAGCGTCAAATTTAGATGGCTCGATATTGGCAACGGTTCCCCACTCGGGCAATCCTTTGATATTTTCAGTAACATTTTGCCAAGTCTTGCCGCCATCCTTCGTCAATTGAATTTGCCCATCGTTGGTCCCTACCCAAATCAGGCCTCTTTGAACGGGGGATTCGGCAATCGCAAAAATTACCGAACCATCGAAGGTCATTAAATTATCAGTCGCTACCCCGCCCGAACTCTGCTGATGACTTTCTAAATCCAACGTTAAGTCGGGAGAAATAACGTCCCACTTTTGTCCCTTGGAAGTAGTGGCATGGACGTATTGGCTACCCACATAGACTTTATGGTGATCGTGCGGCGAAATATGTAGTGGAAAATTCCAGTGCCAGCGATATTTCATGTCCTTGGGTGCCACGCCGTACCCCGCTTCGGGAAAGACCCTTACATCTCTAATTTGTTGGCTTTTTCCATCATAGACCTGCAAGCCACCATCGTAGCACCCCGACCAAACGATGTTATTATCTACGGGGTCGGGTTGCGCAAATCCACATTCACAACCACCGACGTACTGCCAATTACCCAACGAAATCCCTCTGGCCTGTGTATTCGATGGCCCTCGATAAGAGTAACCATCTTGTCGGTTACCATAAAGGTTGTAAGGTACTTGGTTATCTACCGCCACATGGTACATTTGAGCAATAGGCAAAGTAATTCGTTTAAACGTTTTACCCCGGTTTAAGGTAAACGTCGCCCCCGCATCGTCCGCTACCATAAAACGGTCGGGATTCATGGGGTCCATCCAAATATCGTGCGTGTCTCCCCCGGCTCTCGGAGGACGAGCCACCAAAGTTTTACCCCCATCCACCGACATCGCAAATCGAACACTCAAAAAGTAAATGCGGTCGGGGTCTTCGATATCTAAACCAATCCGAGTGTAGTACGGCGCTCTTTCCGCCATGGTGTGATTAGTACTACGCTTTTCCCAAGTTTGACCGCTATCGGTACTTCGATAAAGGGAAGTATGGTCTTGCTCCATCAAGGCATAAAAAATATTTGGGTGACTCGGAGAAATAGCTACGGCAATTTTCCCCGCATTGGGGTCTTTTTCGCCCCCTGGCAAACCATTTTCGGACATTGCCTTCCACGTCTCTCCACCATCCGTGGTATGAAAAACGCCACTTCCTTTTCCGCCACTATTCAGTCCCCACGTATTGATGTGCAATTGCCAAGTCGCCGCTATTAATTCGTCTGGATTTTTAGGATTAATGGCAATGTCTGCCCCTCCCGTATGTTCATCTACGAATAAGACCTGCTTCCAAGTCTGGCCGCCGTCGGTGGTCTTGTAAATCCCTCGTTCCTGCTGGAGGCCAAAACAATGCCCCATCGCAGCTACCCAAACAATATCTTGATTGTGCGGATGCACCACAATTCTGGCAATCCGATAAGTGGATTTCAACCCCATATTTTTCCAAGTTTTGCCCCCATCGGTCGATTTGTAAATACCATCACCGATAGCATGGGCGGGACGAATTAAGAACGTTTCTCCCGTTCCCGCCCATATTTGTTGGGGGTTACTAGGTGCCATCGCCAACGCACTCACCGAAGAAACATCTTGGTCATCAAAAATGGGTCGCCAGTTATTGCCGCCATCTTCCGTTTTGAATAAACCTCCCGACGCCGCACCGACGTACATCACTAATGGATTACCGGGTTCGCCAACTACCGAAATCGCTCGATTCCCATCGGGGCCAACGAAACGATATTTTAATTGCTCGAAGGTTTGGCCTTGTGCAAATAGGAGTATCGGTAGTAAGACTAAAAGTAATGATGGTAGGAAGCTGCGCATGATTATTTGTTCGTTTGTCAGTATAAGGATAGGATTAATATAGCTTCTTAGACAGGATTACAAGATTTACAGGATTTTCATTATTGCAATTTACCCCCGTTCCTCTCAAAGGTTCTATCGAAAAAACTTAGGATTGTAGTGCCCTAACACATTAAGCCCTAAACATACAGATTCTCTTGAAATTCTTCCTATCTGTATTGTCAAAAAATTTCTCAATTGGATGCCTTTCTAATAATTTAAGATATGAATCGTTACCCGTTTTTAGAGCGCATAAGCATGTAAAATCAATATTTACTAATCACTACAATAGACATCTAACTTAATAAAAACTGCAATTCCTTTTTAGAAAACGACTTTCCTGCCTTCCCCTCAATAATCGCGTCCGCCAATTCCGTTTTTCGTTCCTGTAATTTCAATATCTTTTCTTCGATACTATCTTTCGTGATAAACTTGATGGCGAACACTCGCTTGGTTTGTCCTATACGATGCGCACGAGCAATCGCCTGTCGTTCGATGGAAGGATTCCACCAAGGGTCGAGAATAAATACGTAGTCGGCGGCGGTCAAATTGAGGCCCGTTCCACCCGCTTTGATGGAGATGAGGAACGATTGAACGCTAGAATTACTTTCGAATTCGTCCACTTGTCGTTTGCGCTCTTTTTGGGACAATTCGCCCGTTAATTGGGCAAAGGCCTTTCCTTGTTGTTGAAAGTGGCTTTGGTATAAATTCAAGTGTTTGACAAAAGAAGAAAACAGCAACGTTTTGTGTCCCCCTTTATGAATAACCTCCAAATGCTCCAAAACGTCTTTGAATTTACCCGATTCTTTGGCATAATCTTCCAAAGTTAAAACGGGATGGTTGGCCAGTTGCCGCAGTTTGGTTAGCGAACTGAGGACCTGAAATTGGTATTTTCCGTCACTAGCGTCAAAATTATCGAGTAGAAAATTGCGAGCGGCCGACTTTTCCTTTTCGTATAGCTTTTGCTGCTCGGCAGTCATTTGGGTATAGAAAATTTTGGTGGTCAATTCGGGCAAATCCTTAGCCACCGATTCTTTGGTTCTTCGCAGTAAATAAGGCTGGATAAGTTGTTGTAGTTGCGCTTTTTTATCCTCATCCTGCTGTTTTTCTATGGGCCGAATATACTCTTTTTGAAAAAAACGAAAACTACCCAACATATTAGGATTAATAAACTGCATCTGCGCCCACAAATCGGATAGTGAATTTTCAATGGGCGTTCCACTCAAAGAAATTTTGTGCGTTCCGTTTAGCTGATTAATTGCCTTAAATATTTTGGAGTCTTTGTTTTTGATTTGTTGACTTTCGTCCAAAATAATGTATTGAAAATCTATCTTTTCCAATACGTCAACATCTCTCAGCGCCGTATGATAAGTGGTCAAAATGACATCAAAACTTCCGACGAGTTTGGACGTGGTGTGGCGTTTGGCCCCAACGTGTTTATAGACCAAAAGACTCGGGGCAAATTTTCGAATTTCCCGTTCCCAGTTAAAAACCAAAGAAGCGGGCAAGATGATAATCGCCCGAAGCGGTTGGTAAATATCCGTCGGATAGGCCGTTGCACCAAATAAGTCGAGTTGCGCCGTGGGCGTTTTTTGGGGTGCTTTGATGGATGTTTTTTCCTGCTCTTTGGCGTAGAGCAGAACGGCAATGGTTTGCAACGTTTTCCCCAACCCCATATCGTCGGCTAAACAAGCGCCTAATTCGTTTTGGTAATGACCCAGTAGCCATTTGACGCCCGCTAACTGATAAGGTCGCAAGGTAGCTTTTAGGTTATCGGAAGGCGAATAGTCGAAATCCGTCAATTCTTGTTCGAGGGCCTTTCCCAAGTCGATACCCAAATTCTCCAGGAGCGTATATTGGCTTTTCGCCAACTTCAGCGTATCATTTTTTAAAGTAGCGAATCGCAATAGACCACTAAACTTCATAAACCATTCTTCGGGAATCAAAAAATATTTTCCATTGGGTAGCGGATAATATCTATCTTCTTTTTTAAGGTAGGGAACAATTTTTTGAAACGGAATTTTAAAATCTCCCACTACGATTATTCCCCGAATATCGAACCAATCATTGACTTGCCGAGTGGCATCAAAGGCAATGGTTGGCACGGCTAATACGAGCGATTTTCCTTCTCGCTGCGGCGTAACTACTTTAAAGTTGGCAGCTTCTAGTCGCTGCTCATTTTGGGCTAACCAAGTAAATAAAGAAGGAGCCTCTACGGTTTCCACTAATTGGAAATAGCTGCCCACTTCGTTCACTAAATCGAAGGTCTTCAATTTTTCAATCCATTTTTTTTCTTCCGAAAAATTGCGATTGATGCGAGTAAGAACCACATCGTCTTTTTCAAACTGCAACCCCGAGCGTCGCTTCGTCGAATCGTTCCAACCAAAATGAACGCCCGAATAGACAAATGTCACCTTTAGTCCTTCAGTTTTGGAAAAAATATCCTCTATCCACTCCAATTGACAGAACTGCAATTGTCGCTTATCGACTACCTTGAAGCCTTCGGTTTGCATATCGACTTCGGAAGCAATTTTTAGGATGAACGACTCGAAGTAAGTCTTCACAAACTTAGCGGCAATGACCACTTCATCTTTCTTCTGAAAGGGCTTCAACATCAATCCGTTGATGTGCGGAATCTTATACAGCTGATAGTCCACAAATACCCAAGCGGGGATATTGGTGATGGGTACAACGTCCTTTTCGTTGACTCGCCACTTTCCCGTTTGGTCGGAAAGCCATAAGCGATATTTGACTTCTTCTCTCGTTTTGGTAAAAAATAGGTGCGGCGTTAATTCATTCTGCGCTATCTGGACTCGCACATCTTTAATAAGGACTTTTTTTTCTACGTCCCAACAAAGAACCAAGTCGTGTTGTACGATTAAGGTCAAGAACTGGTCAACGAGTCGATGAATGTAAGTCTGAATAGATTTGGCAACGGTGCGGTCTTGCTGCATCAACTCGGTCAGCGGCTTAGGCTTACGGCGAGTTGGATTGTATTTTTTTTCTAAAGTGCTCAACTGCAACTTTTCAATGAGCAAAAGTAGTTGCTGTTCGAACGGTTCGAGGAGGAGTTTAAATTCCTTAAAGGCATTGGTGGACGCCTTTTTTTGAATGTACTGTAACTCCCCTTTGGTATCGATGCTTGCTACAAAAGCACTCGGCAAGTAAATGTCTTTAGCGTATTTTTTTAGGTTATAGACGAGTGTGTAGCGGTACGTTGACTTCATGGTGGTGGGTCAGGTTTTTTCCGAGTACTTGGACAAGATTATTTTTTATTTATTTTTTGACAGGATTTCAGGATTTACAGGATTTGGGTTGATGACAATTGGAATGTACGTTCTCAATCGGTAGCACAGCCTTTAGGCTATCGGGTCAAAAGGTCTTTAGGCCTTTGCGAGATAGGGCAAGCCTAAAGGCTTGTGAACGGGACAGCCTGAAGGCTGTGCTACCAGTAGATATCCGAATTTGCAATTGAACAGGTTTTAGCGAGTCCTACTCCCTAAAAACCTAGCATATCCGACATTCCAAAGACGCCCTGCTTGCCCACTAACCACGCCGCTGCTTGGATAGCCCCGCCCGCAAAACCCGCTCGGGAATGAGCCGTATGCTTAATTTCAATATCGTCGATTGCTGATTGGTAGGCAATTGTATGTGTGCCGGGCACTTTGTCGATGCGCTTAGAAATGATGGGTACCTTGTCGGTAGCCTCGCTCGCTTCGTTTATCCAATCCGTTTTTTGAGCAATGTTTTCAATAATTCCCTCCGCCAAAGTGATAGACGTGCCACTCGGGGCGTCCAGTTTTTGCGTATGGTGAATTTCTTCTGTCTCAATGCGATACTGAGGTTGTTCACTCATCATTTTGGCCAAAAACTTATTGAGTGCAAAGAAGATATTTACGCCTACACTATAATTGGAGGCGTAGAAAAAAGCGCCTTTCTTTTCCGCACAAAGGGCTTCAACCGCAGGCTTTTTATCCAACCAACCCGTCGTTCCAGAGACCACGGGAACTCCCGCACGGATACAAGTAGCAATATTGTCAAAAGCACTTTCGGGGCGGGTAAACTCAATGGCTACATCCGCTTTTACGATATTTTCGGGCGTAAACTCGTTAAAATTATCAACATCGAATTTTAGCACTACTTCGTGGCCTTGCTCGATGGCCATTTTCTCAATAGTTTTACCCATTTTTCCGTAACCGATAAGTGCAATTTTCATAATTTCTACTTTTCTTTATTTTGTAAAAGGGGGTCTTTGACAATTTTTGCAAACTCTAAAATCACAAAGTGACCCGCCCGCATGACGCAGTCGGGCTGGTTTAACTTGAATCACTCCATATGAAATGCGGAGAATTTAAACATGGACGGAGCTAGGGGTTGTGTAAAAAGGGTATAAATAATTTTTAGTAAAATGTGTAATTAACCAAATGGGTTGTGATGGTTTGATAGTCTGATGGCTTGATTGTTAATGTAACACTTTGTAAAAC
>JBCCQK010000278.1:0-10657 GCA_039024375.1 Bacteroidota bacterium
AAATGGTGATGAAATATTTTTAATGTTATAAAATTCATAATAAGATTTTTTTAATTTTTTAATTAAAATATGAATAAATGGAGTTTGAAAACTTGACTTTTAGATGAAAGTCAAATTTTCATATATAAGTAACGTTATTTTATCTGCGATGGGTGGTATTGTTTACTAAAATGTTAGGTCTTAAAACTATTATTACTGTCCAGCACTTAAACAACCAAAATGACGAATATCAATCAACAACTGTATTTTCATGTTTTTAAGGAGGCAATGGAACAACATCCTACTTTAAAAAGAGCCGTGGCCTTTCTAAAACCTCAAATAAATGAGATGCCCAGTTGGCGAAAATTGCTTGATAAGGCGACCAGTCTGGCAAAAGGGCAATCTGACTATTCTGTGACTAATAGTCGAGTTAAGTCTATTTTTGCGCAATTGCTAAATCCGAATCTTCAATTTTCGAGTGAATATTTGATAGGTACATTTGCCTTCGAAGAAGATGCTTTCTTTCCTAGGGAGTCTTTATCCGCTGAGGTTCGAGCCGAAACGGAAAATATGGTGAATGGACTGATAGCCGATTTGGAAAAAATACCTTACGAAGCTAATCAAATTCGAAATTATACCGAGACTTTATTAAATGTCCTACAAAAGCATACCGTTACGCTGCCAAGTGGTTACGGGCAGTGTATTTCTTTTTATGACCATGCCAAAATGGTGGCAGCTATTGCCGTATGTTTGGAAAGATACACAGCGGCAGGTGGAACTTTAGAGGATAACGAAAGCCTACTTTTAGTGGGTGGAAGTTTATCGGGGATTCAAGATTATATCTATGACATTATCAGTAAAAATGCCTCTAAAAATCTGAAAGGCCGCTCTTTTTATTTGCAACTACAGATTGACTTCCTCCTACAGGAATTAGTACATGCCTTAGGGCTGTATCAAGCCAATATCGTGTATGCCTCTGGAGGTGGATTTTACCTATTGGCGCCGAATACGGAGGAAATACGGACCACGCTTGAGACGGTTGGTAAAGCGTTTGCTCAAAAATTATTTGATACCCATCGGACTAAATTATTTTTGGAAATGTCGTCGGTTCCTCTAGCCGACCATTGGTTGCTGGAAGAAAAAATTAGTGTAGCTTGGAGAATATTAGCAGATAAATTGACCGCTCAGAAAAGGCAAAAATTTAGCCAACAAATAGCCGCCGATAAAGACGGATTTGCCTATTTCTTTGAGCCTTCTGAAATAGGTGGTTTAGCTCCTAGAGATGTTATAACTAACGAGGAACTAGATGTGAAGGCTTCGGTTTTTTTAATAGATGATGATACCCCTTTGCCAAAAAAATATGAAACTAGACCGTTGCCTACGGGAGAAAACCTAGTTGCAGAAGCTACCAATAAGCAGATTACACTTGGTCATGAATTAAAAAGGAAAGATTATTCGGTATTATCTTTTGGCCGAGAAGTACAGGCATTAGCTAATCAGAAAGCGGCACTTATCATTTCAAAGTATATAACCCATTCGGTGCAGATTGACTCGACTGAATCGGCCGATGCTTACGCTTTTGTCAATGGAGTAAATAACTCCGATTTTTTAAATATCCGGAATATAGCATTAACTGCTAATCATATTTATGGATTTTCATTATACGGTGGGAATGATTATCCTACTATCAATTATATTGATAAAAAAGGATACTCTGAGCGACGAGCAAAGACCTTTAGCGAATTAGCGGGCATGAAAGAACCCAACGTCGTTTACAAAGAAGTCTTTCACGAACCTAAACTAAAAAGATTGGCGGTGCTAAGAATGGATGTAGATAACTTGGGCACTACTTTTATTCGAGCCTTTGATAAGGAAGAATATTCCGAAGCGCAGGGTACATTGGCAGCTTACAGCACTTTGAGTCGCTCCTTGGATTATTTTTTCAAAGGTTGGCTGAATGCAATTTGGAAATCTAAGGACATGTACAAAGAACAGACCCAGATTATTTATTCGGGTGGGGATGATTTATTTATCGTAGGTCGGTGGAACGCAACGATTGCTTTGGCCAAAGAAATTCGGACGGACTTTAAGCGTTGGATTTGTGCCAATCCTAACTTGACCTTATCGGGAGGCATTTATTTATCCACCCCAAAGCACCCGATTGTCAAAGCGGCCAACTCAGCAAAAAAAGCAGAAGACGCCGCCAAAGAGCATAGCTATGGTGACGTACCCAAAAATGCTTTTACCCTGTTTGACCATCCGCTTAATTGGGATTACGAATTCCCCGTCGTAGAATCACTCAAAAATCAGTTGGTTACGTTTATTGAACCAGACCATATTCCGAGTGCACTCATTTCAACGATTCTTTCTTTTTACAAAAAATTTGAAGAGCAGGTAAAAGATGATAGTACCCAAACGTGGATTTGGCAAATCTCCTATGCCATCAGTCGAATGAAAGGACGCATCAAACACCAAGCAGCCAAAGATTTTTTGCAAGAACTGGTCAACGGTATTTTTACCAATCGCTCTCCGTTAAGCCAAGATTGGGAAAAAGCCAATAGCAAATATTCCTTTTTCACCTTATTATACGTGGCCGCTCAGTGGGCAGCCCTTGAACTTAGATAAATCTTAATGTATGAATACACCAACTATTAAATCTGGCTTCCATTGTGTCAAAGCATTCAAGCCAGAATGGATTACCAAAAAAATTGACAGAGACGGCATTGATTATTTAGAAAATCTCGGTTTTTTCCTGTGTGACAAAAGAAGTGTTGAGGATAGACGACCGGGAAGGAATGGCGTGACAACCTCCCAAATGCGAAATCTATTTAGCGAAATCAAACGGATTGAACTAAAGTTGGATGACACGGAGGATTGGGAAACGGATTTTCTGTTGCTGCGCCCTAAGATTGCCTATAATGCGGCAAGGGTATTGGCAAAAGATAGCCGTTCGAGGATGGACAAACTTAAAACGGTACTCGAAATGGCGCATCGAGCAGTCGCCACCAAATCCCATTTTAAAAATTTTAGCAAATTCATGGAGGGAATCATTGCCTATCACAATGTTTACGGCGGGAAGGATTAGAAGGGAAATAATTATTTGTAAAATCGTAACTACTCACCACTCTATATTGAAAACGCCAAAACAGTCAATACTACCGCTAGAAAAAACTTTATGGACTCTATGAGCTGTATGGACTTTATGGTAAAAAAGGTGCTAAGTAGTTAAGTGAAATCTAAAAAATCAGTAGTATATGTTAGTCAAAAAAATCATCATCAAAGGTAAAATCATCGCTCAAACGGGCTTGATGATTGGAGGAAATAATGCGGCGATGGACATTGGAGGTACCGACAAACAAGTTATTCGCAATCCCATCACTAAGATTCCCTATATTCCAGGAAGTTCTTTAAAAGGTAAGATGCGTTCCCAATTGGAAATTAGTCACGGGACGGTAAGTGAAAAAGGAGGGCCGACCCAAAATCCGGCCCACGCCGCCGCCCAATTGTTTGGACATATCAACCAAAACGAGCAGAAAAAACAGCAACCTTCCCGCCTAATTGTTCGAGACGGCGCCATGTTAAATGCTAAAAGTAATCAGTTTAAAGAAACGGAGTTGCTTTACACGGAAGTAAAAGCAGAAAATACCATTGATAGAATCACCGCTGCGGCTAATCCTCGCTTCTTTGAAAGAGTTCCCGCGGGCGCTGAGTTTGCGATGGAAATGACGTTAAATATTTTTGAGGATGATGCCAACAAAGACCATCTGTTAAGCTATGTTTACGAGTCTCTACAGTTGGTACAAGATGATTACCTCGGTGGGGGCGGGTCTAGAGGAAATGGGCAAATTAGATTTGAAATAGAAAAAGTAGTGGCGAGAACGAGCGATTTCTACAAAGTCCCACCCAAAGGGACAGAAGAAGACTTGACGAGTCAAGTTCCCGTAACCTTAAAAGCCTAATCCATGCAGGACAAGCAAATTATCAAACTCTATTTCACCAGTCCCTTGCACTTGTCGAGGGGAAAAGCCAATTTAGAAGAGAGTTTCCAAACGCTTCATTCGGATACTTTAAAGTCCGCCATTTTTTACAATGCGCTCCAACTTTTTGGGGAAGCGGAAATTATTGGTCGGCAAAATGAAGCTGAGGACGACGCTACCAACACCTCTTTCTTTGATGCCTTTTCTATTTCCTCTGGCTTCCCTTTTTATGGAGAGGAATTGTACTTTCCAAAACCACTCATTCCGTTGCCCAATTTGCTAGACGAGAACAAGAAGGTAATGGACGCTGTGCAACAGCGAAAAGCCAAAAAGAAAATTGCTTTTTTGGATAAAGCGCATTTTGAGGGCCTACTGCAAGGCACACTTTCGACCATTTCCGTACAGGATTTGTATTTGAAAAAAAAGTTTTTGGCTAAAAATAGCGCTGCCTTCTTCGATTCAAAAAAAGACCCGAATCATCCCCCTACAGAATCTCCTTTTATCTTATCCGAAGTCATCCAAAAAGTAGCCGTTCCTCGAACCTTTGCGGAAGAAACCGCCACTTTTTATATGGACAGAATTTATTTTAAAGAAGGGGCGGGTTTATTTTTCTTCGTCGAATACCACGAAAATGTACGACCCGACATTGAAAAAAAAGTAAGGGCTGCCTTACAATTATTAGGAGACAATGGCATTGGTTCGGATAGAAGTTCGGGGAATGGTCATTTTGTACCCAAGTCAAAAAACGTGACCTTTAATTTGCCCACCCAAGGGACGCAGCAGCTTAATTTATCGCTTTATTGCCCTACAAGAAGCGAGATGAAGGGACTAATTACGGATAAAACGGCTTATACCCTTGTCAAAAGGGGTGGTTTCATTGCCAGTCCGAAGCATACGGAACATCTCAGTTATCGGAAAAAGTCCGTTTTTATGTTTAAGGAAGGGTCGGTATTTCCCGCTAATGACCTTCAAGGAAAAATAGTCAACTTAAGACCCAAAGTGGAAAATGTTCAAGAAGAAACCGTCGTCAGTCACGATATTTGGCGTGACGGCAGAGCCATTTTTTTACCCATAAATGCCTAAAATATGAACGCAGTAAATACGAATTACGATTTAACGCTAGAAATAAAATCGCCCGTTTTTATTGGTACCAGTCAAGAAAAAAATTGGGTCCGCAATATTGATTTCATCCATTATAAGGGTAAAGTCTTTATTCTGAATCAGCATCGACTGTTTACGGATATGGACGACCAGCAACGGGAGAAATATACCTCTTTGATTGCCAAAAACCGCTACCGAGATTTAGAACGTTTCTTGACCAACGATTTTGATTTGGAAGATTACGCCGACCATATTTTTGACTACGATGGAAAGCTGAACGGTAACGAAATCAAACCCCTAATTCGTGGAGGGAACGGGCAGACTTACATTCCGGGGTCTTCGATTAAAGGAGCGATTAGTAGTAGTTTGTTTGGGTATCTGTACCACGCAACGCATCAGAGAGG
Organism: Bacteroidota bacterium; assembly: GCA_039024375.1. GTDB lineage: Bacteria > Bacteroidota > Bacteroidia > Chitinophagales > Saprospiraceae > JAFMDF01. The sequence goes on from JBCCQK010000278.1 coordinate 5,462, forward strand.
GGTAAGCGACGATTTGTCGAAGCAGTTATTGGGTAGTTTTGACAAAGCCTTGGGCCGATTTATCCGCCCTTTTGATACCACGGAAAATACCTTGGAAAGTGAGATTAGCGATGTGAATCTTTTTAATTTACGGCAGCAATACGGCAATTGGGAAGCCGATTTTAAAGAGAATTTTAGAATCCTTTTGGAATCGTTTAAGCCAAAAACTAAAACAAAATTTCGATTGAGTTTAGCGGATGGGTTGGGTACTTTTTTGCAAAAAAGAGGAAGGAATCTACTCCCGAAAAATTACCACCGAATTTTCACCGACCAGCCTTTAGAAACCTTATTTCGTATCATCAATGACCAAACAAAGAAACATCTCGCCAAAGAAATAGCCTTCTTTGAAACTTACGACCAAGACGAAGATGTCCCTACGATTATTGACCAGCTAGCGTTCTTACAAGATTTAGTGGAGACGCCCAATGCTTGTCTGTTACGGATGTCGGGCGGGAGTGGCTTTCACGGCATTACGGGCGATTGGCGATTTTCGGACCACCTCCAAACGATTGACCAACCCGATAAGAAGAATATGATTTATGATTTCAAAACGCGGCAGCGCAAGCCCGCTCGCTACAAATCCAGAAGGGTGGCCTATCCGTGGACGGAGTTAATGGGATTTGTGCAATTGTCGAGGGCTTAATGATAGCCTTATTTTGGTAAGGCATCAGCCAAAAAAATTGCTTTGCTCAACGAAAAAATGCACTCGATGAGGGCGTAACCGCCGTTTGATGTGTTAAGAATTAGTGCCGAAGCTACGCTCCTTACAGTAGAATAGCAAAAGCCATAAAGTTACAGACGGTTTCGGAGCGATGCTCCTTCGTTTTTCAAAAAAAGAGCGTAGCTCTGACACCGTCTGTAGATAAAATCGCCCAAATTCTTTTATTGAGGAGCGTAGCTTTGGCACTTTTCTGGGCTGCATCTAAATCTCTCGATGAAGTGGTCAACTACTTATAAATGATAGCACTAGTCAACCAGCGTATGCAGGCACAGTAACCCGATACGTATCAATAAATTCAATCATTTCTTTACACCTAGCAAATAGGGAAAACTTAGAATTGGCTGCGTGTGCCTGCTCTCGGTTTTCGCTAACCCAGTACAAAAACGCTCCAAAATGAATGAAAAAGCAAGTAGTATCCGCTTTGAGAATATCCATCAACGCAATTCGTTCGAGAATGGCCGCCTTCTCGGTGGAGGTTAATTTGTCCAATAGAAAAAACTTAGGACATTCTGCCAAATCTCGATTATCAAAAATGACCAAATCGTAACCATCGACCGAATCGGGGGCGTCTCGTTGTAGCTGAACCGTCACATTCGCAAAATCGGTCTCTTGGAAAAACGTCCGCAAGTAAGTCTGCGCTTCTGCCTTAGGCGTTAAGACTAAAATGGGATTATCGACCTCCGTTCGCTTTACTGCTTGTACTTGCCCTATTTCCGCCCCCGTTAAATCGCCGATAAAACTCAATAGTAACTTCCCTACTTTACTCTTCTCTTGCTTGGCTTCTGCGAAGGATAGCGTACCCGCCATCAGCTCATCCTGAATCTCATTAAACTGCCGAGCTAAATTCAAATAAATGCTGTAGGCCTTTCCGTCGGGCAACAAAGCAGCGCCCAAATCTCGAATCAATGCCTTTAGTTCGTTGTTGGCGTAGCGTTGCTGCCAATTTTTTTTTCTTTTCGTTATCGTCATTTTTAGTTTTTTCTGAAAGATAGTTTTTTTTGGGATTTTATCCTACTGGTTACGGAGAAGGGGTTAAATGGATAATCTAGACGATAAGCTAGACCAAGTAATGGTTCAGTTTCAATCCAACCTGTAGTGGAGAATGGTTTAAAAGGTCTAACACCAGCTCCAGTGAATACTCCTGCTCCGTTTCAATCCTAGCAATATCGGAGATGGGTTTAAAAGTTAAGCGGATTCATTTGGCAGGCGCAAGGCCCTCAAGGGTTTCAATCCTACCAATAGCGGAGAAGGGTATGAAAGAAAAAAACACAGACCACGACTGCTTATGGTATCGTTGTTTCAATCCTACCTATAGCGGAGAAGGGTTTAAAAGTACGGGACAGGCTTTGGGAAAGCTATATTACGATGCTGGTTTCAATCCTACCTATAGCGGAGAAGGGTTTAAAAGATTATTTTAGTACTAATTTTATTTGCAGCGCTTTCACGTTTCAATCCTACCTATAGCGGAGAAGGGTTTAAAAGTAATTATATCTAAAGGTAGGATAGTAGGAAATTCGATTGTTTCAATCCTACCTATAGCGGAGAATGGTTTAAAAGAGTTGTATGAGATAAAGACAAAAACTATGGATATTTGTTTCAATCCTACCTATAGCGGAGAAGGGTTTAAAAGTCGATGGAACAGAAATGCTCGATAACTGGAATCGAGTGTTTCAATCCTACCTATAGCGGAGAAGGGTTTAAAAGACTTAGAAGACCTCCAGCCAACGGTCGAGCTGGGTGTTTCAATCCTACCTATAGCGGAGAAGGGTTTAAAAGAGTGCATCGTGGAAAAACTCCACTACCTTGAAACGTTTCAATCCTACCTATAGCGGAGAAGGGTTTAAAAGACATCCAATACGTATATTCAGGTAAATCCTAAGTTAGGTTTCAATCCTACCTATAGCGGAGAAGGGTTTAAAAGCGAACGATACAATCTATCATATTTTGACCGCTTGGAATGTTTCAATCCTACCTATAGCGGAGAAGGGTTTAAAAGAAAAGTAATATTTGTTTTCTACTTACCAAAGAATATTGTTTCAATCCTACCTATAGCGGAGAAGGGTTTAAAAGAATTTGGCAGTTGGCAATGGTAACAAAAATGTTCATATGTTTCAATCCTACCTATAGCGGAGAAGGGTTTAAAAGATACTTCTTGTGTGAAAAAGATGCATTGGCCTTCAATGCGTTTCAATCCTACCTATAGCGGAGAAGGGTTTAAAAGAAAAGAACAGGAAAATAGATACCACAAAAAATCAGTAGTTTCAATCCTACCTATAGCGGAGAAGGGTTTAAAAGCGCTACGAAATATCCAGCTCTAAAAGGCTTGGAATATGTGTTTCAATCCTACCTATAGCGGAGAAGGGTTTAAAAGTATATAAAATAAATACGATAAAGAAAAAATACGAAGTTTCAATCCTACCTATAGCGGAGAAGGGTTTAAAAGAATGGTGGCGGTAGTTTTGAAGAAGTACCCAACTACGTTTCAATCCTACCTATAGCGGAGAAGGGTTTAAAAGAGTATCGATGGCCTACAAAAAAAAGTTATGTACACACGTTTCAATCCTACCTATAGCGGAGAAGGGTTTAAAAGGGTAATGACGATTTGAATATGACTCTTTCAAGAGAGTTTCAATCCTACCTATAGCGGAGAAGGGTTTAAAAGAGACCAATATCCTTATCAACTATCAGGTGGTCAAAGAGTTTCAATCCTACCTATAGCGGAGAAGGGTTTAAAAGGGCTAGACCTTTGTAATTGATTGACTGTCAAAGAACTGCAAAAAGTCTTAACATTTCCAAAGGTACAAAATACCGTTAATAAATCGTTAAAAACAAGACAATTACATAAAATTTTAACATTTTTCGATAAGATTTTTATCTTTTGCGCAAAGATAACTAATTGGTTATTAGTATCTTAATCAGTGAAATTGTAACAAAAACGGCCTTTTTTTTCTTAACACTCGTTAAGATACGACTCTTTTAGTTTGAATTAGTTATTTAATAAAATTTTTGTTGATGTAAAAAAGAGTTTGTACGCTAAATGTTCCTCGGTGGCGAACCGTTTATCATCAACTGAATAAGTTCATATAACAACAAAAAAACGAATTAACTAGCTTTCCGAAGCCCCATCTGCTTAGCTAATTTCTTATAAGACTTATGCTTTTTTCCTTTGACCTGTCCGACAAAGTTAATCTGCCCGATGATGGATTTTTTGTAAGTTTCCAATTGTTGTTTCGCAAAAATACGTCGTTCTTTTAGGGGTTGCGATTGCAAGTAGAAATAAATGTCGATGTCTCGCTGCAAATCGGCTAAATAGTCCTTTTTCAAGTCGGGCTTTTTGTTTTTTAAAATCAAGCCCGTTATTTCGGGACGTTCTCCCTTTTTCCATTTTTGCACCTTGTCCTCGTTAATGATAAAACCCGCTTCTCGAATCAAGTTGCGGATAGCCTGTATGTGTTTTTTCTTAAAAGGCTTTTTGGCCGAAAATGTCAAGTCGTCGGCGTAGCGAGTGTAAACCCATTTTTTATCGGCCGCCAAGGCCATCAATTTTTTATCTAATCCAATACAAACCAAATTGGATAGGACGGGTGAAGTCGGTGCGCCCATTGGTAGTCGCCCTTGATACGTACAAATCCCCGCCAAACAGTCCGCCGCATTTTTGCTAAAGCGCATCGGATATTGCCGAAAAAATAGTCGAACTCGGTTGCGGCTAATGCTGTGAAAAAAGTCGCGTAAATCCAAGTTGAAGACCCACTTGCTATTGGCGTGTTGCAAGGCGTTGGAATAGATGCCTCGGCCTTTGGGTTCGTCCGCCGCCGCTTTGATAAATCCGTGTGCGCAGTCGGGCCGTTTCTCAAAGTAAATCGCTGATAAAAAGAAGGCAAGGCGTTGTTGTAACTTTTTCAACGGTTCGTTGGGGTTTTCTATGAGCCGCTGCCCTCCGTTGGACTTAGCAACGTAAAATTGCTGGTAGCGGGGGTTATTCGCAAATACGTGCATAAAAGGCGTGGATGTATTTAATAGCCGAGACAAGGCGTGTAGATTTTTTGTTTTTCTAAACGCCTTGGCCTGATGGCGCAGTTGGTGACTTTTTAATTTGCTGGGCGACAGCATCGTTTTTTGGTACATAGTTCGCTAGTTTTTTTTAGTAGAATTAGAAAAAATCGCAACTGCTTAGCACTATTTTTTACCATAAAGTGCATAAAGCTCACAAAGTCCATAAAGTTTTTTCGAGCGGTAGTATTGACAATTTTCGAGCAGTAGTATTGACTATTTTGTGCTATCTAAGCATTTTCGATTGAGACTGGTAAGTAGTTACAAAAATCATAGAATAATGTTAATGGTCTTGGCACTGATTCGCTCCTGGTTAAAAGTGGCTCCGTACAGCAACATTTGTTGATACATGTCTGGGCTAATCGGCATCAAGTACAACTTGTCCG
>JBCCQK010000279.1:0-10641 GCA_039024375.1 Bacteroidota bacterium
ATGGGATTTAAGTCATTGAAAATCAACGATTAGTACCTAAAATTAGCTACCCGTCTAAGATTGTAAATAATTGAAAATTAATTAGTTACAATTATTTGGTTTTCAGTTTATTCTGTCAGATCGTCAACCTTTTACCATCAACCGTGGACCGATAGCGTTAAAATTTATGTTATCTACAGAAGGAAGAATGATTGGATTAAAAAGAGATACAGTTGTTGTTGTTCCATTTCAACAAACTTGGGCTGACCTATACAAAAACGCAGAATTAGAGCTACTTAGGTTGCTGAAACAGGAGATTCAGTTTGTAGAACACGTTGGCTCTACCGCCATAAAAGAAATCGTTTCAAAACCAATCATTGATATTGCAGTTGCCATTGAAAGCTACGATAAATTAGATAGAATTAGGCGAATTTTACTGCAAAACGAATTTGAGGATAGAGGAAAAAAGGTTGGAGGGTATCTATTCTTGAAAAGAAGAGGAGATTTAACAACCCACCATATTCATTTTGTAATCGGTTCAGGTAAAAAATGGAGAGATTATATATTTTTCAAAAATAAGCTCAATGCTGATTTCAAATTACGAGAGCAATACTCGAAACTGAAACAAAATTTAGCTAAAAAATATGCTAATAATCGAGGGGACTATACGAAAGCTAAGAATGAATTTATTAGTCAGGTATTGTTATCGGGTAAACATCTTCAATTTATGAAAGATAAAAAACTAGAAATTGGCGTTATCGGAGGAAGTGAAAAAAGAGATATTCAGATAGTGGAATACGACAAGCGGTGGGTGGCAAAATTTCAAAAACACGCAAAAATAATTAAGGATGCCTTAGGAAATGTGGCCTTAGAGGTTGAGCATATTGGTTCTACTGCTGTTCCTAATCTAGCTGCGAAACCTATTATTGATATGCTCTTAGAAGTAAGCGACTCTGGTGATGAAAGTAAATACTTGAAGGAACTACAGACTGCAGGCTATCAACTTCGAGTTAGAGAACCCGATTTCCGCGAACATAGGATGTTTAGAACAACCCAGAAAGATGTTCACATCCATGTTTTATCAAAAGGCTCTAGTGAAATAGATAGATATTTGGCCTTTAGAAATCGTTTGAAGCTGAATGAAACTGACCGCAAAGCATATGAAACGATTAAACGAAAGTTAGCTGCTAGTGGATGGGAAGATATGAATGAATATGCAAATGCTAAAACTCAAATTATAGAACGGATTATCGCCGCAGGGTTTGATAGTCTTGGATAAATCATGCAAACAAGCTGTTTGTAAGTTTTACTTTTTACGCCAATGACCCGATGGCCAAAATGGCTTTATCCTCGTTCTTTCGAGAGAATTCGGGATAGAAAATAATAAAGTTAATCCCAAATTACCAGAGAAATGTAGCTTCGGCACCCTACGCAGGCGGCCTGCGTTGGCGTTGGACGTTAGTGCTAAACAAAAAAAGGAAGAACCTTGCTTGATTAATAAAAAATCTTTAGTTTTATACGTAAAAAATAATACGTATGAATAATAAATTAACATTGTCTATCAATCAAATTGTCATTGAAGAGGCAAAAAAGTATGCTAAGTCAAGCGGAAAAAGTCTATCAAATATAGTGGAAGAGTATCTCAAGTCACTCACCCTGAAAGAAGAAACGGATAAGAAAAAAGCATCCTTGAAAATCGTAAGAGAACTAAAAGGGTCCGTCAAACTACCTGAAGACTTCACATCTTATAAAGAAATTCTACAAGATGCACTTCTTGAAAAATATCTAAGCAAATGAAAAAAATATTCATAGACGCTGATGTTCTGCTCGATTTGCTACTTGATAGAGAACCATTTTCGGAAGATACTACAACGTTGATTGAAAAATCAATTGAAACAGAAGTTAAGCTCTGTTCCTCTCTTTTAAGCATCGCCAATATGCATTATATCATCGGAAGACTCGAAAATAAGAAAAAAGCAGACCTCAAGATTCAAAAAATACTAAAAATAGTAAGTATAGAAAATTTAGGTCAATCGGTGATTGATAAGGCATCAAAATCGAATTTTAAAGATTTTGAAGACAGCATACAAAATTTTTGCGCTGTTGAGGCAGGGCATGAAATAATTATAACTCGAAATACAAAGGATTATAAAGAAAGCGAGTTGTCCATAATGACACCAAGAGAATATTTGGCGAAATTAGAAAATGAATAAAAGAAACCAGACGCTAGTTAGTAACAACGATTTGTCGAATCCCTATTGTTTTGTTAATCGAACTTTCCATCACCCCTTAATCGACAAAAGACCATTATCTCTCAGTCGCCTAATTAATGCAGGGCGTCTAATAAACGGCGTAATAAACTCGCCTAGGTGCTGCTCAAATGCCCGTTGATTATTTTCATAATCCGCTACTTGTTTCAATTGGATAATTATTTTAGTAGCTTGGTCGTAACCACTAGCATTAAATCGCAATGCTTGACTTTCGGCGTTTTTCCACAATTCGGCTTTTTGGCTCCTAAGTTCCTCCATTTTTTTTGCGTGGGCTGCTGCCCGTTGCTTGGACAGTTCAATGGCAGTCGCCGTTTCTATTTCGTCTGATAGTTCTAATAAGCGTGCCCAAGGAGGAGATTGACCCGTCTGTATGGACGTTTTGCCTCCCCCTAGCGCTTCCAATCTCTGCCTTAATTGCACGTCCGTTCTTTTTTCACCAGCCGCAAAACGGATTAAGAAATCGTCTTTTTCTTTGTCAGAAAGTAACGTAATTAGCTGTCGATAATTAGGTGCTTGTTGTTGGGTGTTGGGGCTAAAAGTAGCGGCTGCTTTTACTAAATTCTCTTCGATGTCAAACGCTTCCATCAAATATTTTTGAGCCGCAGTGAGCTGTTGCAAATTGGCTGGAATGGGTGGTAGTAGCGCTCCTTCCTCTGTTTCTTCCCACTCTTCCTCGTACTCGTCTTCGTAGTCAAATACGTTTTGTTGAACCATTAGCCAACCTAAATAAAGACTACGGTAGTCGCCGTTCAATATTTCTTCTCTCAATGGCACCAAACGGTCAATAGAATAATGGTCTTCGTCTAGCCAGCCACCTCCATGTTCATCATCAAATTGTAAATCAAGGATGATGTAGTCGTTTGCTTTCCAAAAACCTAGTGAAATTTCTCCATTAGAGTTCTCGTATCTGGATAGGGTACGCCTGTCAACAATATCTTTGGGAAGGCGAAATAATAGTCGCTTTGTCCCCCAATTATTAATGTGTAGCATAGCGTCGAAATACTTTGGGAAAACGGTATTTACACTTTGCTTGAAGCTTCCGTAATGGTAGATATAGGTAACGCCCGTAGAGGTAGGAGAAAAGCGACTTGACCAACTATCAATCTCTTCCATTTCTTCGGGAGACAAAGGGCGGTCGATGGTGCGAAAATGATGAATAGAGCAGCCTGACATATTTTATCTTTTTAGTTCTTTAGAAATTGGTAACCAAAAGGTCAGAAGCCAGATAGAGAATGTGTTTCAAATCTGACTTCTGACCATCCATGATAGGGTTATACATAATTTAGTTATAATTCCAATATTGTTGTTTTTCGAAGCGGGAGGCCGCCAAAATACTGTCTGACCGGAGGGAGTTTATTTTGGCTAGGGTTTTTGGTTCTTTTGGGCTAATGCCAAAAGAACAAAGTGTAATTGGAATGTATAACTTTAATATGCACGACCCTAAAATGGATAGTCTGACTTCCCCAGTACGGGCCGTATGGCTGACCTCTATGACTTACCCAATCTCTGGCGTATCTAATTTTGCCAAAGAATGTTCAATCTCCGCTGAAGTCACTTCGTGCTTCACCAATTTCCCACCAAAATAAGCCTCGTAGGCACGCATATCAAAATGGCCGTGTCCGCACATATTGAAAAGAATCGTTTTGGACTTTCCTTCCAATTTAGCCTGTTCTGCTTCGGCAATGGCTGTTGCAATGCCATGGTTGGCTTCGGGCGCAGGAATAATGCCTTCCGCTCGAGCAAATTTGATACCCGCCTCGAAGCAGTCCAACTGGTTGTGTGACTGCGCTTCGATGAGTTTGTCCTTTAATAATTGGCTAACAATAGCACCCGCACCGTGGTACCGCAGACCGCCCGCATGAATCGGAGCAGGAACAAAATCGTGTCCCAACGTGTACATCGGTAGTAACGGCGTCATCCCTACCGAGTCCCCAAAGTCGTAGCGGAACACCCCTCTAGTCAACTTGGGGCAAGAAGCGGGCTCACTCGCCACGCAGCGAATCTTGTGCCCCTCGTCAAAATTGAGTCGCAAAAAGGGAAAGGCTAAGCCCGCAAAGTTGGAACCGCCGCCAAAAGGCGCAATCACCACGTCGGGCATATCTCCTGCTTTTTTCATTTGCTTCACTGCTTCCAAGCCAATAATCGTTTGGTGCATTAAGACGTGATTCAGCACACTTCCTAACGAGTACTTCGTCGTTTCGTCCATGACGGCTCGTTCTACAGCTTCTGAAATGGCAATGCCTAGGCTACCGGGCGAATTGGGGTCGCCTGCCAGTATCTTTCGGCCTGCTTCAGTCATGTCGGTGGGCGAGGCGTAAACGTTCGCTCCCCAAGTGTTCATCATGAGTTTTCGATAGGGCTTTTGGTTGTAGCTAATTTTTACCATAAAGACCTCGCATTCCATATCGAAATGGTTGCAGGCAAAACTTAAAGCGCTTCCCCATTGTCCCGCACCCGTTTCGGTCGTAATCTTCTTGACGCCTTCTTTTTTGTTGTAGTATGCCTGCGGAACGGCCGTATTGGGCTTATGAGACCCTGATGGACTCGTTCCCTCGTATTTGTAGTAAATTTTGGCGGGGGTGTCCAACATCTTTTCTAAACCGTGCGCTCGGTAGAGTGGAGTGGGGCGCCAGAGTTTGTAAATATCTCTGACCTCTTCGGGAATCGGTTCCCATTTTTTATCACTCACTTCTTGCTTGATGAGTTCCATTGGGAAAAGTGGCGCTAATGCTTCGGGGCCAATAGGTTCTTTCGTGCCGGGGTGAAGTGGTGGTAATGGTTTATTTGGCATATCGGCCATGATATTATACCATCTGCTCGGAATTTCCCTTTCGGTAAGGGTGATTTTTCGTTTTTTCATCTTAAAAATTGTTTTATGATAATAGCTTTAATTTAGATAAAAACTCTTTTAGGTAAACCTTCATCATTTACTAACTAGAAAGGTGACCTTTTTTAGCAAAAGAAAAATAGCGTAGAAAACTAGAAGGAAGGAGAAAATCAGAATTACTAATAAAAAGACCTCCATTATAGCAATACCATAGTCTCCTTGAAACTCTCTGTAATCTGCTAGAAAGCCCAAGACAGGAATAACTAAGGCAGCTTTGCCCAAATTAGTTAATGACTTTTTATTCATTCAATTAGATTTTGGTCAGTAATAATGTCCTCAATATACGAATTGAGCCATATATCCCAAAAAGTCAAATGTCAGAGCGCTTTCAAAATGTGTTTGTAGTCGTCAATTTTTGGCAAAAATGCTCTATTAACCAAACAATAACCTTTGTCTAGTTTGCGTTTTATGTTCGAAAATTTATACTTTGTAATGCAAAGTACTTTTTAAAATTAAAATTAATTGCAAATATGGAAAACCGTGAACTAAGTTATTTCGAACGCATCAGTCGTTGGTTTCGACAATCTTTGACTATCAAATTGGCGTCTATCGGAATTATCATGCTGTTGCTAATGATACCCAATGCGATGGTGAACGATTTGATTAACGAGCGCCGTTGGCTGCAACAATCCGTCGTCGATGAAGTAGGGCAGAAATGGGGAAAAGCACAAACCTTAGTTGGCCCCATTTTATCTATTCCTTTTACAGAAACGTTGAAAAAAAATGATGGAAAGATTGTTGAAATTGAACGCATCGCTTACTTCCTACCCGAAAATTTGCGCATCAATGGAGAGCTACTACCCGAAGTTCGTAAGCGTAGCCTATATAAAGTCAATTTGTACAAGGCCGATTTGCAAGTATCGGGAAACTTTGGTGCCTTAGGGCTGGATTATTTGACTTTGCAACCCAAACAATTTAGCTGGGAAAAAGCGAAAGTCATTTTTGGTATTCCAGATATGGCGGGAATAGAAGATAATATTTTTCTTGATTGGAACGACCAAAAATTGCGGATGCAACCCGGTATTGCGCAGTCGAAGGTCGTGCAGTCGGGCGTTAGCGTACCCGTTACGATTTCGGGAGCAAAAGATAACCCAAAATTCCAACTGAATTTGAAATTGCGGGGTAGTCAAACGATTCACTTTGCTCCGATTGGGAAAGAAACCGTCGCTTCCTTAAACTCGACGTGGGCAACGCCTAGTTTTGAAGGTAATTTTCTACCCAATGAACGAGACATTAGTGAAGCAGGATTTAGCGCCCAATGGAAAGTATTGGACTTCAACCGAAATTATCCACAGCAGTGGATTGGCGAACAGAATCAATTGAATCACCATACCTTCGGCTTGAAACTATTTGCTTCGGTTGACGAATATACCAAAAACACCCGTTCGGCGAAGTACGCCTTCTTGTTGATTAGCTTAAGTTTCTTAGTTTTCTTTTTCTTCGAAATTATCAACAAACTTAATATCCATTCGATTCAATACGTGTTCATTGGTTTGGCCATTAGCGTATTTTACATCCTGTTGCTTTCTCTTTCGGAACACATCGGGTTTAATGCGGCCTATTGGATTTCGACCCTCGCTACGGTTGGTTTGATTACTGCTTACAGTGCTTCGATATTAAACAATGCGAAGAGAACAGGCATTTTGGCAGGTATTCTAGTAGCCCTTTACACCTTCATTTTTATCATTTTACAACTGGAAGATTTTGCTTTATTGGCGGGTAGTATTGGTCTTTTTGCGGTGTTGGCGGTCGTTATGTTGATGTCTCGACAAATAGATTGGTACCATTTGAAGCGGGCGTCGGAGTAGTACTTTGTAAGCTATTAATGAAGACCGCGTGAAATTAAACACTTTTATTACCATTTAGTACTTTGTAAATTAAATAAGTTTAATTTTTGCTCGACGCCTTCGGCGTCTCGCAAGAGGGGTTTTAAGGGTGAAGATTTTTAAATTTTCCCGAGGGAAAATTCAAAAATCTTCACCCTTAAGAACCCCTAGTCGAGCTCGCGCAGCGAGCGAGATAGAATGCAACTTTATTATTGAATTATTCCTTAAGTCAAAATATCCCGCAAATAATGCCTAGCCTCGTGAAATCCATCGTAGCCAATATCGTTATTGTTGGCATAGATAATAACCGTATAACCCGTTTCGATGAACATCAATAATTGCGCTTTGCTTTCGGCTGTTCCCCCTTTGTGAGAAACTTCTGGACTGTTGTATCGTTCGTAAACTTGAAATCCGTATCCATAGTAAACATCCTTTTCTATTTTTATCTTACCTTCCATAGTTAGGTTCGTATGTGATTCGTGTAATAATTGATGGTGCTGAAGGGCTTCCGAAAAGCGGAGCAATTCTGTCATGCTGGCTTGTAAGCCACCCATCGGGGAGCCACAAATACTCTCCGTTAATTCGGCGGGTTTGAAAATGTTTTCAGTGATATAGTCGCAATAAGTAGTGCCGCTCACTGTTTCGAGTATTTTACCGAGGACTAAGTACCCCGAATTGGAGTAGTTCCATTTTTTACCTGGTTCAAAGTCGAGCGGGGCGCTTTCAAAATAGGGAAAATAGTTGTACCAAGTGGCAATCTTACTTTTGTCAATTTCTTGGATATGTTCGTAAGAAAAAATATCGGGAATGCCGCTACTATGCGTCAACAGATGATGCATTGTTATGCGCTTGGTGTCCTCGGGATTGCCGTAATATGGGAGATAATCGAAAACGGTTTTATCCAATGCTAATTGTCCATTTTGTACCAGTTGCATGATGGCTACTCCCGTAAACATTTTGCCAATGGAGGCTCCGTTTATCAGTTGAGTACTTGTGTTGGATTCTTCTTGAGAAGAAGTGCCGTACGCATTTTCGAAAATTGGGACACCATCTTTGGCCACTAGAATCGTACCGTGAAATTTGTTGTCTTTTTGCAATTGAGCAAATTTGTTTTTAATCAAAGTTAATTTCTCTTCGGGTGTTTTCCCAACGTCCATCATTTGTTTCCCACAGGAGAATAACAGGAATAGGGAGCATACCAGTAGGGTTCTTTCTTTAAAAAATGCCATTGTCTGAATAGAGTTTTGTGAAAAATGAAAACTAGAGTTTGTATAAAAAGGGTATGAATTAGCTACAAGCAATAGTGTAATTAACGAGTGCTAGTTAGATGGTTTGATGGTTGAAATTGTTTGATGGCTGATACTACGCTGTAAAACAGCTATCAAGCCATTTAGCCATTATTTCGGAATCTACCAGATAGTTCTATATCATCTTTTAGATATGGTTATTTCTTGTACAACCGCTAATTCAAGCAGAGAATAAAGGTAGCGCAATTGGGTATTGAGCGCCATTTTTAAGGCATTGGAAAGGTATCAGTGGAAGGAGTGGTACTTATTTAATTTGACGACTTTTTACACAACTCCCATCTTTAATCCACTGACTTTTGGTATTGAGAAGGAGTACAACCCATTTGCTTTTTAAAAATACGGTTGAAACTGGTTTTGGAATTAAAGCCACATTGGTTAGCAATGGCCCAAATGGTGAGGTGCTGATTTTGTTCTAGTCGAACTTCTTTTTTGAAGGCATTGATTCGGTGTGTATTCACCAATTCGTAGAAGTTGGTGGCTAATTCTTGATTGATAAAAGTGGATAGTTTTTTATCCGTTAAGCCCGTCGATTTTGCTAAATCGGTTAGATTAAGAGTAGGATTTAAATAAAGTTGTTGGCCCATTAAAGTATTATCTAACGACTTTTTGATAAGGACTATTTCTTCTCTTGAAAAAATAGAAACTCTTTCAAGATGACTTTTGTCACTAATTGATGGGGCAAGGAAGGCCTCTGACGGGTGCAACAAAAAAGAAGGAATTAAGATTGGAGATTGAAAAAAGCCATAATGCCCCAAGTAGAGCGTAATGAGTAGCATCAAGAGTACATTGCTATAAATGTCGAAAACATATAATCCATCGTGAAAAAATTCGGCGACGGTAAAGCATAAGTCGATGATTAGATACAGAATTAGGCACAGAAGCAATCGTTTGGACCACTGAATGTTTACCGTTGACACATTAGAAAAGAAGTCTTTAATAGCGCCTTCATTGGTAACTAGCGTTCGAAAAGCGAGCAGGGTACAACCTAGTAAAAAGAACGTTTCTACCAAAACAAAGATGGTAACATTATCTAAATAGAAACCAATATATTGAAAGAATAGACCATCGGTTGGATTGCTAAAAGCAAACGGAACACTAACAATTAGCGTATAAAATAAGTAGGGCAAAAATGGCAGCCAAAAGCGAGGCCTAGTAGTGTCTATTTCCGTAAAAAGGGATTGGATATAATAGTAAATGATGGGGCCAATTAAAAAGCTTATTCCATTGGTGAGCACATTCGTGATGAAATACAACCAGCCTATTTTGTGGTGACCAGCGTAGTGAAAAAGGAATAGCATTAAGACCGAAAGGAAAAAGAGACGTAGTAACTCTTGATGCAAAAAAGTGCCTTGCTTTTTTCCTAATAAAACTAAAATAATCACGTTGATGACAATGCCACAGACTAATACAAATTCGTGGAGTAAGTGGTAATTTGTCATGGGCGTAGTCGGTGTTTAATGTCATTAATTGGGCTACGAAAATACGATAATTTTGGTATTTATCAGAACTGGAAATCATTCATCATTTATCAGATAACTATTATCTTCTTCAGTATCATCTCAATTTTTAGTCAAAATAGTACAATAGGCCCTACTTATTCGTTGCAAGTTATAATTTGAGTCGTTTTTTAGGGAGGCACTTTCGATGTATTAAGTCTCCAAACCTGCCCGCAAGCATTTAGGCGAGCTTGATACTACTATCCGAAGGTCTCCCGACCTGCAATGAGTACTTACACTAGTCATAAGCCAACTAGTTAGTCACTACATTAGTTATTTGTAAGCCTAAAGGCAGCCACTAGTAACAATCCCCAACCGATGATAAAAAGGGTGCCACCAATGGGCGTAATCGGCCCTAACCATTTCCAATTGGCAATGCCGAGCATCTCCCGACAAGCTAATAAATAAATAGAACCCGAAAAGAAAACAATGCCTACCGTAAACAGCCACCCTGCATAGGTCAATAGTTGGTCCTGTTTCATGGGAGCAAAAAGAATAGCTACGACCAGTAGCGCAAAGGCGTGGTAAAATTGGTAGCGGACGCCTGTATTGAAGGTAGCTATTTGGTCAGCGTTGAGGTGGCGCTCCAGTCCGTGCGCACCGAAAGCGCCTAAAATAACCCCTAAAAGCGCAAATAAGGAGCCTAACTGTAAAAAAGTCTTATGCATAATTTCTATTGTTTTAGTTCTAAACGGTATGTATAGAGCGTCAGATAAAAAAGTGATAAAAATCCGTAGCTAACTAAAAT
Organism: Bacteroidota bacterium; assembly: GCA_039024375.1. GTDB lineage: Bacteria > Bacteroidota > Bacteroidia > Chitinophagales > Saprospiraceae > JAFMDF01. The sequence continues at coordinate 10,514 of JBCCQK010000279.1, forward strand.
CTATAGCTAAAGAATAGTATCTATGGATTAGGATTAGCTACAGATTTCAAACAAATTATTACAGATTACTATATCAATTCTTAACCCGATTGTCTGTAAAACCGACCGTAAACCGATAGCCGTGCACC
>JBCCQK010000280.1:0-10615 GCA_039024375.1 Bacteroidota bacterium
GAAATAATATAGAAATTTTCTTTCCAGTGGTTGTTTATTCTACCACAATCATCCGCTTTACTACCTGCTTTTTATCCGTTGTTAATTGGTAATAAAGAACGCCGGTTTCGGATAAGTCGGCGGCATTGAGTTGAATTTCGTGGTAGCCTTTTTCGTAGGTACCTCTAACTTCTTTCAATACTTTTCCTTGGACATCCAAGATGCTCAAGTCCGCTTTACCAGCTTCTAACAAATAGAAACCGATGGCTGTATTATCTCTAAACGGATTCGGACGGTTCTGATACAATTGAATGTGGTCCGGTTGGTCGCCGATGAAATCGAGTCGCACATTCGTGATGTGGCCGTCGGCATCGTAAGCTTCCGCAGCGGTGACACTGGACGTGATGCTTAGTTTTTCGCTCAGTTGCCCAGCCGTGCTGGATTTTAGGACTAAGCTGAATAAAGGAGCATCGGACGCAGTTTCCGCCGCACCGTTGACATTCCAACTAGTGGTCAGTAAACCTCTTTGTGTTAAATTAAATCCGAAGTTAGGTTTCTTGGCGGTCGATTCCACCAAATCAACTAATTCTAAATCTTTGAAGTCAATTGTGAATTGATACCCTTCTAATTCCGTGCCAGTTGGCAGTTTGAAATCTACGGTGTAAGTTTCTCCTGCTTCCAGCCGTTGGTCTTCCACTTCAATCGCCGTGTAGCTACGGGAAGCGGCAGCAACCGATTGGCTGAAGTTAGCGCTCTGGTTGACATCACCAATCTTTACGGCCATGAAATCCACCTTCATTTCGTCCTCCATGTTCGTTAACATGGCACTCTCTTCGTAAGCTTCGGCGGCGGGGTCTTGGCTAGTAAAGACGTAGTCATCGGCCACGAACTTCCAGCTAGTGTTATTAGGGAATTGTTGGGTAATATTTAAAATTAACTGCCTCAATTGTACCATGTCATAAGCAGAGATAGTGCCAGATTGGTTCACATCTGCGGCAATGTGTTGGTACGGTGAATTAAATGATTGAAGGCCTAATATATGTTTAGAGATAAGGACAAGGTCAAAGGTTGTCACGCCGTTTAGTGGGTCGGTATCCATTTCAGGCGTCAAGGTATAGGTGTTGTTTTTAGGAAGCGATAATTGGAAAAGTCCGTTTTCGGTAACGGTTGCAATACTCTTTCCATCGCTATCGGTTGCAATTACTTGGACATTGTTCATCATTTGGTTGTCGGTGGTTTGGATGCTACCACTGACAAAAGCATTTTGGGCGCCCACGGGCTTACAGACGTTCATGTTGTCTTGCACGTCCACGACGGAAGTACAGAAGCTGTATTGCCTTTCTTTATCAATCACGTAGAGTCGTACAATTTGACTCCCTACGTACTGACAATCGAACGTAATATTGGAAGGTAGTGCCAATACTTGGTCGATATTAGCGGGTGGTTCGCCCAAACTAGCGTGCCATAAGCGCAAGCGGAGTAAATCTTTCGGCGTACAGTTGTCGAAACTTCCTAAGTCCACATCCGATGCCCAAATTTCAATCTTGCCTTCTTGTCCTAATGTAATGCCCGTTCCAGCTCGACAGTAGGCGGTCGGTTTCTTACAATCCGTGAAGTGGAACTTACGGTTTTGCGTTGCGCTGTTGCCACAAGGGTCAGACGCGGAGAAACTCACCCAGTATTCGATGCCGGGGTTAACGATGTAATTGAATTTGCTTCCTTTTCCAGAATCGACTTTCACGTTGTCGATGAAAACGCTCCACCACCAGTCCAAATCTTCGAAATCAATACAAGTAGTGGCTTCGGCGGAGAACGTACGCGTCTCGTCGCAGTCGTACATGCCGTCCGCCGTCGTAGCCGTTGGACCCGCCATGCCGTCGCCCGCTAAACAGGTGTCCACGTCGTTGATAGAAATATCGGGGCCGCCGAAACTGTGTACTTTCAATACTTGAATGTAGGTCAAATATCCATTCGTAGCGAATTGTTCGTGGTTGATGGTTCGTCTATCGTGGACAAATCCGTGGTCGTCCTCCATTCGATTGAGTCGGTAGGGCTTATCGCCCGCTTTGTATAAACACCAGTTGATGATATGGTACGTTCTTTCTACTTTGTAACAGGCTTCGTCTTCGATAACGAACACTTTGTCCTTATGTTCCCAACCAATTTGGTCACAAGCGCCGAAGCGAATGTCCAATCGAGCATCGGGGAAGGCTTCGCCACAATCGCCTTGCCAGTCGGTTGGTAGGGTCAATTCCCAGTTAGGACGGTATTGTAGTTCAATCAATTGTGTTTCCCAAGGAGACTTATTTGGCCCCCAATCAATCGCTCGGTATCTTCTCAAAATCTTCGTTTGACCACAAGGCCATTCGGCCAACTGATATTCCTGCTCAATTTTCATCGGATGACATTTAATGTTGTCGTCGCAGATGTCGATTGGATTGCCGTATTGCAAGTTGAAACTATCTAACATAGCTCCTTCGAGTGGAAGGTATTCGTCGTCGTCAAAAGCGCCATTTTCATTCGTATCGGTAGAGACGCCCAGTTCGCCCGTTTTAAATTCGTCACACCAAAGATTAACGTCGGGCAACTTACCACAAGATGGATAAATATCGTCTTTGACGTTGATTCTAGTCCAGCAAATGTTCTGATTTCCTTTGGTGTCAGTGACCCGTAAATGAAGTTTTGGGTCGTCGTGAATGGCATCACAAGACAAGATAGCGGTGGTATCCCAGTGAATACCATCAAAGCTAATTTCTCGATTGGCAATACCACAGGCATCCCAACTTCCGCCATCTACGTCATCCACACCAACGATTCTGGCCCAGTCGCTGCCGACGGAGAAGTTCAATTGGTCCACACAAACAGCGGTCGGTTTCGTCACGTCTCTAATGATGACGTATTTGTAACAAGTATCTTGTTTTGGCTGGTCGTGGCAAATATCGCTGGCGAGCCAACCAATCCTGAACGTATCGCAGAAGAGGGCTCCCGAATTGGATAAATTCGTTCCAATTGTGTCCCAAACGCCTTTATGCAAACGAGCAACGTGGAACATACTGACAGTTGGATTCGGGTCGCAGTTGTCAATGGCTTTCGGTATGCCCAAGCGCTCGGGCGTCATATTAATTTCACACTCGAAATGGTCTAGGTCCACCAACATTGGATTGTTCGCACCACCCACGGCGGCCGAATCAGGGCAGTCGATAAACATCGGTGCTAAGGTATCCGTAATCAGAACGGCTTGCGTCGCAATCTTTCGAGGACCACCCGAAGCATTACACCAATCCAGTACTTTCCAGTCTCTAACCCATTTTTCACCACAATCGGAAGGGTACTGCTCGTCATTGGGTACCAAAATATAGCCACAGATATAATCTTCAGTACTCAAATGTACGGTATCTTGAACGATTAATTCGCCATTTTTAATTTCGCCCACCAATAGACCAGGCGTTTCGGCATCTAAGTACGTTTTGTCCTCGTGACAATTCAAAGTCGTTCTTCCGGGATTGTAAAACTCAGTTGGTCGAACGATGTAAATGGTATCACTCAAAAAGCTAGAGTTTCCACAAACATCCGTCGCTTTCCAAGTCACTAAGACCTTACCCGTTTTACACGCATTGACATTATCAATTAGCTGTACCTTGTCCACGACAACTTCCGCTGTGTCACAGTTTGCGATGACTGTTGGTAGTCGCAAGGCGTCCATCAAGCCAATCGTATCACAGGCTGCGACGGTATCTAATCCTTGATAGTTCAAGAAAAATGGAGGTGATTGGTCGGCAAAATTTAGGGTAGTCGTACAGCTCGTTTCTACCATTCCACCGTGACAAATCGACATGGTGGGTTCTAGTTGTTCGTAGTAAATTCTCGTGATTTTTACATCAACGGAACCGCTACATAGCGTTTTTACACCGTAGCGTAAAAGAGTGTCTTTTTCTAAAGTTGGGTAAGGAATGCCCGGTCCGCCACCACCAACGATGGTTTTTTGATTTTTAGGGTCATCGCCAATTTTTACTTCGATTCGGTAGTACAACGTATCGGTAATGGTATCACAAGGGCCTTCCAGTAACATATCGGGGTGGATATCAATGGCACAGGCAGAACCTAGTGGAGTGAATACTTCGTCATTACAGACTAACGTTGGAGCGGAGACAGTGAAGTACTGTTCTATCGTATAAGTTGGATATTGCTTCAATCGCCAAACGGCTCTGTAGATTCCAACCCCGAAAGTGTCCCGAATCGTTGCGGGGGCTTGGATACAAGAATCCAAACAAGCGTGACCGTGGGAATTATAAATTGTCAAGCAAAAGGAATCTTGCAGCTCACCACAAATGCTCAATGGCGTTGGGGGTGCAATGGTGACTAAAGCGTAAGTCTCTTCACAAGTGAGGGCTTGATTTGGAATGTTTGGGAAAGTCAATTCCAAGTCGTTGCGGTCTCGGCAAGTAACCCAAGACTCCCAGCCTCGCCCTTTGGCATTATCGCCGTTGGTGACAAATTCGAAAGTCAAGCACCCCGATGGATTACATTCGGATTGAATCCAACCGCCCGTTGCGCTGACGCCCGCTCCAGAGAACTTGGCGACTTGTCGGCTAGGCATAATCTGGTCGGCATCGTAAACGTAAAGGGTGTCGCCGGGGGCAATTTCAAAATCGGTGAAAGTGATATACACCCGTTTGCTATTGTCGGGTGGGCAGATAGTAATTGTATCGCGGTGAGCGACCGTATCGGGGTATAAATGTTCAAAGGCATTTCGAAATACATTCACTGCGTTGCAGTCCCGAATGGTGTCTCTACGAGCGGCACTCAATGGCATGTCAATCGCCTGGGTATCGGCGGCCATTAGGGAAAAGCTGGCGCTGTTTCCCTCCGAGTTGGCTTCGTTAGTGGTTGTTAAAACTGAACTTAAATCGGTCAATTTATCCGCACTAGCTGAAGAACTCAAAGTACCTTGTATAGACATGGAGCAAAGCATCATCAGTAATGCTCCAAATGCTAAAGATGGGTACCATTTTTTCATGTGTGGTAAATTTTAGTTTAGATGGACGGTTGACGGTACGCTACCTGTCCCAATTTTTTATTGGGAGTTGGGGCGTTACACGGCTGGTGTCCAACTTTTAATACTTTTAAATTGTAAAATTGCTACTGTTGTATTTTTGAGTGGCTGGCTACAAATAACCAGCACCAGATTACAACATGGGATTACTTCAATTCAAATTGTTTCAAGAAAGTTATCGCGTATCTGGTATTAATCAATCAACATCATCTTCTTCGTAAGTACTTCGTTCTCCGTTGCTAATTGGTAATAGAGCAAACCTTTGGTTGTCAATGTTTGACCTTCAATTAACCATTCGTGTTGGCCCGCCGTAAAGTAGTCGGCTCGTTGTAGTAAAATGCGTCCTTGTGCGTCTAAAACAGTGAGGGTTGCTCGTCCTGCTTCGGGTAATTGAAAGCCAATGCTGGTAGTAGATGTAAATGGATTGGGGCGATTCTGTGCTAATGTCAGTACGTTGTTGTTCGTAGTAAAATTCAATTCTAAATTCGCTAATTCTCCCGCTTCTGTGTAGGCCTCTGTGGGCAGTGTGTATGGTTGTAAGTGTAAATATTGGTTGAGTTTTCCAGCTGTATGAGCTTTAAAAGTCAAGGAGAATAAAGGCGTTTGTTCCGTAAGTACTGCTTCCGAACCGCTCCAGCGGTCCCAACTGCTTAGTAAAATGTTTCGGTCGAGTAAGGTCGTGCCAAAGTGCTGGTTTTTGACCAATCCTTCGTGAATCGCTATCAATTCTAGTCCAGTAAAATCGAGGGCAAATTGATAGCCACTCCATGCGTCTAAATCAGTTGCATAAAAATCAACGGTGTAGGTCTGGCCTACTTGTAAATCTCTATCTCTCAGGTCAATTGTGCGGTTAAGTCGTGTCGTTCTAGCTTCGCTTTGTTGTAGGTTGTTCGTCGTTGCATTGTGGTTCAAATCTCCAATCTTAATGGCGACGAAATCGGCGTCCATTTTATTCGTTACGTGGTTGTTGATGTCAATTTTTTCTCTGAAGGGTTCTGTCAGTGGGTTGCTCGTTGTAAATTCGTAAGTGGCGTCCACAAATCTCCAACTATCATTATTGGGAAATTCGGGGATGATATTCAAAATCAATTGCCGTAGTTGTACCAAATCGAAAGCGGTAACGGTACCCGATTGGTTGACATCGGCGGCGATGTATTCGTAAGGTGATTCAAAGCTCTGAATCCCTAAAATATGTTTACTAATCTGAATCAAGTCGAAGGTCGAAACGCCGTTTAGCGGTTCGTCGTCTTTGGTCGGTTGTAGTTGATACGTTTGGCCAATGGGTAGCGAGAAATTATACGTTCCCGTGGTGTTGGTCATTGCATTGGGCATGGAACCGTTGCCTTCGACGTTGACCATGACATCCGCTACATCTTGTCCGTCCATCGTCGTAATTTTCCCAGCGATAGCCGCTTGATTTCTGGCAGTATCTGGCACACAAAGTCCTCGATTATTACCAACAAACACGGAGGTAATACAGAAATCGTAGTTATTCTCGTCGTCTAATACGTAGAGTAAAACCTGCTGTGTATCGGTGTATTCACAACCCAACTCTAATACTTCGGGTAGGTTAAGTACCGAAAGTTTATCTGCGGGTGGGAAAAGAGAAAGGCTTCTGTGCCATATTCTTTTCTTTAATTGACTTTGCGGCGTACAGTTATCAAAACTACCTTTGTCTAGCAAGTTCGCTACTAATCTAGCCGTCGAATCTTCTCTGATTTCAACGTTATAGCCCGTTTGGCAAATCACCGATGGTCTAGAACAATCCCAAAATTCGTAGTCTCTGGTCAGGGTCGCTTCGTTACCACAATTATCGAAAGTGGTGAACGAAACGGTATAAGTTATTTTAGGCTGTACTGTCCAGAAAAACTTAGCCGTATTACCGCTGTCCGCCAAGACCCCATCTTCGTAAATTTTATAGGTAAAGGAGAAGTTTTTAAAGTTGCTTTGCTCGCAATCACTCGCTTCCGCTGAGAAAATTCTGACCGTATCACATTCGTAAGGCGCTGCACCTGGTGTTTGGTCCTCCACACCAACGGGGTCTGCATCTCCGACGCCCCAAATGCAGGTTTCTACATTATTGATGGAAATAGTTGGCGCTTCGTTGTCCACTACTTTTAGTACTTGGATGTACGTGAAGTAACCGTAGTCGGCGACGTCTTGGTAGTTGAACGTTTTTTCTTCGGTGACTAAGTCAAAGATATTCTCATCACGACCCAATTCAATGGGCGCTTGTCCTTGAACATAGTTACACCAGTTGATGATGTGGTAGGTTCTGACTACTTTATAACAGGCATCGGGTACGACGTCGAATATTTGGTCTTCGTGTTCCCACGCTAGTAAATCGCAAGCGCCATTATCCAATTGTAAATTAGGTGCCGTAACGGTATCACCGCATTCGCCAAAGAAATCTTTAGGGACGGTGAACGACCAACCGGGCGTGTAGGTAATATTGATTTCCTGTATTTTCCAATCGGAAGCTAAACCCTTGCCGTTCCAGTCGATAATGCGGTATCTCCTACGTGCTTTCACTACACCACACTCGGCGTAAATCACTTGGTATTGTTGCTGCGAACTAAAGGGTACGCAAGCTAGATTATCTTCACATCTTGGGTTACCAAATCTATTGTTATATAAATCGAACAAGTCGCCCGTCAACTCTTGCCATTCGGTGTCACTGAAAGCGTAGTCTTCGTTAGCATCGGTGGAGGCACCCAATTCGTCGTTGTGAAACTCAGTACATTGTCCCGTAAAGTCGGGTAAATCGGCACAATAAGGTGGAATTAAGTCTAAAATAACGACGTTAAAGTGGCAATTATTCGTATTGCCGCCTTTGTCCGTAAAACGTAGTTCCGCTTTAATCGTATCGTGTACGTCGGCGCAAGTAAAGTCAATGAACGAACCCCAAGTGCCAATGTCCTTTCGCCGAATTTCTACTTTTACCAATTCGCAGTCGTCCGTCGTTTGATTTTCTACTTCCGAAGCTAGCAATCTGGTACCGTCCGAATCGTAGGCAATCTGCACTTCGTCTCCGCAAATGACTCTTGGTGGTGTAACGTCTTTCAGAATGAAGTACTGCTCACAAGAATCTCGTAGCGCATCTTCTTCCAAAGAAATGTCAATTGCTTGCCAGCCCACTCGGAATGTATCGCAAGGTAATTCACCCGCTGCGCCTAAATTATCCGCTACGTAGGTCCAAACACCATCGTCTAAGCGTTCTACTTTATACATTTCCACCGTTGGAGCCGCACAAACGTCCGTTGCGTTGGGTTTGGGTAGCGTCACTCGCATTTCGCAAGAGAAAGCAGGTAACGGAATCGTTTGGGCTTTCGCCAACGTTTCGTAGGGTGAACAATCAATTTGTGGTGCTAAGGTGTCGATGAATTCAATCAACTGTGTATCAATGGCAATTGGGAAAGGGTTGTCCTGACAATCATCAATGACGGCCCAGTATCTAGCAATCTTTTTTCCGCCAGGATGCGGAACTTCTTCGTCCGTTTTTATCAAAATGTAATTACAAACGTATTCTTCAGTGCTCAAAGAAATAGTATCACCGGGCATGGGAATCTTAACGATACCCAAGCGTTCAAAATCTTCCATTGTTTCGGGATTGTCTTCTCCACAGCTTAGCACCACATCGGGTAACTTAATTGCCTTGTCCAATTGAGGACGCAGTACCCGTAACGTATCTTTCTGCGTAGCTTTGTTTCCACATCTATCCGCTGCTTCCCACGTAATGATATAAGTTCTTTGGTCGGCACACTTATCTCCTTCAATCAATTCATTATCAATGGCTTTTAAAGTGATAGAGTCGCAATTATCTACTACGTTGGGCTTCGTTAAATTTTGCGCAACGGCGTCGAAATTGATTTCTCCACAGGCCATAATGGTATCAATCGTGTGGTTCATAAAAGTAGGGTTCGTCCCATCTACAAATTTGATGTAGCCCCAACAAATATCTTCAATCAATCCTTCCGTACAACAGGTATTTTGGTAGTCAATGACTCTAGTAATCTCTACTTGGTAGCGAGTGCCGTCACAAAACTGTACATCATCTTTACTCACCACGGGGTAGTTATTATTTCGACTGCTTCCCGATTTGATAACTCGACTTCCATCCGCTGTCTTCAGAACAATATTGTAGTATAAGTTAGCAGAAGTATCACAAGGATTCTCTAAAATATAATCAGGTCGAATAGACGCTAAACAGGAAGCACCAAAAACGGCTTCTACTTCATCGTTACAAGTTAAAGCGGGAGACGATAAGATAATATAATGCTCCGCTTTTGTCTCGGGGAATCCTTTTAAAGTATGTCGAACCGTGTAGCTACCAATCGCTAAAGTATCTATCACAAAACTGCTATCCGCACGAATGCAAGTATCTTTGCAAAGCGTTCCTCTATTATTAAAAATCTGTACCAACAAAGTATCACTTGCTAAGCCACAGCTAGTTATGAGGTTTCCTGCCGTAACCGTAATGGGCGTTTTGAAATCGTCGCAAGCTAAGGTCTGAAATTGATTGGCAGGAGGCATGATTCGCAAATTATCGTCTTCGCAAGTTACCCACGCTTCCCAACCTGCGCCTTTCGCATTGTCGCCGTCCGTTTTAAAAACAAAGGTCAAACAGCCCGAAGAATTTTGGGTCTTATCACAGTTGGAAGCTACCCAACCGCCATTCATCTGAAAATTTCCTGCTCCCGACCCACTACCGATGAAAGGGCTCAAGACGTTTGGTCCATCATAAACCGCTAAAGTATCGCCCGCTTCCAAATCAAATAGGGAAAAATTGAACCGTAGAAAACGGGAAGTGTCTTGGGGACAAATGACAGAGATGCTATTTCTAGCAGCAGTATCTACGTACTGAACGCCACTCGTCGAATCGCTCTTGAAGCTAATCTGCTGACTACAATCCGTAATTATCGTCGTGTCCGTACTGCTCGTTTTGGGAATGCGAATCGTTTGCGGCATCATAGCGGCAAACATTGTCGCAGTAGTCATCTTTTCGGGTGATTCCGTGATAGGATTGTCGGTAGTGAGCTCGGTAGGTCTAAGGGCCGCCGTCAGTACAAAAAGCATGCACAGACCGAGATAAAGCCCATAGTGTTTTAGTTTTGGAAGGCGCAGCGAAAGCTCCGCTCCAATTAATTGTAGAGTCGTCATTACTTAAATCGGTTTAGATAGAAAAAAAGAATCCAATGGAAAAGCCGTGAGGCTAGTCGGGGATGTCGCTGATAAACAGTCGATTATTTGACGGCAATCCTTATAAATGATGAATGATGAATGATAATTCTGTATTGAGCGTATCATTCATCACTCATCATTTATAAAAGACGACGGTCAAATAAGGCAAAATGGAAAACTCGTTTTGGAAAAAAACGTAGGTCGTCCGCCAAAGTGTTCATCTGCGAATCTTAGACGATTCACGCACTTTGCAAGACTTAATGGTAGGAAATAATAAGGTTTGTAAGTTAGTAAGAAGGGCAATAGTTTAGACAGTAGGATTACTGCTAAAGATTAGCGCAGTCAATTAACTTACGGTGCAATTTTTTTAGGAAAAAGGTCTGTGGGAAATGTAAAATCTAA
>JBCCQK010000281.1:0-10612 GCA_039024375.1 Bacteroidota bacterium
GATACAACTTCTTGGCTATTTATTGACCCCAACTTGCTGTCGAAAGACAGGGAAGTTACCCCGTGATAATGGCACTTATTACCCCGTAACTTCCCGTTACGGGGTAATTTTAAGGCTACCCTATTTTAGTCGTACACTACTCGAAATCCTGTATTCCGGAAAACTACATCTATCACTTATCTGCCTTAATTGACTGTGGTTGCTACCCACATTATCCATAAAATACAACTAAGAATTCATGCTATCTAGTTCCATTTTTCGATGCACGGCCTCAACCTCTCAACCTCTCAACCCTTCCACCTCTTCACCTCTTAGCCTTATCCCCTTATCCCCTCATAACCTCACCTTTGCCCCAACAACTGCCCATTCTTCAACTGGTTCACCTTCAGAATCGTCAATTCAACTCGCTTGTTTTGTAAATGCTCCGACTCGCTACACCGAACCCCATCTTTGCAATGATTCAGCAATTTATCTTCACCGTAGCCGACGGCCGTAATTTGCTCTTTGGGAACGCCAAGGTGTAATAAAAATTGCAGCATTGCATCGGCTCTTTTTTGAGATAAGCGATGGTTAAACTTGGCCGTACCACGGGAATCCGTATGCGCAGATAGCTCAATAGATAAGTTAGGATTGTTTTGTATTAAGAAATGAACTTTGTACAATTCTTCTTTGGTAGCATTGGTCAAGTTCGCTTTGTTTTCGGCGAATTGCACCCCGTCTAAGACGATGATTTGCCCTACTTTTTGAACCGATTGGTTGAAATAAGCATCAAAATTAGGGAATCGAAGATGCTCACTGCTAGCAATATGTTCCACAATTTCTTGTTTAACTAGAAAAAGTTGGGTGTTAATCGCATTGAGTTGGTCACAATGCCCGTATTGGGTAGAAAATTGTTTTTGATAGGGCCGATACTGTTCCTTTTTGCTCACCAGTTCGTATTGACAATTGCAGTCCAAATAGAAAGTAAATTGTCCCGTTTCGTCACTAATGGCCTGTTCCATTTGCCGCGTCGTTTTATTGTAGAGGGCTAATCGGACAAACGGAATTTTTTCCCGAAAGGGTATCGTTAATGCGTTAATGTGTAGAGGAATCCCCGCTTTGCGTTCCAGTTCTAATTTCCACTCTTTTTGATTCCTCAGTTCCTCGACGGTAATCACTTTCTTTAGCGATAAGAATCCCTCTTTTTCTATAAAAATGGTGTAATCTTTATACGGGGTGGTAATCATCGAAATTTTTCCTTTCGTACCCGTCTGAAATTGTTTTTGTTCGAGGGCCAGGTAAGGGTTTTGGGATTGCTGAGTGTTCAAATGCTGTAAGTGAGCGATGGGATAAATGTCGTTATCGGTTGTTTCGATTCCTCCGTCAAAGATGGTAATGGTTGCATTCGCTACTCGTTCTTTGGTCTTGCCGTCAAAAACGATAATATCCAATTGGTCGGGCGCTAGTTGCACCCAACTGCGCTGCCAATGGTACAAATCGTCTTCCCCTTTTCCGTCGGGTCGATTCGAGGAAAAATAGCCTTCCAGTTCGTTAGCAGTGGCAAAATAGCCAAAATCGTCCGCCGTAGAATTAAATTCGGGGCCTAGATTTTCGATGGGACTAAAATGGAGTGCGTTGTCGAGTTTCTTGCTTTTAAACAAATCTAACCCACCCCGACTTTGCTCATTATTGGACGCAAAGTACAGCATATTGGAAGTGGATAAAAAAGGAAATACTTCGTTTTGGTCACTATTGATTTCATGGCCCAAATTTTGTGGCTTTTGCCAAACCCCGTTGATATTTCGGCTCACGTATAAATCCATGCCGCCGAAGCCGCCTGGTCGGTTGGATGCAAAATACAACCATTGCCCGTCAGTTGTCAAGTAAGGATGGCAGTTGGAATAGGCATCATCGTTGAAGGGTAGTTCTTGCAAATTCTGCCAAACATCGTTGACGAGTTGCAAGGCGTATATTTTCAGATTGATAACGTTGTCTTCATTTTTTCCGTTGGCGTTATTTCGAGTGAAAAAAAGTTCGTTGCCTTGATGGTTAACCGTGGCTACGCCGTCGTGAACGGGACTACTTGCTTTGCCCGGCAGGCGTCTTACGTTGATAAATCCACCATAGGCACTTTTATCGGCAATGTAGAGGTCGGAAAATTGTTCTTTTTCGTCTCGCCAGCGGGTCATTGGTTGATTGATGGTCGGTCGAGTAGAGGTGAAAATGAGCTGATTGCCCAATAGAACAGGGCTATACTCCAACGCCTTGGTATTGAGGCTTTCGACGTTGCGGATGACTAGTTTCTCGACGGTATTTTGGCTGTACAGTTGGCTATAAAACAGTATGCCAAACAACAGCCAAATAAGTTGTTTGTTTCTTTTTGGATAATACGTTCTCTCAATAGCTATCATGGGGGATGATTTGGACGATAGTTAAAACGTTAACAATTAGGGTTTCCCAGGTTCAACCTAAGCGATGTACGGCTTACCTAATAAAAGGTCTAACTTTAAGCCAAATAGACTCACAGTATGTACAAAAATAGCAGCCTAATGCAGTAAGATGCGGTAGCTTAAAGGAAACCCCTAAGAAGTTCAGAACGTCGAGTTGTTGTAGTGGAATTAGACAATTACAAAATTAGTACCAACAGATTACAATTTTAAAAATAGATGAAAAAACATAATTTGTTCAACGCTAATTATAGTGTACTAATTTATTACCACCATTTTTTTTAACAAAATAGCTTTCCCCATGCGCAGGCGTGCGTAATAAAAACCTGCTTGTACCAACTCATTTTGGAAAGTAACTTTGTATTTGCCTTCTGGTAATAGTTCGTTGGTAACCAGTTTTTTAATGGTTTTTCCTGTCCCGTCAAAAATGGTTAAGTCAACGGAGGTGGCATCGGCAATATGGTAGGCAATAGTGGTTTGATAATGAAAAGGATTGGGGAAAATCTGGAGGCTATTTTCAGCCAAAAAATTATCTTTTGAAGAGGAAAGTCGAGCGAAAGCCACGTCCGTAGGTTCGGAAAAACTGGGCATTTCGTAGAGGCAATCGGCAATTTTTGCGGTAAACGTACTATTGGCTTGTGCGTGAAAACCAGCCGTTAGTGCAATTGAATTTTGGGCGAGGAAAGTAATATCATGATTGGCCGCAATTGCTGCCGTTGAAGTAACGGCATCCGCTTGAAAGGTGTCGACGGTTTGGGAGATAGCTGTAACCGATAAATTGGGCAAACAAGGGGCCAATTGAGTTCCGCAGACGCCAATCTCGCCTACACTTGCCCCTTGGTCGGGTTGACTTAATTTGAGGTAGCGAGTTTTGAAAGTCAGATTGTCATAAGCCGACCAACCGTAAGTCGAATTGGTGGTGTAATTCACGAAATCAACCCAGTTGCCCGATTCATCTTTGTAGGATACGGTAAAAGTTTGACCGCTACCGCCTTGGAAAAAAAAGTGCACTTTGTCGATGTCGTAGTAGGCCTGCAAATCTATCTCTACTTCGGCGGGAAACGTACCGCCCGCATAGTGGTAATTCCAAAAGGAATTGGGCGCTTGGCCGGTACTATTGCAATGCGGCACTTTGTCCTGTTCGTCCACTAATTTAGCTTTATCAAACATAATGGCATTGGCGGTCAACCAGCTCGGTTTTAGGCAAATAGCACAAGGACAATCGTAAACGCAGGTTAAGTCACATTCGCCCAGTTGATTGGTCGTCAAGGAAATAGTTAGGGAATCTGCTGATTCTTGGTCAGCTAAATCCACGGAGATAATTTTGAAAGTGTAGTCCGTATTGGGGCTTAAATTTTTGATGGTCAATGTAGGTGCCGCCGCCGAATAGGGTAGGGTTAAAGTCGTGGGACCACCAAAGATTTGGTATTCTTTTAAGTCGGTATCGAACGGATGCGTCCAAGCGATTTGTACGGAGTCGCAGTTGATTTGTAAAATTTGTCCATTGCTGCCTTTGCTTGGAACAATGTCGGGATTGAAAGAAGTCAAAGTTCCACAAATAAAAATTTCGCCCGTCGCTACCCCGTCTTCTTTATTGGCTTCGAAGCGCAAGTATCTAGTCGGCGCATCGTTGGGAATAGGCTCCGAAAACATTATCCAATTATTGAAAGCAACGGCGTCGTAATTGACGATTTGCGTCCACGGGCCGTTGGGCGAATCGGCTCGAAATATTTTTAGATTGCCCGAACTACCGCCGCCGTCGTGGATGTATATTTTGTCAATATTATGATAAGCTTGCAGGTCAAAGCTGACGTGTTCGTTGCTTTCATTATTACTGAAATTGGACCCCCAAAGGTTATTAGTTGGCCAGTAACCGGGATGACAAATGGGGTCATACACATTCTGTTCATCCACCAATTTTTGCGCATCACCAAGTTGGTTAAAGTGGTCGAAAATCATGGCGGTGGTCAAAGGGATTTTGCAACCGCTGATGCCCGCCATCGTCGTAGCGCTCAATTTGAGGGTATCGCTCGATTCTTGGTTGGCGTTATCCACCGTGACGATGCCATAATTATAAGTAGTCCCTTCCATCAAATTGCTGTAAGGAACTGTTTGGGTGCCCACGCTGTACGGAATGGTATTGAGGACACTGCCATTCAGTATGATTTTGTAAGATTGAATATCTTGGTCAAACGGGTGTTTCCATTCTAAGGCCAAAGAATTACAAGTTATATTTTTGACCAAACCATCCACGCCAGTGCCTGGTAGAATATCGGGATTATAATTAGATAATCGACCACAGAGAAACACCTCCCCAACTTTGGCTGATTCATCCTCTTCACCGATAAACCGCAAATAACGAATAGGTTCGTGATGTGGAAAAATATTGGTCAACGTTGTCCATTTATTATAATCAATTGTGATATAATCAATCGCCGTCGTCCAAGGGCCGTTGGGAGAAGGAGCAGTTTGGACAGTAAATAGCCCTCGACTGCCTTCGTCGTGCAGCGTCAACGCATCCAAATAGTAGTACGCCTGCAAATCAATGCTAACGTTGATGCTGTCGTCGAAGGAATAGTTGAAACCCCATAATTCGGTCGTATTGGGAAAGCCATCATTTGGGTTACACATCGGGTCAAATTGCGACTGATTGTCAAATAAACCGTCGGGATTTAAGTCGTTTTCATAATCATCAAAAATCCAGTTAGGGTCAATCGCAATCTTACAGGAAGAATTATTAGTGGCCCCGACAACGGTACAAATCTTACTCGTTTCGCTATGGCCGACACCTTCGGGAAACAAAAAGAAAGTATAGTTTTCGTTGGCTTGCAAATTAGCGACGGTAATGACCGAATCGCTGGCGACCACATTTTCATCGACTAAAGTAGCCAAGCGGTGTGAAAAATCGACGGCGCTAAAGCTGCCCTGCATATACCACAATTGGTAAGTGGTGCTATTATTGGGCGCATTCAGTCGAACATTCAAAGAACTACAAGTAGCGTTTTCTACCAGCAAATTCGCCGCACAGGTTTGACTTTGAAAAGGTGTTCCGTTGACGACGACGAAAACGGGACGTTCGCTCACTTCGATGGTTGGATTTTCACTAGTTAGAACGGTATTCACTCCATGAATACTGGGCAATTCCATGCGAGTCAGCGTAGCACCGTTCAAGTTTTCGGGAACGTCCAATACGTAATTGAATTTTTTGTCCGATTCCGTAGGACTCCAAAGGGCATACACCTCCTTAGTGCCGCCGTTCAATTCTTTAAAACGGTAAACTCTAGCGCAAGCAGTGTCCAAACAAGGTGACATAATCGTGTCGAAAACCATGTCTTTCAACGTATTCTTCATCGTGTAGGTATAAAACCACGAATTTTTAGGCTTGTAATTATTGGTAATGTTTTCTACCAAGCCGCTACTCGAGTACAATCCAACGTGCGCATTGGGTTCGTCTCGCAAAAAGAAAACCATCGCTCGGTCGATTCCCGCCGCCAAAGCCTCCAAATAAATACGAGTAATCCATTGCCCTTGTACCTCGTAAGAATCGTTGCTACCGATGCTTGGCGCCATGGCGGGAGACGGGGCCGTCGTTGGTGGCCCGTAGGTGTCGTAGCCAAATTCGGATAGCCACAGTTCAATGGGTGTATTCATTTTCTCACTTAGCGAGTCTCGATAGGCGTCGAAGGTTTGTAGGAACGTCCGCAAATCGGCCCGTTCGGGACTAATTCCTTGGGTAGATTGTAGAAAAATGGGATTGTCGCCGATGTAATGGTGGATATTTAGTACTTGGAAGGGAAGGACACCCGCCGTAGGATTCAACGGCGTCCGATTCGTAATGGACCAATCGACCATTTCTCGGATGTAGTTTAAGTCGGCTTCCGCCAAACCACCCATGACGACCTTCATATCCGGGTCGGCATTTTTGATACCAACGCCTGCGCCTAAGGTGTTGCCGTGACCGTCGTAATCGGCACTCAGCATAGCGGCGTATTCTTGCGGATTGAAGTAAGTATTGGGGTGTGAACCTCGCCACCACCATTTGTCCTGCTCGTTCCAGTTTTCCATGTATTCGACGATGCCTAAGCCCGTTTTGGGCGTTTCTTTGGGATGCGTTGCGGGGACAATTAGATTGTTAAAGTCGGTGGAAGAGAAGGTGTTATGTCCGTACCTAGCAGCGTATTGAAACAGGTAAGCGGCGTGCGCTACGTAAGAAGCGGGCAGTAAAGAATTAGCACTCGCAATGATGGGTTTTTGCTCTTGTACTTGCCCATCATCGGCCATTTTTGTGTAACGAGTGGGGTCAACGATTTGAAATAAATTCCCTAAAAAAGACGGCGAAATCTGGATGTCGTGTGTATCTCGAATGGTACTGTAAAAATCGGCAAAGCGAGTGAAGGTTAAATCTTGATAGACCTTATTCCATTTGTACTGGGCGTTGGGGTAAGCGGCAGAATATTCCGCAGGATTAGACGTTGGATTGCCCTCATTGAGGTACCAATTATGGTATTCTCGGATGAATCCAACGGCTTTCATGCGGTCGATGGGGTCCTCTCTTAGCGTATTGACGCCCATAAAGCGGTCAACGGTGATTTGGCTCGTTAGAAAATTTGAAAAGAGGAGAAGGCAAACCGCTAGAAATAGTGTTCTTTTGGTTGGGAATAGCAATAGCATTGGTGTAAAATTTAGGGACGAGGAACTAGATAAACTACGCAAAATGACGAGGTTATTCCCGCCCGACTGCCGCAGGCGGGCTGGTTTTCGATTAGCTAGGCAAAATTTTTCAGCATAGCCTAGCTACGTTGAAAAATTTTAACGACGCTAATCGGAAAAAGAAACCGTCAGATGTGTAGGTTATTTATTTCGTCGTCCCCTAGTTCAAGAAAAACTAATTTTCAGAGATTAACACGTTGGGAGAAACAGGTAAAAGAAGCTAAAAAATGTAGGTCTAATCTAAGGAAAGGAACAAGAAGATAAAAGTTATCTATAAAGTTGCAGAGTATTTATTCCATTGTCTGAAAAGAGATACAATTGGGGAGTAGTAGCCTTTTTTCGATGCTAAAAATACATTTTTTTTTGTAAAAATCCTGTTGTGAAAGGGAGAAAATGTAGTTAGCGTTACTGTCTATTTGTCTAGTAAAATTGTTTTAGCCCAAAGAATTGACACGATTCTGAACAAATACGACGCTATTTGGCACATATTTTCAAATGGCACAGTATTCGTCACATCTGCTTTACCAATATGTTTTGTATCTTGCTGCCATTTTGACAAAAATTGGGGTTATTTAGTGCTATCCAATAATGGTTGTAAGGTAAACTGATTAAGGGCTAATTAGGAAATTTGTTAAATTGCTATATGGCTAACCCAAAACGGAGCCATACAACAATACAACCATATAGCCATACAACAATACAACCATTTCATTCAGTCTGAACTATTATATGTTTGAAAACTTTTTTTATCCGCAAGGAATTGACGAAGAAGGAGATTTTATGCCATTTCTAAGTATGAACGACGAGACGGACGAAACGACGCTGAAGGACGACATTCCGAGTACATTGCCTATTTTGGCGCTCAAAAATACGGTGCTTTTCCCTGGCATAGTGATTCCTATTACCGTGGGAAGGGACAAGTCCATTAGAGCCGTGCATCACGCCTACGAAAGCGGCCGATTGATTGCTGTACTATCGCAGCGGTCGGCCAAAACTGAAGACCCTAGTGAGAACGACCTTTATTCGGTAGGAACGATAGCGCGCATTTTGAAGATTCTAAAAATGCCCGACGGAACGACTACGGCAATTTTGCAAGGACGCAAGCGTTTTGCCTTGGGCCAAATCACGCAAGAGGAACCTTATTTAGAAGGAACCATTCAAGTTATCTCTGCTATTGAAGCGGATAACGAACTAGAATTTACGGCAACCATTGCGTCGATTAAAGATTTGGCGCAACAGATTATCCAGTTGGCGCCGAACATTCCTTCGGAGGCAATGGTCATGTTGAAGAATATTGACAACGGAGCGTTTCTCTTGAACTTCATCACTTCCAATTTGGGCGTTGCGGTTAAAGTAAAACAACAAATATTAGAAATTGACGACTTGAGCCAAAAAGCCGAAACGGTTTTGGTAAAAATGGACAGTGAGTTGCAGTTGTTGCAACTGAAGGATAAAATTGAAAACAAGGTTCGGACGGACTTGGAGAAACAGCAACGAGATTATTTTTTGAATCAGCAATTGAAAACGATTCAAGAAGAGCTGGGCAACAATCCACAAGACCAAGAATACGCCAAATTACGAGAACGGGCGCAAAAAATGAAGTGGCCCGAAGCCACCAAAGAAGTCTTTGATAAAGACCTTAAAAAGTTGAAACGACTCAACCCACAGGTTGCTGAGTATTCCGTTATGTTGAACTACATGGAATTGATGCTCGATTTGCCGTGGAATATTTACACAGAGGATAATTTTGATTTGAAAAAAGTCAAAAAGATATTGGACAAAGACCATTTTGGCTTGGAGAAGGTCAAAGACCGTATTCTAGAGCATTTGGCGGTTTTGAAGCTGAAGGGCGATATGAAAGCGCCTATCTTGTGCTTAGTTGGCCCTCCTGGAGTCGGTAAAACCTCATTGGGCAAATCGGTTGCCAATGCACTGGACCGTAAGTTCGTACGCATGTCGCTAGGTGGTTTGCACGACGAATCGGAAATTAGAGGTCATCGAAAGACTTACATCGGGGCTATGCCTGGTCGAATTATTCAGTCTTTGAAAAAAGTAAAGTCGTCCAATCCTGTTTTTATCCTAGACGAGATTGATAAGGTCGGCAGTAATTTTCGGGGTGACCCATCTTCTGCACTTTTGGAAGTATTGGACCCTGAGCAGAATACCACTTTCCACGACAACTATTTGGACGTTGAGTACGATTTGTCCAAAATCCTTTTTATCGCAACGGCCAACTCGCTGAATACCATTCAGCCAGCATTGCGAGACCGTATGGAAATCATTCCGATTAGCGGCTATTCTCTGGAAGAAAAACTAGAAATTGCAAAAAAACACTTGATTCCTAATCAGAGGGTAGAACACGGCTTGAAAGCAAAAGACGTCAAACTATCCCCCAAAGTCATCAAGCAAATTATTCAAGATTACACTCGAGAATCGGGCGTCCGCTCGCTCAACCGACAAATAGCGGGCGTAATGCGTTCGACGGCGAAGAAAGTGGCGATGGAGGAAGAATATGCCGTTACTGTATCTGCCGAAACGGTCAAAGATATTCTAGGCCCTACCAAGTTCTCTCGTGACCGCTACCAGCAAGTCAAAGTGCCAGGAGTAGTCGTTGGCTTAGCTTGGACTTCCGTTGGCGGTGATATTTTATTTGTGGAAGCTAGTTTAAATAGCGGTAAAGGCAAGATGCAATTGACGGGAAATTTGGGTGCGGTGATGAAAGAATCTGCCCAAACAGCGCTGAGTTTCATTAAGGCGCACTCGGAGGAATTGGGCATTGACGCTAACGTGTTTTCCGAAAACGATGTCCACATCCACGTTCCTGAAGGTGCGATTCCCAAGGACGGCCCTTCGGCGGGGATTACGATGCTGACAGCACTGACTTCGGCTTTTACGGGAAGAAAAGTTCAGCCCAATTTGGCTATGACGGGAGAGATTACGCTAAGAGGAAAAGTATTACCCGTTGGTGGTATCAAAGAAAAAATATTGGCCGCCAAAAGAGCGGGAATCAAAACGATTATTCTTTGTAAAGAAAACGAAAAGCACGTGGCAGAGGTCAACGCAGATTATATCAAAGGCGTTAATTTTCACTACGTCGAACGGATGGATCAGGTGTTGGAATTAGCCTTAAAATAAGATAGGCGCTCACCCTTCAATTCATATGAGTGGGTCACAAATTAGTGGATTTTTGATGTGTTGTAAAATTCAAAAATCCCATACGGGCAAGCCAAGATTCATATATCAGAAATCATATATCCACTCGGTTTTGTCTATACAGAAAGATTTATGACCTGCCCGAATGCCTTCAGGCGGGCGGGTTTTTGAACTATGATATTTGACCCGCCCGCATGACGCAGTTGGGCTGGTTTCCACTAATTTGTAACACACTCAATTCCTATTAACATAAGCCTCTTCCTCTTACTTCTTTTTGTATTCATACTTATCTCTTACCATACTATTTCCAATCTTGAAAAAGC
>JBCCQK010000282.1:0-10541 GCA_039024375.1 Bacteroidota bacterium
CCATTCGACTACGCTTTACCAAATAACTCTGCAAAATAGGTTTAAAGCCTTCATTAATATCTGCCTCCACAAAATCAATTTTATACTGCAAACACTTAATCTTTAACTCCTCCTTGAATTTGGTAATTTGCTGGACGTAGTGCTCTTTTACTTGATTGGATTGCAAGCGCACTTCCTCGCCCGTTTCCACATCCACAAACAAATAAGGTCGATTCTGAAACTCGAAATCTATTTCGTATTTTTTATCTACTACGTGGAAAAGGACCACTTCGTGTTTGTTGTACTTTAAATGTTGCAGCGCCGAGAACAGCTTTTCTCGGCCGTCGATTTGTTCAAACATATCGCTAAAAATCATCACCAAAGACCGTTTGTGGATGCTATCGGCAATTTGGTGCAGCGACTGCGCTACAGAGGTCGATTTTTGTTGTGCGGGATTGTCTAGTAATTCCTGCAAATAGGACATCAACAGTCGATAGTGAGCCGTACTCGATTTCGCTTTGGTGTGCCGTTGTATTTCTTGGTCAAATACACTAAGTCCGTAGGCGTCCCGTTGTTTTTTGAGCAAATTCATTAGTGCCAATGCTGCTAATACGGAGAACTGCAATTTGTTAAACGATTCGCCTTTATTGCCCAATTCGGGAAAATACATGGACGAAGAGGCGTCAATGACAATTTGGCAACGCAAATTCGTCTCTTCTTCGTAGCGTTTGGTGTACATTTTATTGGTCCGAGCAAAAACCTTCCAATCAATGTTTTTAGTCGATTCACCTTGGTTGTAAATGCGATGTTCGGCAAATTCAACCGAAAATCCGTGGAAAGGACTTTTGTGCAATCCAATGATAAACCCCTCAACGACTTGTTTGGCCAACAAATCTAAATTACCGAGGTCTCTTACATCAAAATTATCTGCTAGTTTCATAGAAAGAATTACGTGGACGAAGTTCTATTTGTGTCAATACGGCCAATAAAAAAGCCTTTACTTTGAATGTAACTCAAAATAAAGGCTTTTGTTATGTGGAGCGGCAACTTTACGATGCTAAGGCCGCATCAATTTTTCCCGCTAAAACTGCTTTGGAAGTAACCCCTACTTGCTTGTCAAAGATTTCGCCGTCTTTTAAGAAAAGAATCGTTGGAATACTTCGAACTCCATATTTCATTGCGACTTCAGGATTGTTGTCAACGTTCAATTTTCCGATAACCGCATCTCCTTTATATTCTTCGGACAATTCTTCGATGATAGGCGCAATCATTCGGCAAGGTCCACACCAAGGGGCCCAAAAATCAACAACGGATACTTTGCCGCCGTCGATTGCGGATTCTTGAAAGTTGGTATCTGTGAATTCGAAAGCCATGATTTTTTGATTTTGTATTTTTAAGTAAAAAGTAAACTTTATCCAATTACTTTTGTAGCTAATTATTTTTAAGCTACGGACTACATAAAGTTCATTCTGATGTTGTGCGCCTTTAAAACGCCAGTACTTTTGAAAAAGTTTGCAAAGATGGGCATTAAGAAACAGTTAAATTAAGTCTATTCGTTTATTTACCATTTCTTTTTACATTTTTGAGACGCTGCATTAAGTAAAGTGTCACATTTGCGCCGAAGGAGGTAGTAATCTTTAATATAGTGGTCATTTGGCCCAGACGACTACTTTTAGTAGAAAAATAAAACAGATTCCCAATGAAAAAAAAGTGGATTTGGATTACGTTAGGCTTATTGTCCTTATTGCTGCGCTACACCTTATCGCCCGAATCGGTAGAACGGTGGTACAGTCGAGGCCTCTTTTTGTGGATTCGCCGCCTATTCGACTACAGCGTTGGGTGGTTTCCTCTTCCACTATTATACGTTTTTTATTTGGTGTTAATTATATGGGGCATTCGGAGCCTCGTTCGTACCAATTGGAAGGATTTTTTTACGCTGAGTGGCATTGGCAACTGGCTATTGTCCGTTGCTGCCTTCGTTGGAGGATTACTCTTCTTCTTCTTTTTCTCTTGGGGCTTCAATTACGGTAGAATACCGTTTGTGCAACAGGCAGGCTTATCTTTGCAGCCCGTTGAATTGGCCGAGCTAAGGGCTGAACTAGAAACGGTGACCGAAGAAGTGCTGGCGGCGAGGAAAGTACTAGACCCGCTCGAACAGCAAGCACTTTCTCCCGAATTATTACCCAAGAACTTGGAAAATCTGGGCAGAGAAGCCGTGGAAACTTCTCTAACTCAATTGGGCTACCCAGTAGCGGGACGAGTACGCGGACGCATCTTGTTTACCAAAGGCATCTTACTGCGGTTTAGCTCTTCGGGCGTCTATTGGCCCTTCGTCGGGGAAGGGAATATTGACGGCGGATTGCACCCCATTCAACAGCCTTTTACGCTCTGTCACGAACTATCCCACGGCTATGGCATTACCAACGAAGGAGTCTGCAATTTTTTGGGCTATTTGGCGACCCAAAATTCCGATAATGCTTATTTGCGCTATTCTGGTCTGATGTGCTATTGGCGCTACGTGGCCATCGCCTACCAACGGTTTGACATGGACGCTTACGCCGACTTTCGAGAGCAGTTACCCGAGGGGTTCAAAGCCGATTTGGATAGCATCAACGAAAGCTTAGACAAATATCCCGATATTTTACCCAAACTCCGCTATGCCGCTTACGATACGTATTTGAAAAGTCAAGGCATTTCGGAAGGCATGAAAAGTTACAGTTCGATAATCATGCTGGTGCGCGCTTGGAAGGCTCAGAAGGGGTGAGGAGCTAAGTAATTTTTACGACTCTGGAGAGTCGTGGTACGTTGATAAGTATCTCGACTCTCCAGAGTCGAAACCCACTATATGGACCTATATCGCTACCACACTATCGTCATCCAATATTCGCCAATTCTAAAAATAACGAATAAGACAAAGGCAATACCTAATTTTAGGATTAAGACTCCGCTAATTTTTGTAGTTGAATTGAGTAGAACCTGCTTAATTCCAGCAACTACTTGGTGTCGGTTCAACCAAATAATCAACAGGAGGATACCTTGGTAAATCAATGCGGCTTTCAAAGCACCCCAATGTACACCGTAGAAGTAGTCTTGTAAAATGATATTTATCAGTATCGGAGAAGTAAAGAAACAACCAATTAGCCTCGTTTTTTTGAAAAGGATTAATAGACCACCGATGATTTCCAATGCCCCGACAATCAGTACAAAAGGTTTCGAGTAGCCGTAAAAAGACCACATCAACTCCATTCCCGTCATCTCTGAAACGAGTTTGTCGGGCAAAGCGTCATTGGAAAATTGGACGCCCTTAGACGCTCCGTAGATGAGCATCCCAAAAACGACTATCCAACTGATAGCATTTTCAAAAATATCGTATTGGTCTTGGCGGCTTAGTTGTATCACTTGTAGTAAGATTGGTTGGCCTAAAGGGTATTCGAATGGAAGACGATTGAGATAGTCGTTCGTTTCAATTGTACTGGATGGGAACACGGATGGAACGGATAATACGGATAGAGACGGATTTTCTCCTTAAGTGTAAAAACGCAGTGTAGAAATCCGTTCAAATCTTTCCAATCCGTTCCATCCGTATTCCTAATTTGTCAAGTTCGGTAAGATGCTCAAATCGGGAAAAAGTAATGCTATTGCTCGCTCAAAATCTACGTCTAAAGAAGCGGTAATCCGAATATTGTCTTGCGTAAAAGGATGGATAAACTCGAAAGAACTGGCGTGTAGCAACATCCGAGTAACCCCAAATTCGTTCGCCCAATGTTTGTTATGCTTGACGTCTCCGTGCTTTTTGTCTCCAATAATAGGGTGGCGTAGATGAGAAAAATGGCGGCGTATTTGATGACGGCGCCCCGTTTCCAAACGAACTTTTACTAGAGAATAACGAGCGGTGGAATAGCGACTAATCGGAACGGAAATTTCCGTTTGTGCTAATTTTTTATAATGGGTAATGGCTTCCTTTTTAGGCAACCATTTTTCTTTGGCTAAAGGATAATTTACCGTTGCGGCTGTTTCCACGTAGCCTCTAACAATCCCCAAATACGTTTTTTGCACTTCTTTTGCCCGAAATAATTCGGATAAATCGCTAGCAGCTTCTTTATGCTTTCCAAAAATCAAAACGCCCGAAGTGGCTCGGTCTAGCCGATGGACGGGATAAATACGATAGCCGATTTGTCGGCGCAATAGCTGCAAAACAAACCGTTTGTCTTCGCTAATCTTCGTTCGATGCACTAATATACCCGTAGGTTTATTGATGGCAATGAAATCGACGTCTTCGTACAAAATAGAAAAATATTCACTAGCATTCATACCGCAAAAGTACATCCTCAAACAAAAAAAACGGGGCATCAACGCCCCATTTCTTTAGCAATTATTCGGTGTTTTACAAATCACCATCTTTTTGTATTTGATTAGTTTAGAGGTGATTGTCTTTTGAAAATCATTTTTTGGTACAGCTTTTGAATAATAGTTAGTAACGACAAAAAAATATTTTACAAAAGTCGGACTGGTTGGGGGACTGGTTCGACTTTTTTTTATGCCGCAACCTTTTCGTCCGTTTTTGTCGGCTGCCGAAACACCAATCCATCCCCAAACGAATCCAACACCACCGTTGAACTCGGCTGTACCTCTTGCTTCAAAATCGCTTTCGACAAGGCATTCAGCACCTTCTTTTGGATAACGCGCTTGACGGGTCTTGCCCCGAATTGCGGGTCGAAGCCAGCGCCTGCAATGTAGCTAATGGCTTGCGGAGTTGCTTGTAGCGTAATCTCCTGCTTTTCCAAAACCGTTTCTAGCCCTTTCAACTGCAACTCAACAATCTGACGAATGTGCTTGGCGTTCAACGGTTGGAACATCACTACCTCGTCAATTCGATTTAAGAACTCGGGCCGTAAAGACTGTTTCAACACTTCAAACACCAATCCTTCCGTTTTTTCAAATACTTCTGCTTCGTTAGTACCGTCTAAACGGGCAAAATTCTGTTGAATTACTTCGGCGCCCATATTAGACGTCATAATGATGATGGCGTTTTTGAAATTCGCTACTCGTCCTTTATTGTCCGTCAATCGTCCATCGTCCAGCACTTGCAATAAGATATTAAACACATCGGGATGCGCTTTTTCAATTTCGTCGAGCAGAATCACCGAATAGGGTTTTCTACGAACGGCTTCCGTTAATTGCCCACCTTCGTCGTAGCCAACGTATCCCGGAGGCGCTCCAACCAATCGGGCTACGGCGTGCCGTTCTTGGTACTCGGACATATCAATACGGGTGAGCATATTTTCGTCGTCGAATAGGAACTCCGCCAAGGCTTTCGCCAACTCCGTTTTCCCTACGCCCGTTGACCCTAAAAAAAGGAAAGAACCAATCGGCTTACGGTCATCGGATAAACCCGTTCGATTGCGGCGAATGGCATCGGCAATGGCTTCGATGGCAGGTGCTTGACCCACTACTCTCTGACTCAATTCGTCCTCCAAGTTTAACAATTTTTCCCGCTCGCTCTGTAACATTTTGGTTACTGGAATCCCTGTCCACCTAGCCACGATTTCAGCAATATCTTCGGCGGATACTTCCTCTTTTACCAATTTGCTACCTTTATTCTGTAGGTCGATTAGCTGCTGGTTGTAATCCTCTAATTTCTGTTTGGCCGCTGGAATTTTTCCGTAGCGAATTTCGGCTACTTCCGTGAAGTTACCTGCTCGCTCCAATTGCTTCGCTTGCTGC
Source organism: Bacteroidota bacterium (assembly GCA_039024375.1). Taxonomy (GTDB): domain Bacteria; phylum Bacteroidota; class Bacteroidia; order Chitinophagales; family Saprospiraceae; genus JAFMDF01. The sequence goes on from JBCCQK010000282.1 coordinate 5,704, forward strand.
TTCAACTGCTCAATTTCATCTTTCGATTTTTGCACACCTAGAACCACTGCTCGCTCCGATTCCCACTGGGTTTTAAACTGATTGCGCTCGTCCTCTAAATTAGCAATTTGCGCATTGAGCAAAATAATTTTAGCCTCATCTTGCTCTCGCTTCATTGCTTCTCGCTCAATTTCTAGCTGACGAATCTTTCGTTCTACCTCGTCCAACTCTTCGGGCATTGAGTTCATTTCCAAACGCAATCTCGCCGCCGCTTCGTCCACCAAATCAATCGCCTTATCGGGTAAAAATCTATCGGTAATGTATCGGTGTGACAACTGAACCGAAGCAACGATGGCCTCGTCTTTGATATTAATCTTGTGGTGGCTTTCGTAGCGTTCTTTTAGACCTCTCAGAATAGAAACCGCATCGTCCATCGTCGGTTCGTCCACCACAATGGTCTGGAATCGTCGTTCTAACGCCTTGTCCTTTTCAAAATACTTTTGGTATTCGTCCAAAGTCGTTGCGCCAATTGACCGCAACTCTCCTCTCGCCAAAGCGGGCTTCAAAATATTTGCGGCATCCATCGCTCCTTGTCCACCACCAGCACCGACAAGCGTGTGAATTTCGTCGATAAATAGGATAATGTTACCGTCCGATTCGGTGACTTCTTTGATGACCGCTTTCAATCGCTCTTCGAACTCCCCTTTGTATTTGGCCCCCGCAATCAGAGCGCCCATATCTAGTGCATAAATCGTTTTATCTTCTAAGTCGTCGGGAATGTCACCGTTGATAATTCGATGGGCCAACCCTTCGACAATCGCCGTTTTACCCACACCGGGCGCACCAATCAAAAGTGGGTTATTCTTTGTTCTTCTCGCTAAAATATGCAGTACTCGGCGGATTTCTTCGTCCCGACCAATGACGGGGTCCAACTTTCCTTTTTGCGCCTTTTCATTCAGATTGACCGCGTACTTTTGCAAAGCATTGTAAGTGCTTTCGGCGCCCTGTGATGTCACTTTTGACCCTTTTCGAAGTGATTTGATGGCCGCTTTGAGGTCTTTTTCATTCAATCCACTATCTTTCAGCAATTGCGCAACGGGGTCGGAAACTCGCAAAATACCGAGTAATAAATGCTCCAAAGCAATGTATTCGTCGCCAAATTCTTTCAGAAAAGTTCCTGCTCTCTGCACCGCTTCGTTGGCGGGTCGAGAGAGGTACTGTCCGCCACCCGACTGGGTTGGATAACCATTTACAATAGCCGCCAAGGCCTGTCGAACGGCAGGTAAATTGGCCGATAATTTTTTAAAGATATAGGGCGTAACGTTTTCGTCCACTTCAAACATTCCTTGCAATAAGTGCCCAACCTCAATCGACTGATGCTCTTTTTCTAGGGCCAGTTGTTGTGCTCTTTGTAGCGCCTCCTGTGTCTTGAGGGTGATATTATTCAAGTTCATATTTATAGGATTTTGATGGTTGTATAAACCATTTTTTTCAAATAAAAGATTTTAAAAACCATTAGGTTCAGCAGTCTATTCCGGACATTTCCTAATTTACAAAAATCTTACACCCTTAGCAGTATCAATTGATATACCAAGCCAAAAAAGAGGACAAAATGGTAGGAACGAGATAAGGGAAAGTGACGATTTGACGGAATAACTTTATTTAATACGTCAAAATGTCATTATGTTGTTAGAAGCAAAGGGAGGGCATAGTTCATTATAGTCAAATACTGCTTTCTTGTTGCTGTATAGCAATCAACCAATCTTCTGGTATCGGCACTTTCCGAAGATTGGTGTAGTCATAAGGAATAATTTGTTGCTTGGAGATAGCGGCAATTCGTTGATGTTTTTTGGTAAAAATAGCGGATTCTATCACAAAACGGTCGGTTAGAATTTCAACGACTTTGGTGCCAACTATCGCAGTATCGGGATAAGTAATGGGAAAAATATATTTACAATCTTGCCAACCCAAAATGGGACCGATACCTTTTCCAAAACTAAACGGCCAACCTAAGTGTTCAAAAAAGGCAATGCGCCCACTTTCCGACCACCGAAGGTAAATCAAATTATTGACGTGGTTAGCAGCGTCCATTTCTCCCCATTGTACGGGATATTCTCGAATGACGGCGTAGGTAGATAGTAGTTCCTGCATTTTCATTTTTTATTATACTTCCGCTTCCGATTCATTTCCGCAACGGCCTTTTCAATCCCTTCGGGCGTCAACGGATACATTGGCATCACCCGTTTCAAAACGGGAATAGTGTCCGACGAATACCAATAGCGTTCAGCCATCGGGTTCATCCAAGCGATTCTTTTGTACTTTTTGGTGAGTACTTCCCACGTTTCGATGCTGGTTTTGCCTAATTCGTAAGGAGCCATATCGGCGTCACCAATCACAAATAAGCTGTAATTTTTATCTTCGGAAGCAATTTTTTCGATGGGCACAAATTGCGTTCGTCGAACATCTTTGTAAGCGCCGTTGTAAATAGTATTATGGTAATAATAGGTTTTTAAATCGTGGGCAAAACGAGTTTTCATTTTGGAAAACAGCTTTTGCACCGCTTTGATATACGGCGTCATGGAAAGTCCACCGTTATCAATCATCAGAATGACCTGCACTTTGTGATTGACCTTTTCTTTTTCGTAGGGTAAGAAAATACCGCCCTGTTTCAATCCTTCCGTAATCGTTTTGGGTATATCCAAAATCACCTCGGCGGATTCGTCTTCAATGCCTTTCAAAATAGCCAAAGCGGCATCAATATTATCGTCTTTGAGCAACGCCTTAGTATCGGCAGGATAAAATCGGCGGTCGTTGACCACTTTTCTCGCCATTTTTCCACCACCACCGCCACCAACCCGAATGCCGCCCGCCGCCGCGCCGTTGTTTCCGTAAGGAGAAATACCACCCGACCCAATCCAGTGGCTACCACCGTTATGCTTTCCTTTTTGCTGTTTGGCCACTGCTTCCATGCGTCGCTTCAATTCCTCCATCGAAATATTACGGTAATCGGCCATTTTATCCAGCTTATCGGGCCGACCGGGGTCCATATCCGCATTAGCATTGTCCGTTTGATTGGGGTCATCTTTGCTCAAAATATCCTGCCCATCTAACACTTTTTTTATATCAAAAGAGCTGATATGTACTTCATCCAGAAATCGGTCCACCAATTCTTTAATATCGGGTAAATTACCATCATCTTCTTCGCCGTCCAAGAAATTTTTCTTCCATTCTTGAAAAGTCTCGGAGCGTACCAATGCGCTTTCTAGCGTTTCCCCTTTTTTGATTTCTACCGACAAAAAATACTCGTAAAAAGCCGCCGTGTAGGGACCAAACTCCTTTGGGTCGTTAGTAATTAAGGCTTTTAGCACCAAATACATATCCCCCACCGTATTGACTAAGCCCTTTTCCATCGACTTGCGCAATTGGAGAAGGGTGCGAACGTCGGCGTTCAGTTTGTGTTTGCGAAAGGTATGTGGTAAAGTAGGAAACATGATTTTGTAGGTTTAGAGGTGGAAAGGTAAAAAGGCGGAAAGGTTTAGAGGTGGAGAGGCTGAGAGGTAGAGAGGTTCAGGGTTGAACTAGGTTTATGAGGTTAATGAGGTGTGTAAAGTAGAACTTGATAAACCTCATTAACCCCATATACCTGTATAAATCTAGAAAACCTCTACACCTTTCAGCCTATTAACCTATCAACCTGCTTTAAACCTTCAACTGCGCTCGATTTCGCTCCAATATTTTCATATCCGCCTGCGTTTTGACCAACACGCCCATACCGTCCATACTGACCAATTTTTCGAGGCTTTTATCCTTTTTAAACGTATTTAAGTATTTCAACCAATTCAATAATTCTCTAGTACTCGGCGCTCTTTCTAAGCCTAAATGTCGAATTTGGTAAAACAGTTGAATCGCCTTTTGGATGATTTCGGCATCCGCATCGGGATAGTGTTTGTGAACAATTTCTAGCATCATTTCCGCCGTTGGGAAAGAAATATAGTGGTAGATACATCGCCCTTTGAACGCCGTCGGTAGTTCTTGTTCTCGATTACTCGTGATGACAATTGCGGGCATATCCTCCTCGCTTACCGCAATTTCTTTACCCGATTCGGGCAGGATAAATTTTCGGTGACTCAAGGCGTATAATAAATCGTTGGGAAATTCTCTGGGTGCTTTGTCGATTTCATCAATCAATAAAACGGAGTTCGGTTTTGAGTAAGCTTTGGCACCCGGCCCGAGTAGGACATAATCATCCAGTCGCTCGGTACTTCGACCGCCCGTACTCAACTTTTTATCCAAGCCCTTTTCCTCTCTTTGGGCATTTAGTACTTCGATTTGAGAGTCTCTTAAATACTTTACATGGTCAAACTTGGCAACAAACTGCTCTACCGTACTTTTAGACCCAACGGGATAAACGAACAAATCTATGTCGTTATCTTTCGCAAACTGAATCGGCAGTTCGGTCTTACCCGTTCCCGGTTCTCCCTCCATTAAAAGGGGCATTCCAAGTACTCTTGACATATGAAATGCTTGAGCTAACTCGCTGTCACAAAGGTATTTATCAGAACCCGTCCACATCGACGTATTGGCCATATTGAAATTCTTTTGATGTAACTACTTAGGTCTTGTGGTCTTATGATGTTTTGGTTTTATGGTAATCCACTGATGGAAAAAATCTTGTTCAAAAAAAGTACTATTCTGGTCAAAGCTGACGCAACCGTAAAACCAGAATACCAAAACACCATAGCGCCTAAGTAATTACCTTTTGATTAAGAAATAGGCGAAAATTCGCTAAGTTAAGCCTTGTTCGGATTTATACCTAGAAAAATTAGTATTTGATTCCTAATTTTTAGAAAAAGATTATC
>JBCCQK010000283.1:0-10530 GCA_039024375.1 Bacteroidota bacterium
ATCTCCAACAATGTCATAATCAGAAATATGGCGCTGTATCCATATTTTCCCATTCTGTATTTCAAAATAAAAAATTACCAAAAATGTATTTTTGGGTCCTTCCCAACCTATTCTCAGAACTTGATAGCGGCTATGAACATCATCAAAAAGAAGCTGTGTTTCAAGTTGCTCTTTTGCATCTTTATATTTTGCTCCCTGATTTTTATATTCAGTGAGTACTTTCTTCAAGACTGATTGATATTTTAGTAATTTATCCATTTCACAATTTTATTTTCTGAAAAATCAAAAACTATCAAATTGACTTTTTCCTCTTTCAAACGCTTTTGTATAAATTTTCCTTGAAATAGCTCGTGATAAAAAGCATCCTCTGGTATTGCCAAATATATTTTTCTAGTGGGCTCTACGTCGGAAAGGGCACTTTGGTAATCCAAATATTGACCAATAGCCTCATGGAAAGCGTAAATAAAGGATTTCTTCAAAAAACTTTTGACTTCTACCGCTATTTTTGAATCACCTCTTTCCGCAGCGAAAACATTTTCTGCCGCTAAGTCAATCTCTAAATAGGCTGTTTCAGAAATATATATACGAAGTGGGTCAGCCGAAATCTCCCAATTTTCTTTTTCCAGTGCTTCTTTTACGCAATTATGAAAATAGTCTTTTGCTATAGTTTTTAATTGGTGTGTAAAAAAGATAACGTAAAAAATACAAACTTCATATTGGGAACTATTCGACTGTAAATGAAGGCAATTCTTTTACGCCAAAACATCGGCGGTGTAGCGAATGTAATGCTCATTTGCAGCCATACGTTTACTAAACTTTGGAAGTTTAGTAAACGTCCAGCCTTATATCTGACGCACCACTAGAACATCAACTTGGAAAGTTTTTATTTTGGCTTTTAGACCAACTCATCTAATTTTTCTGCTAAATAATAGACGCCCTAACCGTAGAACCATTATTTTGCAGTTTCATAATATTTGGCTTACCGTGTACCGTTAACCGTGTACTAATAATAAACCGACCTAAAAACATGACGTACGATAATTTCACGATAAAGGCGCAAGAATGTATTCTGAAAGCCCAGAAAATTGCTGCTGGCTACGAACAACAAACCGTTGACACGCCCCACTTAGTCAAAGGTATTTTAGAACAAGCCGAGGATGTCTCTACTTTTTTGTTGGGAAAAATGAATGTCAATTTACCAAAATTGAAGGAGGAATTGACCAAAGTTTGTAAGAACTACCCCCGCGTTTCGGGTTCCGACAAACAGTATTTGACCAACGACGCCAACCAAGCCTTGGCTCGGGCCAAAAAATCTTTGAAAGAATTTGGCGACGAATATATCTCCGTAGAGCTGATGTTATTGGGCATTTTGCAGGGGAAGGGAAAAGGGGGCAATATGCTCAAAGCAATGGGCGCTACCGAAAAAGCAATGGTCGCCGCCATCAAAGAGTTGCGTCAAGGCAAAAAAGTGACCGACCCAAGTACGGACAATCAGTATCATGCCCTTTCCAAATTTGGCATTAACCTCAACGAACGGGCCGAAACGGGTAAATTGGACCCCATCATCGGTCGGGATGAGGAAATTCGACGGGTGCTGCACATATTGTCTCGACGAAAGAAGAACAATCCAATTTTGATTGGAGAAGCGGGCGTCGGAAAAACGGCGATTGTGGAAGGCATTGCGTGGCGAATCGTCAACCAAGACGTACCCGATAATTTGCGCACCAAAAAGATATTTACCCTCGACATTGCGGGTCTGATTGCGGGTGCTAAATACAAAGGAGAATTCGAAGAGCGACTCAAAGCGGTCATCAAAGAAGTGAGCGATTCCAACGGAGAAATCATCTTGTTTATTGACGAAATCCACACCCTAATCGGTGCGGGCGGTGGCGGCGGTGCTATGGACGCAGCCAATATCCTAAAACCCGCTTTGGCTAGAGGAGAATTGCACGCAATCGGAGCAACGACCTTGGACGAATACCAAAAATATTTTGAGAAAGACAAAGCCTTGGTTCGTCGTTTTCAGACCGTTTTGATTGAAGAACCGAGCGTAGAAGACACCATTTCCATTTTGCGAGGATTGCAAGAACGCTACGAGGTGTACCACAAAATCGAGATTTTGGACGAAGCGTTGATTGCGGCGGCGGAATTATCCCACCGCTACATCGCCGACCGACATTTGCCCGATAAGGCGATTGACTTGATTGACGAATCGGCGGCCAAGTTGCGATTAGAATTAGATTCCGTTCCCGAAGAAATTGACGAATGGGATAGAAAGGTGCGACAATTAGAAATTGAAAAAGCGGCCATCAAACGGGAAAATACGCCCAAGAAACTCAAAGCCATCAACGAGCAAATCGCTAATGCTAGAGAAAAATTAGACGGCTTGAAAGCGGCGTGGAAAAGTGAAAAAGAGATTGTCGATACCGTTCAGAATATCAAAAAAGAAATCGAAGAACTAGAACTCGAAGCGGCCAAAGCCGAACGGGAAAGCGACTACGAAACGGTCGCTAAAATCCGCTACGGGCAAATCAAGGAAATGGAGGTCAAACTAAAAGTGGCCGAAGAAAAACTGGACAAACTCTCCGACGAATCCCGCTTTACCAACGAAGAAGTAACCGCCAACGACATTGCCGAAGTAGTCGCTAGAGCTACGGGCATTCCCGTCACCAAAATGGTGCAAAGCGAGAAAGATAAACTACTCAACTTAGAAGGCGAAATTGGGCAACGATTAATCGGTCAGCACGAAGCAGTACGAGCCGTCTCGGATGCCGTTCGGCGCAGTCGGTCGGGTTTGCAGGACGAAGGTCGGCCCATTGGTTCCTTCATCTTCTTGGGGCCAACGGGGGTCGGTAAAACGGAATTAGCGAAGTCGCTAGCGGAAGTGCTTTTTGACGATGAAAAGGCCATTACTCGGATTGATATGTCCGAATACCAAGAGCGGCACGCGGTGTCTCGCTTGGTCGGAGCGCCTCCGGGCTACGTGGGTTACGACGAAGGGGGACAGTTGACCGAAGCGGTAAGACGTCGCCCCTACTCTATCATCTTGTTAGATGAAATTGAAAAAGCGCATCCCGATACTTTCAACATTCTCCTACAAGTATTGGACGACGGTCGATTGACGGACAACCGAGGTCGAGTCGCCAACTTTAAAAATACCATTATCATCATGACGTCCAATATGGGCGCCGAGATTATCTTGGAAAATTTTGAAGACTTACTCGACGCAGGCGAAGAACATCGAGAAGACATTCTTAGCACCACCCACGAAGAAGTCTTTGAACTTTTGATGGAGAATCTTCGTCCCGAATTCCTTAATCGAATCGACGAAAAAATCATGTTCTTGCCGCTCACTTTGGCGGAGATTAAGCAGATTCTAAACCTCCTGCTGCGGAAGACCCGCAAGATGCTCAAAAAGCAAGAATTAAGCCTCGAAATCAGTGAACCCGCCATGGACTTCCTCGCCGACTTGGGCTACGACCCGCAATTTGGTGCGAGACCGATGAAGCGAGTGCTACAAAAGGAAGTCGTGGACCAACTATCGAAATTGCTGATTGGTGGTCAATACGCTGAGGGCGATACCATTTTTATTGACAAAGGTAATAATGGTCTCATTTTCAGTGAGAAAAAATCGGGGGAACCAACTGCCAAAACGGAGACCGTGACTAAAAAGAAGTCGGCTAAATCGAAGGAAGACGTGGCGGCGGCGAAGCGGAAGAAGCAATTGAAGGAATTGGAGAAAGCGACTAAGGAGGTGATGGAGGCTACTAAGGAGGTGAAGAAGGAGAAAAAGGATTAGGTTAAAACTACTCAATAGTTCTTTATCTACAAAGAATATACAAATATGATAATTGCAATTTTAAAAATAGCGTCACCTCATCGAAGTAAAAATCTAAAAATCAGCAACCTTTAATCGCTTAATATACAAATAAAACACTTGTTTGTGTATTTTTCGATTACGTGTATATGAACAAAATCGTTTATATACACAAGTTGAACAAAACCGCGCTGCGGTAACCCACCACACAGTCACACAAACTACTGTTTAACAGTTGATTAAGTGTATAAAAAGCTAAAATTTGAGTTCGATAAATTCATTGTTTTACTCAACATTTTAGTCATGACACCACTTAGACAAAAGATGCTCGATTACTTGCTCATCAAAGGCTATTCAGCCCATACGATTAAAAGTTACCTGCATCATGTTCAACTTTTTGCCCTTCATTACAATCGTTGTCCCTCTCGGCTAAATCTAGAAGCGGTTCAATTGTATTTGGCCTTCCTCGTCAAAGAAAAAAAATACGCCCAATCCTCGGTCAATGGGGCATACAGTGCCCTCAAAATTTTATTTGTCCATATTTTGGATAAAGGTTGGGATGCTAAAAAGATACCGAGGTCTAAACGCTCCAAGACGCTACCCAATGTGCTTTCCCTATCGGAAGTCAACCGCCTTTTTGAAGTGACCACCAATACGAAACACAAAGCGATTCTGATGCTACTGTACAGTGGTGGCCTGCGTATTTCAGAAGTACCCAATTTGTGGATTACCGACATTGATTCGGAGCGGATGCTCATTAGAGTTCGACAAGGCAAAGGCGCCAAAGACCGCTACACCCTTCTCTCCCAAAAGATACTGGTCCATTTACGGCTCTACTACAAACGGTATCGGCCTAACCAATTTTTATTCAATGGGGCCGATTCCTTAACGCCCATCAGCAAGCGAACCGTCCAGCACATTTTTAACAAAGCCAAGAAAAAGGCGCAACTCACTAAACCCGCAAGTACCCATACCCTTATTGATGTACAATTTACTATTTGAGGCCACTTGGAAAACGATTCGACAAGTAGCCAAGGATAAACGTTGGTTGGGCGCTCAGACGGGCATGATTGCGGTTTTACATACCCCGAAGGGTCGGGGCAGGCAATAGGGGTCTAACTTATCGTTGCACCCCCATTTGCATCTCATCATTCCTGCGGGTGGGTTGAATCCATCGGCTACCAAATGGATACCCACTCGAAAAAAGGCGTTTTTGGCGCCTAATAAAAAAGTACTAGCGCCCATTTTTAAAGCCATTTTTCTCCACTTACTGACCCGTGCCTACGAAACCGACCAACTCCAATTTTACGGCTCGGCCCAAAAGTATCGTAACCTATTTCATCTACGACACCTATTTGAACAGCTTCAACGAAAAGCGTGGAACGTGTACGCTAAAAAGCCTTTTGGTGGGCCTGCTCAAATTTTGAATCACCTCAGTCGATATACGCACCGAGTCGCCATTTCCAATCACCGAATAGTTGCTCTGAAAGGCAACCAACTGACTTTTTCCGTCAAGAATTACCGGCAAAAGGATAAAAAAGGACTACCCAAAATAACTCAACTGACTTTGAATGTCTTAGAATTTATCCGACGCTTTTTGCTACATGTACTCCCCAAAGGATTCCATCGGATTCGGTATTTTGGCCTCTTCGCCATTCGTAATCGAACAACCAAACTCAAAACGGCACAGGCTCTTTTAAAGTATAAACGCCCCCCAGTTAGTCCCCTTCATTGGAAAGAGCGGTTAGAGCAACTGACGGGAGTCCACCCCGATGCTTGTCCTTTTTGCCAACAAAAAGCGTTGACCCAAATTGGGTTCATCCCTCAACAATTTATTCCCATTGGTAGAAGTCCACCCCTACAAATTCAGATTCATACCCCCGAAGGCGACCTTATCCCCTTTACAGCTTAATGACTCATTGACTGAACGGGTAGCTGATGCCCAATCATTTCTTATTCAATAAAAACAATATGCATACAACAACAAAAATTAATCTATGCTTCTGCCCTTTTTGTGATTTAATTTTCGTATTTTACTTTTTGATAATACATACGAAGCCGCCAGTGGACGTTCCCTGCTTACAAATTGCATAGGGGCTAAGCAAAACAAGGGCTTCGTTCAACTTGTTTGTCATGTGCCATTGAGCCGACTCAATATGGAAACATTTGGCTAGCCTTTGGTGCGGCTCAACGGCTCATACAAACCTTAGTGTTGGGCGACATTACAAAAATGCCCGTTCTCAATAATCAATCAAAAATCGTTTTTAGCTACAACTATCACGGATTTGGCTACTTGGCCCATTTCAGAAGTGTTCATCTTTGTGCTATTGTTTAATTTAAAATAGAAATGATGGATTTATCTGGAAAAACAGTAATCGTAACAGGTGCAAATACAGGCATAGGATATGAAACTGCATTGGACTTGTATCAAAAAGGAGCCAAAGTTTATTTGGCTTGTCGTAATGAAGAAAAAGCATTGAACGCCTTAGAAAAAATGAAAACTCAAGGTGGAACTGGCGAACTCGTTTATAGTCATCTGGACTTGGCAAGTCTAAGTTCTGTAAAAAACTTTTCTGATGAAGTAACTGAATCAGAATCACGACTTGATTTACTGATTAATAACGCAGGAGTAATGATACCACCTCCCTCAAAAACGGAAGACGGTTTTGAAATTCAATTTGGCATAAATTTCATAGGTCATTTTGCATTGACGGGTCATTTGTTTGCATTGCTGGAAGCAACAAAGGGTTCAAGAGTGGTCACATTAAGCAGTATCGCACACAGAGGTGCAAGTATTGATTTTGATAATTTCCATTTGGAAAAACCGTATAGTAATTGGAGAGAATATGGGCAAAGTAAATTAGCAGACTTAATTTTTGCACTCGAATTTGATAAAAGGCTTAGGAAAAACAACAATCAAATAAAGTCTTTGGCAGCTCACCCCGGTTTTAGTAAAACTGATTTGCAAGTCCATATGGACAAAGATATGCTCGCGTCACTTGATTTAATGACTGCTAAAGAGGGTGCTCAACCGACCTTGGCTGCCTGTTTGCGTGAAGATGCGGAGGGTGGACAATATTGGGGACCAGACGGACCTAATGAGCAAAAAGGCAAACCAGCTATAGCAAAAATTGATACAGCAGCCTTAAACGAAAACCTTAATACTAAACTTTGGGATTGGGCAAAAACAACTACAGGGGTAAATCTCCCTTTCTAAATTGTACCTTTAAAACCTGTCTTCACCAATAAATCATAAAATAGTGTCAAGACCTGTAAGGCTAAAAACAATAAGTGACCTACATCGCTTCAACAACATATCTCCACCAGAGCACCCTTTAATCAGTATGATGGATTACAGTAAGATAAATCCAACACCCGAAAATGGTGAATTAAAATGGGTGCAGCAATTTTACACTATTTCTATTAAACGAAATATTGTGGGTAAATATCGTTATGGGCAACAGTCCTATGATTTTGATGAAGGCTTAATGACTTTCTTTTCTCCAGAGCAGGTTATTTCGGTACAATTGGTAGAGGAGGATGCAAAAAGTAAACCTTCAGGATGGATTTTAGCCGTCCATCCTGATTTTTTATTTGGTACTACCTTGGCAGCAAACATTAAAAAATATCAATTTCTTAATTATTCAGTCCGAGAGGCACTTTTTTTGTCAGAAAAAGAAGAGAACATTATCAAAGGAATCCTACAAAATATAAAAACTGAATACCAGGCTAACCTTGACCAATTCAGTCAGCAAATAATCATAAGCCAGTTGGAATTATTGCTCAACTATGCAGAGAGGTTTTACCAGCGACAATTTTTGACCCGAAAAATATCTAATCATCAAATACTGGACAGACTGGAAGAATTTTTAGAAGATTATTTCAATGACGATGACTTGATGGATAAAGGCTTACCTACTGTTCAAGATGTTGCTGAAAATTTGCATCTTACTCCTGATTATCTTAGCGGTATGCTAAAGAGTTTAACAGGACAAAGCACCCAACAACACATCCATCATAAATTAATAGAAAAAGCCAAAGTGAAGTTATCAACTACGAATTTATCTATAAGTGAGATTGCCTACGGATTAGGGTTTGAACATTCACAATAATTTAGTAAATTATTTAAATCAAAAACCAAGCAAACACCAATGGAATTTCGAACTTCATTTAATTAAAAAAGAATAACGTCCGCACAATCGAGTAGGGAACGGTGAGTCAAGATAACCCACCGCAGCCCTCTCACACCACCGAGCGTACGGACCACGTACACGGCGGTTGACCAAACAGTTTCATAGCTCTTTTCACCTACAAAACCTTGCCTTTCAGATACTTTGGCTTGTTTGCCTAGGGAATCGGTCACCCATTTTAAACGCACTAAAGCGAAAGTTCCTATTAGCCGTTTGGCCTTCAGCCCTTCACGAGTTGGTATCTCAACCAATCGTTACTATGGCGTCTGCTGACTGCTGCCCTCCAACGATAAACGTTCGGACAGCTCTCCCACGGTAAGGTACACCCTCTTTCCGTTGACTCTGTGCGCATCTACATGGACGGCTTTTGTAAGTTCAGCCTTCGATAGGTTCCATACGGACACCGTGTGCTATCTCGACCACCCTATCCATGCCTCTTATGCGATTCCTGTTCGTACATGCCAACTTTTGCAGTCCCACTTATCGCATCCGTATGGACTTTAGACCAATCCTCGCGGAAAGCGCCCTCCGACTTTCGGAGCAGGCTTTGCGGCTTGCTACACGCCTACTTACTTTAGCGTGGAGAAAACTTTCATCTCCCTAGAGTCCTGCTTCTTTCAGCAGGAAATTTCCTATCTTTAGCAGATAGTAATTGGTGCCCATTCGTGGCACACACAATAAGAAAAAAATCAACTCAAAGTAAAAATCAGACTATTGCAATTATTTAGAAATTTTGTAGAACAGTATCAGTTAATCCCAAATAAAGATTGGGCTAAAATATCTAATAGTTTCCGAAGGCGAGAAGTGTCAAAAAACGAATTTCTACTTAAAGAAGGAAAGGTATGCAGACATTTGTATTTTTTAGAGAAGGGTTTATTGAGATACTTCATTCTTAAAAATGGAATAGAAGTGACAAAATTTTTTACGATTGCTCCATATTGCTTTACCTCACAGGCAAGTTTTAATACTAATACACCTTCAAAAGAGAATATCCAAGCGATTGAAAAATCCGTAATTTGGGAAACGACTTATGAACAGAATTATAAACTTTTAGAACTGAAATCATGGAACTTATTTGCCAGAAAAATCACTCAAGAAGTACAGTTTTTTACAGAAGAAATATTAGAAGAACTTCAATCGGAAACTGCGCAGAATAGATATATTAAGATGTTGAATAACCAAGGTGAATTGTTGCAAAGAATACCACAAAAGGTATTGGCATCTTATTTAGGTATTGCTCCACAATCTTTAAGTAGAATTAGAAGAAAGTACGCCAAAAGTTAACATAGGTTAATTGATAACAACTCACAACTTTAGACATTTGTATTTCACTAAATTTTATTCAAATGTCATCATTAGAAAAACAATCAAACTATCATTTTCAATACACAATTGGGGTCAATTGTGAAAAAGAAAAAGCTTGGAAAAAATTAATTACAGTATCAGATTGGAGTAAGTGGGATACAGAATTAAAAGAAGCCACTATTTTTGATGATTTTAAACTGGGAGCAAAAGGGGAATTAATACCCAAAAGTGGGCCTAAATTAAAATTTGAAATCTCTGACTATTCCGAAGGGGAATTTTATACCTTTAAAACGAAAATGCCTATAGGATATTTAGTAATAAAGAGAGAACTGAAATTCAAAGAAGGGCAAACCTACTTTACAGATGATATTCAATTTACAGGTTTTCTAAAACGGTTCTTTGGAGCCATGTTAGGGGGTGGATTCAAATCTGTTCTTCCAGAGGTGATGCAAAATTTCAAAAACCAGCTAGAAAAAGAAACTTCAAAATGATTGCATTAAGAATCTTTTATATCCTAAATATTATTGTAGCAGGTCAAATTGCGATTTCAGCAATTTCGAGTCCTAAGACAGCCGCAATGACAACATTTGGTAATGCCTATGAACCAACCGAAGTGATGAAATTGGTAGGTTGTTTGTGGTTGAGCATAGCTGTACTTTCCATATTAGGTTTATTTAAACCTATTCTATTTTCTCCAGTATTGCTGATTCAATTTATTTACAAAGGAACTTGGTTGTTAGTTATAGCTTTACCTGCCATTAGAAATAACGAACTTTACCCCAAGACTATGGCAATTTTCTTTCTCGTTTGGGTATTAAGTATCCCATTTTTAATTCCTTGGAAATCATGGTTAGCATAAGAAAAAAGCCAGCAGGGAATAAATAGCGAGTTATACGACAGGGTGTAGGGCACCCTGTCGATATAACTCGTTGTTGAACAGCCTGCCCGTATGGGAAAACCGCTGCCAAGAGCGAGTTTCCATCTTAGACTATGGGTCAATCCAAATATAATTTTGTGCAAAAAAGGCAGGGAGAAGGGCAGATTGAAAAAAATGGATAGCTTTCTAGGGGATAAAAATCGGTGTTTTTTGGTTTTTACACCGTCAAAAACAACAATAGGGTCTATGTTTTTAGTACGATTTTTTTAGGTTTAGGCAAAGCTATGACAAGACAGCTAAGCTACCACTTATTTTTAGGTTGCTACAAGGTATTCCTGCGG